>CACYXJ010000024.1 GCA_902778375.1 uncultured Erysipelotrichaceae bacterium
TTCATCCCGCGAAAAACACAGGTCGCACCGGTCGAAATACACCTGCATGAGATACTGCATCTCTCGAGCCGAAAGCTCCATGGCTTCTCCGAACCGCAGGCATTCCTCCCGTTTTGACGGGATATGCCTTCCTGTCCGCCAGTAGCGGATTTTTAGAATATCTGACTGGTCCGGAGTCCTTCCGTACATTCGCGTAAAGATCAGGGCATCAAGCTCCGCTTTGCCCGAAATTTCGTGCTTTTCCATAAAGCGCGAAGCCATCCCGTCAAGCCATAGCTTCTCCGGTCTCGTGTTCCGGCTTTCCCTGATGCAGGCGTCAGCAAGCTTCAAGATTTCGTTCTTTTCTGTATCATTCATATCTTCAGCGCCTTTCCCGAAGCGATTGCCGCTATGATACCCGGAATGATCCAGCTCATCATCATTGTAAATGGCAGTGACGAGAAGCCCATGCGCGGTGCCGCAAGTGCAAGAACAACCAGCTGCGTCAGCATGGAAATGATTCCGTGCCTGGCGGATGCATTCCCGCAGGACAACGGTTCCGTATCCTTTTCTTCGCACCCTTGAAACGACCCGGCCGATCTGAACAGTCAGCGGATCATCGTTTTTCACAAACAGGCGGGCATATGTAAAGATCCCTTCCTCATCGCCCAGCCAGATGTGCAGACTGCGGGGATCGATGCCGTCGATATCCTGATAGATACAGTTCTGCTCGACAACAAATACTTCCGAACGCAGGCGCAGGATCTCATACAGTTCTTCTGCAGTCAGCATGGAAAATGTCTTTACGGTTACATTCATCTGATTTGTGCTCTTTCTTTTTTTTACTATTTTTCATTGTATGAAATAACCGGAGCCAAGACAATTGTTACACATGCTAGAATAAAACCGGAGAAATTATGAATATACTTGCATTTGATTTCGGCGGTACCTTTGTCAAATACTGCCTGGTAAATGAAAAAGCGGAAATGCGTGAATACGGCAAGCTTCCGGCACCGGTTTCAGGCCGCGAAGCGTTTCTTGACCTGATCACGGATCTGTACCGGCAGTATCCGTATGCGGACGGAATCGCCGTTTCGATGCCCGGCGTGATCGACAGTGAAAGCGGCAGGATCCTACTGGTTGCTCTCTATCCTGAAATGAACGGTGAAAACCTGTATGACCTTCTGAAGGAAAAGATCCCGGTCCCGGTCAGTGTGGAGAACGACGGCAAGGCGGCAATTCTCGCCGAAGCCTGGAAAGGTTCGCTGGCAGGTGTCAGGGACGCGGCCTGTGTCCTGCTTGGCAGCGGTATCGGCGGCGGCATCATCATGGATTCGAAACTGCAGAAAGGAGCCGGTTTCGCAGCCGGTGAAATCAGCAACATGATGATCATGCCCGGACAGTATGACAAAACCAATGCCCTCTGCTACGATGCCAGCATGACCGGATTCCTCAAAGCTGTCGCCCGGGCGAAAGATATGGATCCAGCCCTTTTTGAAACATCCGGCAACGCCTCGTCCAGTGAAAAACGGATCACCGGCATGGATGTGTTCCGCTGGCTTGAGGAAGAAGATGAGGAAACTTCTGCCGTCTACCGGACATGGATCAGAAAACTTGGCTGGCTGCTGTTCAATCTCAAGCTTGTCATCTCGCCGGAAAAGATTGTGATCGGCGGCGGTGTTTCCCGCAACCGGCGTTTCATTACCGACCTGCAGGAAGAATATCAGAGAATCGCTTCCGTACTCGGAGAAGACATGCCGGAGACAGTCATCGATGTCTGCCGTTATGAAGCTGACGCCAACCTGCTTGGCGCTGTATATAACTGGCTGCAGATGCATCAGAAAAAGGAACTGCTTTGAACCGCAGTTCCTTTTCAGTTGTCATGCGTTTTGTTTTCAGGCTGCCTTGGCCACATCCGGCAGGTCGTTTCCGTTCGTCAGGACGACGATAACGGTATCGGAGTAACCGGCTTTTTTGATTTCCGACCTGTCAAAGGTCAGAAGCTTGTCTCCCTTTTCGATCTTCTGTCCCTGTTCGACATAGGATTCGAAACCTTTGCCGTCCATGTTTACAGTATCGATACCGACATGTACCAGTACCTCGATGCCGTCATTGCTGGCAAGACCGACAGCATGTTTTGTCGGGAACACCATGATTACCTCGCCGTCAAACGGCGCGTATACCGTTTCCCCTTCAGGAATGATGCCGACGGAGGGACCCATGGTTTCAGCAGCGAACATCGGATCGGCGATTTCCGATGCGGGAATGATTCTGCCGGCTACCGGCTGGACGACATTGCCCTTTCCGGTCGTAAATGCATTTTCTTCCGGAACAGTCGTTACGACAGGTGCGGCATCTTCCGGATCTTCACGCCAGAGAACGAATGTCAGGGCGAATGCGATACCGCCGGCAATTGCCAGCATGACGGTATAGCCGAAGTAGTTGTTGATGATCAGATAGCCGGGAATACCGGTGACACCGTTGGCATGGGCGCCGAGCTTGGTGATCGCGCCGAACAGAGAACCAGCCGCACCGCCGATCGCAGCATAGATGAACGGCTTCATGAAGCGCAGGTTGACACCGAAGATCGCCGGTTCGGTAATACCCAGCGATGCCGACAGGGAAGACGGGATGGCAATAGCCTTTGTCTTCTGGTTTCTGGCTTTCAGACCGACTGCGAGACACGCGCCGAACTGGGCGAAGTTGGCAGCGGAAGCAATCGGCATCCAGGTGTTCAGGGCACCGGCTCCGAGCATGCCGAGTTCGATCGTGTTGTACATATGATGCAGGCCCATAACAACTGTGACCGGATAGACCGCACCCATGACACAGGCACCGATCGGGTTGGCCACCAGCGTTGTTGCGAAGTTAAGAACGATCGTTTCCAGACCCGAGAAGATCGGACCGATGACCATGAATGTCAGGAGAGCTGTCACCAGAACGGTTGTCAGCGGTGTGACAAACAGATCGATCATTTCCGGTACATGGGCATGGAGCCACTTTTCGACCTTGCACATCAGCCAGATGGCGATGACGACCGGAATGACATGTCCCTGATAGCCGAGCTGGTTGATCTGGCCGAGGACATAGTTGCCGATCTTGATTCCTTCGCCGAACAGATACCAGACACCATAGCCGTTGGCTGCGTTCCAGCCGTTGGTCAGGGCCGGATGCACCATCATCAGACCGATGACAGCGCCGAGGAATTCATTGCCGCCGAACACTTTCGTGGCACTGATTGCCACCAGCACCGGCAGGAATGCGAAAGCAGTATTTGCGGCCATGTCCAGGAAACCGAACCATGCGGAATCATGGAAGGTCGGGATGGCGTTGCCGAGTGCTTCGACAAGACCCATCATCAGACCGGCGGCGACGATTGCCGGCAGGATCGGGACGAATACGTCGCCGAGTGTCTTTACCAGCCGTTTCCACCACGGCATGTTGGCCGCGGCCGCTGCTTTGACATCATCTTTGGTGCCGGCGGAAACACCGCTGACATCAAGGAATTCTTCATATACCTTGTTGACGGTTCCGGTTCCGATAATGATCTGCAGCTGACCGTTTGACGAGAAAACACCCTGTACTCCGTCGGTGTTTTCCAGTGCCTTGACATCGACCTTGCTGTTGTCAACGATCGCAAGACGAAGTCTTGTGGCACAGTGTGCGGCAGAGGCGATATTGTCTTTTCCGCCAAGATGACTGAAAATCTCTTCTGCGCACTTGCGATAATCCAAAGCCATATTATCCCCTTTCTCACGTCCGTAAGACGTGACTGAGCAGTATTTCAGAGCGGCGCATAGTTATGAATTATGTGCTTTCAGCAGATCCGTATCTGCCCAGTTGAATATGACCACAGTATACCATGGCCGCTATATTGGTTGAAATGATATACAGTGGAAAATAAAAAACTGCACTTCCTATCCGGTCTGTGCAGTATCTTTTCCGGCAAGTGCCTCATTGATCCATTCAGGCATTTTGCGGGCGATGGAGCGGAAGCCGATCTTCATCGGCGGCAGCGATGCCTTCGTCATGACGGGCCGGCGGCGGTTGCGGGTATGGGTGCGCCGTACTGCCTTGAGCGAAAGCTTGGCCTGATTTGAATGGGGATCGAATTCCATGATCTTGACTCTGACGGTTTCGCCGACATGAACGAAACGGCTGATATCCCTGACAAATCCGTCGCTGATTTCCGAGATATGGATCAGTCCGGTCGTATGTCCGTCCAGAGCCACAAATGCTCCGTAGGGCTGGATCCCGGTCACTTTTCCCTCTGCGATCTGTCCTGTTTTATAGTTCATATAATACCTTCCTACGCAAGTATACCACGTTAAACGAGTTGTGCTATACTATCTAGGATAAAGTAATCAGGAGTATCTATGTTAGTATCTTGGCGTGTTATGGTACCCTTCTGGTCGGCCCTTACAGCTGCGGTGATTGCCCAGCTGCTGAAGCCGGCAATCGCGTACCTGCACACAAAAAAATGGAACTGGTCCCTGGCAAGAGCTGCCGGCGGATTCCCCAGTTCACACAGCGCTCTTGTATCGGCGCTAGCCCTTTCAGTAGGCATGGTGGAACAGTTCCGTTCCTCTATTTTCGCCGTTACTCTTGCCCTGGCTGTGATCGTGATTTACGACGCTGCCAACGTAAGGTATTACAGTGGACAAAACATTAAAGTTACGCAAAAATTAGTTCATGATCTGCAGGAACTGTATCCCGATCTTCTGGATGATCCCCTGTATGACACGAAACTGAAACCCGTACTCGGGCACCGCTGGTTCGAAGTTTTCGGCGGCATTCTGCTCGGTATCGTTGTTGCCCTGATCTTTCATATCAGAGTATAGAAAGAAGGAAGTCTATGAGTGAAACTGAAAAAGAAACAAAAAAGCGCAGTCCTGAAGAACAGGCTGCGTATGATGATCTGGTTGCCCGCATCAACCACACCCTGAACAAACTGCGTCCCTATATCCAGGCTGACGGCGGCGATGTTCACTTTGTGGATTTCGAAGACGGAATCGTCACTGTATCGATGAGCGGAGCCTGTGCCGGATGCATGGCTCTCAACACTACCCTGAATGACGGCATCGAAGCGCTTCTGATCGACGAAGTCCCGGAAGTCAAGGGCGTGCAGCTTGAGCAGGCAGACCCTTTCAGCAATTATTACTTCTGAACACGGCAGAAACCGTGTTTTCTTTATATCCGAAGAGATAAAATCCGGATTATTGTCAGAATTCCGGATTTTTTTCTGTTTTTTCAAGATATTTTTCAGTTTTTCTCCGGATTTCTGAATTTTTTCATCATTTTCGCGATTATTTTTTGATTTTGTATATTCACAGGAGTATTCTTGTTCTATACAAGGAGGAAATGTTATGGGAAAGCCTTTTGAAGATTTTGGCAGTCTGGTATTCAGCGAGCAGGAAATGGAAGACCGCCTGCCGCGTCCGGTTTACCAGTCATGGAAGAAAACCGTTGCCAACGAAAGCACTCTCGACCGTCCCACCGCCGATGCGATTGCCCATGCCATGAAACTGTGGGCCATGGAGAAAGGAGCCACGCACTTCACGCACTGGTTCCAGCCGATGACCGGCGGCACAGCAGAAAAACATGATTCCTTTATCGAACCGGGACCTGCCGGCAACCCGATCGCCCGTTTTTCCGGCAAAATGCTGATCAAGGGCGAACCGGATGCCTCCAGTTTCCCCAGCGGCGGCCTGCGCGCGACTTTTGAAGCCCGTGGCTATACCTACTGGGATGTGACCAGTCCGGTATTCATCCGCGACAATGTCCTGTGTATCCCGACCGTCTTTGTTTCCTACACCGGTGAAGCTCTGGACCGTAAGGAACCGCTGATCAAATCGATCGGTGCCCTCTCGCGGGCTGCCACAAGGGTCGTCAACCTCTTCGGCGACAAGGATGTAAAATCCTGCAATATTTCTGTCGGTCTCGAACAGGAGTACTTCCTGATCGACCGCCGTTATTTCGACAGACGTCTCGACCTGAAGCTGACCGGCCGCACCCTGTTCGGTGCCCCGGCTCCGAAACGCCAGGAACTGGACGATCATTACTTCGGATCCATTCCGACCCGTGTTTCCGCCTTCATGAAGGAAGTCAACCAGGAACTCTGGAAGCTTGGCATCTACGCCAAGACCGAACATAACGAAGTCGCTCCCGGTCAGTTCGAACTGGCACCGGTCTTCACCAACGGCAACATCGCTGTCGACCAGAACCAGATCACCATGGATATTCTGCGCAAGACGGCGGAGAAACACGGTCTGGCCTGTCTGCTGCATGAAAAACCGTTTGAAGGCATCAACGGTTCCGGCAAGCACGATAATTATTCGATCGTCACCGATGACGGACAGAATCTGTTCTCACCGGGTGAAAAACCGGCGGAAAACATCCGCTTCCTGGTATTCATGTGCGCATTCATCAAAGCTGTCGATACCTATCCGGTGCTTCTGAGAATGAGCGCGTCGGATGCCGGCAACGATCACCGTCTGGGTGCCAACGAAGCTCCGCCGGCAATCATCTCCGTCTATCTTGGCAACTATATCGAAGATATTCTTTACAGCCTCTATCAGGGTCACAAATCCCAGAAAGGCAAAAACGAGATCCGGGATTTCTCACCGGTCACAACGCTGTCCTATATTCCCCACGACAACACCGACCGCAACCGTACTTCACCGGTCGCCTTTACCGGCAACAAGTTCGAATTCCGCATGCTGGGTTCCAGCATGTCTGCCGCATTCCCGAATACCGTCCTGAATGCGATCATGGCTGAATCGCTCAACGAAATCGCCAATCAGCTGGACGGGATCAAATACCTGCAGGATATCCGCGAAAAGGCAATCGACATCTGCCGCAACATTATCCACGATCATAAGCGGATCCTGTTCTCCGGCGACGGCTACAGCGAGGAATGGGTCAAGGAGGCTGCCCGCAGAGGTCTGCCGTCCGTGCGTTCGTTCATCGAGTCCGTCCAGGTTCTCAACGATCCGAAAGTTGTCGGACTCTTCACTTCCCTGGATATCTATTCCGAGAAGGAACTCTCGGCCAACCGGACAATCCTGGAAGAACGCTACGAAAAGAAGATGGTCATCGAAGTCCGCACCTTGCTGGAAATGACCCGCAAGGATGTCCTGCCGGCAATGACAGCGGAGTTCTCATTCAATGCCCGGGCTCTGTCGGCCGCCGACGCTGCAGCTCCGAAGTTTGTCAAGGATCAGGTCAAAAAACTGTCCGCCCTCATCGACGATACCGCCAAGGCGGTAACTGCTCTGGAAAAAGGATGGCAGAAAGCCGTATCTGCTCCGGACTGCTTCAGCCGCGGCAAAAACATCTATTATGACGTCACCCCGCTGATGCAGAAACTGCGCGCGCTGATCGATTCCTATGAAGAAATCGCCTCCCGCGAATTCTATCATCTGCCGATGTACGAAGAGATGCTGTTCAATCTCTGATATCAAAAGAAAGCCGTCTGTGCGATTTTGCACAGGCGGCTTTTACTGTTCCTTGCTTTCCTCTGACGGGAAGTATATTTTCTTTTCCCTGAGACGCCGGTGGATCCAGTCCTCTGTCAGGGTATAGATGACCGAGAAGATCGGAATGCCGACAAACATACCGACAATGCCGAACATGGCACCGCCGATAATGATGGCGAACATGACCCACAGTGTCGGAAGACCGACAGCGTCGGAGAGAATATGCGGACCGATGATATTGCCGTCGATCTGCTGCAGGACAAGAATGAAGATCATGAATTCAAGTGCCTGGAACGGATCGATGATCAGCAGGATCAGCGTACTCGGCACGGCCCCGATAAACGGACCAAAGACCGGAATCATATTGGTGATGCCGACAACGAAGGCGATCAGCGGCGCATACGGCATCTGCATCAGGGTGACGCAGATATAGCAGATCACGCCGATGATCAGGGAATCCACGAACTTGCCGAAGATAAAACTGTTGAAGGTTCCGGCTGTCAGTTTCATGACATGGACCAGGTTCTCCGCCGTCCCCTGCTCGAATACGCCGTAGATGAACATCTTGATCTGCCGTTTGAATTTCTCCTCATCGAGCAGAAGATACATGGTTATGATCACGCCGATGAAGAAATTCATGATTCCCTTGGCAAAGGAAATGGAATATGACAGGATCTGGGCAAGACCGCCCTGCGCACCTGTCAGCCACTCGGTCAGCTTTTCTCCCATCAGTTTGACGCCGTTGCTGAGGAACTGGGCAATTTCCGGCGCGCCGGAATTGACTTTTTCGATCAGTTCCCGCAGTGTCTGCACATACCCGTCAAAGGATGCGATAAAGATCGACAGACTGCTCGCCAGCTGCGGGATCAGGATGGCGAAGAATACGACGATTCCCGCCAGAAGCACGATCATGGCAGCCGCGACACCGACATACCGTTTTGCCTTCTTTGACCATTTCACGTTTGCCAGCAGATCGTTTTCCACAAACCGCCGCAGCGGGACGGTGATAAAGGCAAAGACAATACCGAACAAAAACGGCGCCAGTGCCTGCAATGCACTGGAAAAGAAGCCTCCCAGCCAGCGCAGGTTGTTCACCAGCTGGAAGAACAGTACGATGATGACTCCGGAGATCGAGAACGCCTTGATACTTTCCAGAGTTTCTTCTTTCAGATTCGTAAACTTCATTTTACTGTTCCCATTCCTACTGATTATAACACGTTGCGGTTTTTTTTCATCTGAGGTATGTCTTTTTGGTTGACGCTGTAATCATTGGGTGGTTTAATACATATGTCTTTTATCAAGAATGGGATGAGAGAGTCAGCTCTGTGACCCCATACCAACCTGCATCCGCAAGGTGGTACTGCTGACATCGATAAGGAAGAGATTCAAGCACAAATGATACGTCTCTTTCTGAAGATCTTGAAAAGACCGTTTATAGAAAGGGACTTTTATTATGGCAAAAACATTTTTCACTTCCGAATCCGTTACCAGCGGACATCCGGATAAGATCTGCGATTACATCGCCGATTCCATACTCGATGAAGCTCTGAAACAGGACCGCGACAGTCATATGGCCGTCGAAGCGACGATCAAGGACGACCTGATCCTGGTCTATGGCGAAGCCGGCACGAAAGCTGTGCTGGATTACGAGAAAATCGCTCTTGATGCGATCCGGGAAATCGGCTATACCGAAGACTATCATGTCATGGTCAAGGTCAACCGCCAGTCGGATGAAATCAACTCGGCTGTCATCGGCCAGGAAATCGGCGCCGGCGACCAGGGCATCATGTTCGGCTATGCCTGCAGCGAGACCGACAATCTGATGCCGGCAGCGATCCATTACGCCCACCTTCTGGCTGCCAGACTGGAAACAGTCAGACGTCAGGATCCCCGTCTGCGTCCGGACGGAAAGACCCAGGTGACCTGTGAATATGATGACGGTGTTCTGAAACGGATCGACGCCATCGTCGTTTCCACTCAGCATATCGCCGGTATTACCCAGCAGGAACTGAATGATCTGATTATCAATCAGGTGATCCTGCCGGTTATCCCGAAGGAACTGATCGATGACGATACCGATTATCTGATCAATCCTTCCGGCTCCTTCATTCTCGGCGGCAGCTGGGGTGATTCCGGCACGACCGGCCGCAAGATCGTCGTCGATTCCTATGGCGGCTATGCGCCGATCGGCGGCGGCTGCTTCTCGTCCAAGGATCCGACCAAGGTCGACCGTTCCGCTGCCTACTATGCCCGCTATGTCTGCCGCAACCTTGTTGCCAACGGCCTTGCGGAAAAGTGCCAGCTGCAGCTCTCCTATGCCATCGGTCTGGCCGAGCCGGTATCCGTTTACATCCAGTCATTCGGAACATCCCGTTTTACCGATGAGGAACTGGGAGAGATCGTCGAAAGCAATTTCAGCTTCCGCGTCTCCGACATCATCAACGAACTGAATCTGAAGCGTCCGATTTACCGTTCCACTGTCAATTACGGTCACTTCGGAAAAGACTACCTGCCCTGGGAACAGTTCAAAAAGATTATTTACTGAACATGGTGAAAAACCATGTTTTCTTTTTGCGAATAAGAAAAGGAGACCTTTTCAGGTCTCCCGGAATTCTTATCCTTTGATGACACGGCGGCATCTCGGGCAGAGGCCGTCTTCATCTGCTTCCTCGCTGTAATTCCAGCAACGCGGGCATTTGGTTCCCGGTGCTTTCGTGACTTCCGGCTCGCCTTCACCGGCTGTGATATCCGTTTTGGAAACGATCAGCCACTGGGCAACATCATCACCCAGCGTACCGCGGAAGAGTTCCTGAATGTCATCTGCCAGATGCAGCGTGACAGCTGCTTCCTGACCGGAAGCGATCAGTTTCTCGTTACGGGCATTTTCCAGAGCCTTGTTGACATCGGAACGGACGTCGAGAAGCTTTGCGAATGTTTCCTTCAGTTCAGCCGCATTGGCATATTCCCTGACTTCCGGATAAGACATATAGTGCACGCTTTCTTCCGCGTCATTGGAGAAATGCGTCCATACTTCTTCGCAGGTATAGACAAGGAACGGTGCCCACAGTCTGACCAGTGCATCCACAGCCAGCCAGTATACCGACTGTACCTGACGGCGACGCCGGTCATCCGCACTGCTGCAGTAAAGGATATCCTTGGTAAAGTCGCAGTAGTAGGAGCTGAGTTCGTTAACCATGAAGTTCATCAGCGTCTTGTTGGCTGCGACATAGTCATAGTCAAGAACCTGACGGCGGACATTGGCGACAACATCATTGAGCTGAACCAGAATATACTGATCGACAGCTGTCAGATCTTCATAGGCGACCATGTCCTTCTTCGGATCGAAATCTGCCGGGTTGATATTGCCGAGCAGGAAACGGAAAGTATTGCGGATCTTGCGGTACTGGTCGGATACCTGCTTGATGTTGGAAGGTCCAAGTTTCAGGTCTTCCTTGAAGTCAGAAGTCATCGCCCACAGACGGAACACATCGGCACCGTTCTGGTTGATGATATCCATCGGATTGACGACGTTGCCGACCGACTTGGACATCTTTTCACCCTTGGAATCGCAGACGTAGCCGTGGGAGAGAACTTCCCGGTAGGGAGCTCCGCCCTTGACCGCCGTGCCGACGATCATCGAGGAGTTGAACCAGCCTCTGTACTGGTCGGAGCCTTCGAAATACAGGTCACACGGATATTCGCCGCCGCGGGCTTCCAGTTCGTTCCAGGAAGATCCGGAATCGAACCAGACATCCATGATATCGGTTTCCTTGGTGAATGTTCCGTTCGGAGACTTTTCGTTGGCATATCCTTCCGGCAGAAGATCCTTCGCTTCTCTTTCAAACCAGACATTGGATCCGTATTCCTCAAACAGGTCGGCGATATGGTCGAAGACTTCCTTTTCCATGATCGGCGAGCCGTCTTCGCAGTAGATGATCGGAATCGGGACACCCCACAGACGCTGTCTGGAAATGCACCAGTCGCCGCGGTCCTTGATCATGTTATACATTCTGATCTGGCCCCATTCGTTGTGCCATGTGACATGATTCTGGATCTGATCCAGAACTGCCTCGCGAACCTTGTCGATCGAGCAGAACCACTGCTTGGCGGCACGGAAGATGACCTTCTTCTTCAGACGGTCGTCATGCGGATAGGAGTGGACCATTGTTTCGACTGCCAGAAGCAGCCCCTTCTCGTTCATCATCGTGATGATCTTTTTCGAGCAGTCTTCGAAGAAGAGACCCTGGCATTCCGGACCTGCTTCTTCATTCATATTGCCGTGCTCGTCGACCGTGCAGATCGGTGCGACGCCGTAGTTCTGCAGGACATAATAGTCGTCAAGACCGTGACCGCCGGCAGTATGAACACAGCCGGTACCATCTTCATCCGTGACATGGTCGCCGACGATGACCGGGCAGTCCTTGTCGAGAACGACATGATGGTATGTGATATTTTCCAGTTCTTTTCCCTTGAATGTACGGAGAACGCCCTGATTGGTCAGCTGGAATTTTTCCAGCAGTCTGTCGGCAAACTTTTCCAGGAAGACCAGCTTGCCCTTTTCCGTCTGGATCTCGGCATAGGTCAGATCCGGGTTCAGGGAAACCGCCTGGTTGGCCGGAATCGTCCACGGTGTCGTGGTCCAGATCACAAAATAGTCATTCTCATCGAGAATGCCCTTGCCGTCACTGACCGGGAATGCCACATAGATGGTGGCGTCCTTGACATCACGGTAGACGATTTCGGAATCGGCAATCGCTGTTTCATTGAACGGCGACCAGTAGATCGGCTTGAGTCCCTGGAAGATCAGACCGTCCAGGGCCATCTTCTCGAAGGAGCGGATCTGGCGGGCTTCAAAGTCTTTGAACAAGGTGATATACGGATGCTCGTAATCGGCAATCTGACCGAGACGCTTTTCCGTCGCCATCTGGGTTGCGATCTGTCCCTTTGCATATTCCATGCACTTGGAACGGAATTCCGCCGGCGAGAGTTTCTTTCTGTCGACGCCGAGTTTCTGAATGGCGTTTTCGATCGGCAGACCATGTGTGTCCCAGCCCGGAAAGAACGGTGTATAGAAGCCGCTCATGGCGTGGGAGCGGACAATAAAGTCCTTGATCACACGGTTCATTGCCGTACCGGCATGCAGGTTGCCGTTGGCATACGGCGGACCGTCATGCAGAATAAACGTCTTCTGTCCCTCATGACGGGAGATGATCTGGTTGTAATGATCGTTCTTCTCCCAGTTTTCCAGAATTCCCGGTTCCTTCTTTGCCAGATTACCTCTCATTTCAAAATCGGTATTCGGCATGTTCAGAGTTGTTTTGTAGTCCATACCTCTTCTATCTCCTTCATCCAAAATAAAACGCCCTTAGATCTAAGGACGTCATAAACGCGGTACCACCTTAGTTCACTCTTTGCGAGTGCCCTCTTTTTCCTTAACGCGGAGAACGTTCTGCTCACAGGTGATGTCCGTTCCTGTCCTGCACGCCTGCTTTCACCATGACAGGCTCTCTGTTGGATTAGAGACAAGACGGCGCGTCCTGATCAGCGCAGTTTATCCTGGGCTTCTTTCAGCCACATCAGATCCGGCATTTCCGGAAGAGTGAAATCGTCGAGATCCTTCAGCAGGTTCTCCAGTTTCTGGCTGGCTTCGGTCTTGACGCTGCCGGCCTCCTGGTAAAGAACGGAAAGATCTTCAAGGATTCCCCTGGCGGAAGCAAGTGCTTCCCTGATAATCACATCGGCGTTTTTCTGTGCCGTGTTGATGATTTCGTTGGCTTCCCGGAGTGACAGCCTGGCGATGTTGTCGGCTGTTTCCTTGCGGGCATCATCCGTTTTCTGCAGTTCCTGGTAACGCCGCCTGAGCTCTTCCAGGTTTCTGGTCGTTTCCACCAGCTGGTCCTGATACAGCTGCAGCTTCCGCTCAAGCTGGGCGATCTCTGCGGCGTAGCGCTCGATGGCATCGTCGACAGCGAAGCGGTCATAGCCGTTTTTTGTTATTCGGAATGTCGGCCTGCTGTTGGTCATCTCTTTACCTCTTATACATTCTGCAGAAATTCAGCCACGATCCGGCCGTTGCGGGTCTTCCGCAGGATGCCGAGATACGTGAATCTGCCGGTTCCGCGAATCGAAATCGTAACGTTATTATATGCCAAATCATCAGGTGCTTCAAGCGTTATATGGTTGACCTGGACCAGACCCTGACGGATCATTTCCTTGGCTTCGCTGCGGCTGCAATGAGTCAAAGCAGCAACAATCGCATCCATCCTTTCGCTGGCGGCGACCGCCTGGATTCTTCTGACGGCAAACTCCTGCACCGGCCGCTCATCCGTCAGTTCAAAAGACACGCTGAGCTGGTTGATACGGATCAGATTGTCGATCAGAAAGCGGGCCATCGTCTTTGATGTGTAAAGATAGATATGATCCTCAGCGATCCAGAAATCGCCGAAACTGTGGCGGTCGATCTGCAGCGACATCAGGGCGCCGAGAATATCCCGGTGACCGATCTTCCGGAAGCGCTGGTCGATCTTCGCCTGAATGCATGCAATATCAGAAAAGTCATCTTCCTCATCATAAAGGAAAATGACTTTTTTCTTTCTTGCTCCCGGATAACCGCCGTCATAACGGACAAGTGCGGATTCAGGAAACAGTTTCTGCATGGCCGCCTGCTCTTCTTCGTTGAGAAAAGAAGAGGCAAGGGACTGATGCCATGTCTCGCTTTTATCTTTCAGATCACTGAGATGCGCTGCCAGGGATTCGTAATCTCCGGCATTATTCATCATCGCTGTCCAGAGAAATCACGCCGTCGACACTGACGCTCTTCGGAGCGCAGAGAATGACGTTGTGACCGATCTTCTGAATTGTTCCGTCCAGGGCGAAGACAACGCCTGTCAGGAAATCGATGGTGCGCTGTGCATAGTCACGCTGCAGACGGTGCAGGTTGACGACACAGGCTCTTCTCTGCTTGAGGTGACGGCCGATTTCCTCGGCTTCCTCGAAGCTGCGCGGTTCAAACAGAACCATCTGGGCATCAGACGGGATCTGTGTTACTTTTGTCTGCTGTGTTTCGTAAGTGCTGACCGGCTTTGTTTCGCTTTCGGTATACTCCAGTTCTTCGCCTTCATCCTCTTCTTCGTCGATCGGAGCGATGAAATTCTTGATCTTCTCAAATGCCATGATTCAGGACCTCCATAATCGAAAATATTATACCATTGCAGTATTGCTAAAACAACGGATTCTAAAGCTTATTGACGGTACTCCAGTCGAGTCTGCGGCAGATTTCAATACCGAGGCGAACTGCCTCTTCATAGTCCCGCAGAGTGCAGAAACAGTTGCTGGAATGAATGTAGCGGACAGGGACGGAAATGACGATTGCCGGAACGCCTGCTTTGGAATTCACCATGGCGCCGTTGGTACCGCCGCCGCTGCGGACAGCTTCCTGAACGGTGATGCCGCATTCCTTTGCGGTATCGAGGGCGAGTTTCTGGAAACGCCAGTTGGTGATCATGGAGACGTCGAAATGTCTAAGCATCGGGCCCTTCTTCAGACCGGCCTGGATCATATAGTCCTCGCTGAAGGTATCATCGGCGGGACAGCCTTCGAAGGCGATCATGACATCCGGCTTCAGAGCTTCGGCGTTGGAAAGCACGCCGCGCTCCCCTACTTCCTCCTGGGTCGAGAAGGATCCCATGATATTGCAGGGAAGTTCCTCGTCCTTCAGACTGTCCAGAATGTCCACGACAACCGCCGCGCCGATCCTGTCGTCGAACGCCTTGCCGTAGAACAGTCCTCTTTCCTCATCGAAGTCGCAGCTGATATCCGGCACACCCGGACAGCCGATGCCAAGACCCAGCGCTTCTGTTTCCTCTTTGGATACCGTACCGCAGTCAAGAACCATATTCGCGACTTCCAGCGGTCTGTTCTTTTCTTCCGCGCTCATGAAATGCGGCGGCTTGCTGGCAACGACAGCCTTGACCAGATTTCCGTCTTTGGTTCTTAACCGGAAGGAACTGGTCGGAAAGGAAGCAGCTGCCCATCCGCCCAGCGGCAGGAAACGCATCGTTCCGTTGGGCTTGATTGCCTGGACAATGACGCCGACTTCATCGAGATGGGCATCCAGCATGACCCGCGGCTTGTCGGAACCGGGTTCCTTTTCGCAGCGGACATTGGTCATATGATCGGTATAGGTTTCGTAATCCGGCAGTTCATTGCGGACGATGGCGGCTGCGTCATCTTCGAACCCAGAAGGTCCGAAGGCTTCCGACAGCGCTATGATACGACTGATTCTGTCCATGTTTATCTCCTTTTATTCAATTCCGCTCATATCGTAGTTTTTCAGGAAAGCATCGGCTTTCGCACAGACACCGCGAAGCGTATTCTCGTCAAACGGGCTGGCAAGACCGGCACCCTCCAGCAGTTCGGTAAATACCTTGGAACCGCCCTGCTCCGTATATTTCATATATGTGTTCCAGGCTGACTTCAGGTCGTCCTGGATCATTGCCCAGAATTCAAGGGAGACTGTCTGGGCAAGGCAGTAGTCGATATAGTAGAACGGCGCCGAATAGATATGATGCTGACGCTGCCAGCCGTAGCCTTCCCCGTATACCGGAATGTCACCGTCCAGTTTCATCCACGGCCGGTAGATGCCTTCCAGTTTCCGCCAGCAGGCATGCCGCTCTTCCGGTGTCATTTCCGGATGGGCATAGACTTCGTGCTGGAAGTGGTCGACCATCGTTCCGTAAGGAATGAACTTCAGAGCGCCGGAAAGATGGGAATACAGATACTTGCGGGCATCTTCACCGAAGAAATCATCCGCCCACTTTTCAGCGAAGAATTCCATCGACATGGAGTGGCATTCGCAGGCTTCCATGGTCGGATAGATATAGCTGACCGGCACCCGCCTGCGGTTGACATAAGCCTCGAAAGCATGGCCGGCTTCATGGGTAATGACTTCGACGTCTCCCTGGGTGCCGTTGAAGTTGGCGAAGATGAACGGCACTTCGTAATCATAGAGACCGGTGCAGTAGCCGCCGCCTCTTTTGCCTTCCATCGACAGCAGGTTCATCAGTTCACCATCGAGCATCGTATGGAAGAATTCGCTTGTTTCCGGCGAAAGTTCGTCGTAGAACTTCTTCCCGGCGGCAACGATATCATCGGGACTGCCGGCCGGTTTCGGATTGCCGCTGCGGAATTCCAGCTGGTTGTCCGCAAAGGACATCGGATAGGACTTGCCGAGACGTTCTGCCTGAGCCTGGAAGACACCGACAGCTACCGGTACGACGTATTTCTGTACAGCGGTGCGGAATTTCTCCACGTCATGGCTGTCGTAGCAGTTTCTGCCCATGCGGTAATAGCCAAGCTGTGTGTAGCCGTCATAGCCAAGCTTGCGGCCCATACGGTCACGGATCTTCACGAGCTGGTCGTAATACGTGTCAAGTTCTTCCTGATGATCCTTGTACCACTGCCCTTCGGCGATCCACGCCTGTCTTCTTCTTTCATCGTCGGGATCGTTCTTGAACGGTGTCATCTGCGAGAGCGTGTATGTCTTTCCTTCAAACGGAACCTGGGCGGATGCCAGCAGATCCTCATAGGCGGAAGCGATACGGTTTTCCTCCTGCATGTCTTCGATGATTTCCGGTGCGAATGTCTTCAGGTCGATCTCGGCATTAACGAACATCAATGTGCCGTATTCCTTCTCGAAGTCGGGGCGGAACGGTGATTCCAGCATCGCTTTTGAAAAGCGCACCAGATATTCCTGCAGTCCCGGCAGCGAAGCATCCCAGAATTTGATCTCCTCATCATAGAAGGTATCCCGGGTATCGATATCATGCCGGATCTGCGCGAGTTCCTTCTGGGTCATGATATGCATCTCCAGAGTGTTCTTGGCAATGAAGGCGGCATGTGCTTCTTCATAGGTTCTTGCGTTCTGCAGATCAGTAATGATCCGCTTCATTTCTTCAGCGGTTTCCTGCAGGTCGGGACGGCTGTATTTCATTTCCGAAAACTTGATCATAATACGTCTTCTCCTGTTTCTCTACGTAACATGATACAACACAATTTTCTTTTTTTCTTTACGGGCAATTATGATATACTCTTATATGCATTACGGAGAATTACCCAAGAGGCTGAAGGGGGCGGTTTCGAAAACCGCTAGACGTGAAAGCGTGCGGGGGTTCAAATCCCTCATTCTCCGCCATCCATGCAAAATGCCCGATACAGGGCATTTTTTATTATTCGAACGCTTTTTGTATGAAGATTTGTACTTCTTTTTTCCGGCCGTTAAAATATAAAGTATCAGTGATTCAAAACAGCACAGTCAACAGGAGACAATTCCAATGAAAAAGAAATTCACGGCACTGCTGGCAACGGCAGCTCTATCTATTCCTCTTCTGTTATCTCTTAACGCATGCGGCACAAAAGACAATCATGCGGAAACTGATCTGACTCAGCCTCAGCACGGCATACCGCTCGTCATCATCCGTATCGATGAAAGTGACACTTCGATTGCGGATATGAACAACAGCGAAGATCATTCCGTCAGATGCACCGGAACCGTTGAAATCAAGGTGCCGGAAGGCTATGTCAGCGAATACGGCGATAATGCCTTACCTGAGGGAGAAATCACGCTGAATTACATCCGCGGCCGCGGCAACTATACCTGGAACCCCGGTCCGGACGCCAAGAAACCATATAAGATCAAATTTGAGGAAAAGCAGAATCTGTTCGGCATGGGTGCCGACAAGGAATGGGCACTGCTTGCCAACACCGAAGATGCTTCGCTCATGAAAAACCGGATCGTATCCCTGGCCGGTGAACAGCTTGGTTTCCGCTATACGCCGCAGATGATTCCGGTGGATGTGGTCATGATCGGCAGCGAATCAGGCATGGCGGAACTGGGCAGCTACTGTCTCAGTGAACTGGTCAGCCTGAAACGGCTGGGTGTTACCGATGCGAAAATGATCGCCATGTATTATGAAATACAGAATCTCGGCGAGCCGTTCTTCACGACCGGTTCCGGCCTCGAAATAAAGTATGATGATCCGGAAGAAGAAAACGAGCAGGTCAGGGATTATGTGAACGCTCTTGAAACAATGATCGGGGAGCCTGATCACATTGACGAAGAAACACACACGGAAATTGCCGCAAAGATGGATATGAAAACCGCGGCCGATTACTGGTGGGTCCAGGAGTTCTTCTGCAACGGTGACGCCTTTGCGACCGACAGCACCTATATGTACCTCGATCCGGACGACAGCTGGAAACTGTACTGGGGTCCGCTGTGGGACTTCGACCTATCGATGACCGATGTCAGCGACGGCGAGGAAGAGAATACCCTGGCCGGGTTCAACAACACCGCGATGCTGTGGATCGACCAGCTTCGCTACAAGGATCCCCTGTTCTGCGAACTGCTGAAAGAACGCTGGAACGGTTCGGGTGATGCGGACGATCCCGGAATGAACCGGCTGCTGACGGACATCACCAAAGAAGGCGGCTGGATGGACCGGGCGAAAGAACAGCTCCGTTCTTCCTGGGAGAGGAATCATGAACTCTGGACCGTGCCGGATCCGGAAGGAAACGAGGAAGAAACCGACTATGATACCGCGGTCGAAAAAGTCAGAACATGGATCGAGAACCGCCGGCGGTGGATCAATGACCACCTTGATGAACTCGGAAACGTTTATCATACGGTTTCCTATACAGCAGACGGAAATACCGTCAGAACGGAACTGGTGCGGGACGGCGGCTGGCCAGACGGCATGGACGCACCGGAAAAAGAAGGATTTCTGTTTGTCCGCTGGCAGACGAAAGATACCGGCGAAGAGTTAGGTACCGTCAAAATCACAAAGGATACGGAATTTGAAGCTGTCTATATCAGCGAAGATGAGGCGGTAAAACCGGAAGCAGTCTACCTTGCTTACAGTGAGGACTGGGCCGCCCTGGGTGATGGGGAATACTGGAGAAACTATGAGACTGTCATTCCGGAAGATGCGATTTCGCCAAAGAAAACCTGGACATCCTCCGATGAATCCGTGGCCACTGTCAATGACTACGGAACAGTGACTCTTCTGTCAGAAGGAGATACCGTATTGACACTGACACTGTATAACGGTTTGTCCGCATCTTTCACCCTGCATGTTTACGACGACAATTCAATCAGTCCGCAGCTGCCGGAAGGCGTCGCTGTAAAGTCCGGGAACCTGACACTGAAAATCGGTCAGACTGAGCAGATCGGTTTTTCTCTCCTGCCCGCCAGCGGCATCTTCCATGATTATTATATTGATTATGAGAGCGAGACTGACGGCATTATCAAAATCGATACGAACACAGGAACCGTTACCGGTCTGAAGCCGGGCACGGCAGATGTTATACTGCATCTCTTTACGGACAGCGGGAAAAACGAATACACGGACCGCTGTACAATTACTGTCACTGAATAACGGAGGATAACGAAAATGATCATCAAATACATACCGGAGGACTTTATCGTCCAGGAAGTGCTGGTAACCGACCATACACCGAAATATGAAGGGCAGCCGTATATGCTGCTGTGCCTCGACAAAAAAGGCTTTTCGACATTCGATGCCATGAAAAAGATCGAAACCTGGTTCGGTATAAATGAAACAGAGACGGCCGGGCTGAAGGACAGCGACGGCATCACATCCCAGAAAATCAGCATTCCCATCAGTCACAGAGACATGCTGGATCGTCTCGATGAATTCAATCAGGAAAACATGGATGAAAAATCATTTATCCATCTCTCGTTCCTCGGCTACATCAACGAGCCTCTGAAACCGGCACGGCTGGAAGGAAATGTATTCCGACTGCGGCTGCGGGACATGGACAAAGCCCGGGCGGAGAAATGGATGAAAAAACAGATCTATACCCTTGTCTATCCGAATTATTTCGACAAGCAGCGCTTCGGTATTCCCAACCACAAAAAACAGACGCATCTGATCGGCGAAGCTCTTTACAACAAGGACTTCCGGAAAGCATATGAATACCTGCTGGAGTCCGGCACCAGCGAAGTTTCCCTGCCGTTTGAAGGCGATTATGAAAAATTCTTCTCGCAGATTGACAAACGGGTCCGCGGCTTCTACGATTCGGCATTGTATTCCGCGGATTTCAATGCCAGACTGGGTGACCTTCTGGAAGAAGGCGGTCCGGTCTGCACCGTGGAAGATGAAGGCATAACATTCCGGATGCCGAAAGAGAAACGGACCATGGCCGGGCTGATGGCAGAGGATTTCCCGGAAGAAGAAATCGGAACATTCCGTATCAAAACCCTTGAGCAGGCCGTGCCGCGCAAGCTGCTGGTCACAACCAACGTCAATTTTCTCGGCTGCGAAGATGACGAATTCCATCCCGGCAAATCCGTGCTGACCGTCTCCTTCTTCCTGCCGATGGGAGCGTATGCCACAATGGCAATGAAGCAGCTGGATATATTCCTGCAGTAAACCGGACAAAAAAAAAGGAGGACAAGCATTCCTCCTTTTCATGTGTTTTAGACCGCGGTTTTATTTCGTTTCGATTTCTTCGCCGCGCATATAGTACGGAACCACCTGTTCCGGCAGACCGTCCTTGAGAATCTGGTCCGGCGTGCCTTCGATCAGAGGCTTCATATAGTCGACGGCATCCAGGGTGACACCGACATAATTCGGCTCGATCCATTCCTTCGGAAAGTTGCGGACATAGTTGGCGACCTTGTCTGCTTCGAAGGCGATATATTCGACATCGTAGTCGTTGACATCTGTACGGCGTTTGATACCGACCATCATGCCGGTGAATGCCGGGTCGGCGGAACGCATGTGAGCAGACATGCCGAGATTGTATGACTCGGTCACATCGACCAGCGACTGTTCGGAAGCGTGGCATCTCTGGGCGGCGGAAAGATCCTGGACGCGGCAGCGTGAGCAGATATCGTTGTCGAGAATCATCTGTTCCAGTGCTTTTCCGGCACCGCCAAGGACGGCATGACCGAACAGGTCATTGCGGGCTTCGCCGGCCGAGACATACGTGCCGTCAGCGTAATGCGCGCCTTCGGAAATGACGACAAAGCACTTGGATGTCGCTTCGATGCATTCCCGGATCCTGTCAAGGACCTTGTTTTCATCAAAGGATACTTCCGGCAGGATCAGCACGTCGACGATTCCGGAAAGACAAGCCGAAGCAGCCAGCCAGCCGGCATCACGTCCCATCGTCTCAAGAATAAACACTTCCTTGCGGGAAGGCGGATAGACATTGAGATCCTGCCAGCACTGCAGAGCTGTGGTGGCGATAAACTTCGCGGCTGAGGCAAAACCCGGGCTGTGGTCAGTCACCATCAGGTCATTGTCGATCGTCTTCGGGCAGCCGATGAAACGGCGGTTGGTGATATTATGTTCCGCCGCGTACTCGGAAAGTGCCGCGACCGTATCCATGGAATCGTTGCCGCCGACATAGAACATCGTCGACACGTCATATTTTTCCATGATCCTGAAGATCTGGTCCATATCGTCCACATTGCGGCGGCGCAGTTTGTAACGGCAGGATCCCAGAGCCGAAGACGGCGACTGGCGCAGCACCTGGTTTTCGTGGTCGCTCATTTTTGTCAGATCGACAAAGCGTTCTTCGAGGACTCCCTCAATACCGTTCAGACCGCCGTAAACATGTTCATAGAGCGGATTCAGCTGATTTGCTTTGACAATGCCGGCAACAGTCGCATTGATAACGGGACTCGGACCGCCGGACTGGGCAACGATACAATTAGGCATATGTGTTTACTCCTTTATCAATGATATAGAATCTTGTTATCTGTTTTCATTATAACAATGATACGGGTGATGGAGCATGTAAAAACAGAAGGTTCTCCCCTTCTGTTTTCTGTGTGGTCATCCTTCTTCGCTGAGTTCTTCCCAACGGTCCATCAGGGCTGCCAGTTCGCTGTGGATATCGTCGATATCAGCTTCCAGAAGATTCATCTTCTGATAATCGTGATAGTATTCCGGTTCGAAGCGGAGTTCCCGCATCGCTTCCAGTTCCTCTTCCTTGGCTGTGATTTCTTTTTCGATCCGGGCGATTTCGCGGCGTCTTGACTCCGGTGACATCTGCCGCCGGGAATCCTTTTTTTCATTGTCGGCGGGTCTGGAAACTTCGGCTGCTGCCGCTGTGTTTTTTTCCTTTTCCATATATTCGCTGTAGGTCATCGGCAGGTATCTGCAGCTGCCGTCGTTTTCCAGCACGAGAAGCGCGGTCGCCAGACGGGAAATGAAATAACGGTCATGGGAAACAAACAGAAGTGTTCCGCTGAAATCCTTCAGCGCTTCTTCCAGCGCTTCCTTGCCGGGGATATCCAGATGGTTGGTCGGTTCGTCCAGGATCAGCAGGTTGGAATGCTGCAGCAGCAGTTTGGCGAAACTCAGTCTCACCTTCTCGCCGCCGGAAAGCACATCGACTGTCTTGAACACATCATCGGCCGAAAACAGGAACTGTCCAAGGACACTGCGGATCGCAGTGCGGTCAAGATCGGGATTCTCATCCCAGATTTCCTCCAGCACGGTCTTGCCGGATGAGAACTGGGCAAGCTGCTGGTCGAAATAGCCGGTTTCGATCTGATGGCCGAACAGGAAACTGCCGCCAAGCGGCTCCACCTGTCCCATCAGAGTCCTGACAAAGGTCGACTTGCCGGTGCCGTTGGGACCGATGACCGCCACCCTGTCGCCGCGGCGCATTTCCATTGTCACTTCCGCCAGCACCGAATCATAGCCGATCTTCAGATGATCGACTTCCAGCACCCTCTCACCGCCTTTCAGATACGGCGTGAAGCGGGCATGGAATGTCCTGCTGTCGGCTTTTTCCGGTTCGATCTTCTCCATCCGCTCCAGATACTTGATCTTCGACTGGGCGAATGCCGCCTTGTTTTTCTTGTAGCGGAATTTCTCGATCAGCGCCTGCAGACGTTCGATATCCTTCTGCTGCCTTTCATAGGCAGCCATCTGCCGCTCAAGATCGTTTTCCCGCTGTTCGGTGAATGATGTATAGTTGCCGGCATAACGTTTCATGCGGCCGTATTCCATGTTGTATACACAGTCGACGATTCTGTCCAGGAACATCCGGTCATGCGACACAAGTACGACTGCTTTGGGATAATTCTTCACATATCCTTCCAGCCATTCGATGGCATAGAGGTCGAGATGGTTCGTCGGTTCGTCGAGCAGAAGCACATCCGGTTTGGAAAGCAGCAGCCGGACAAAAGCGATGCGTGTCTTCTGGCCGCCGGAGAATTCGCCGATCTTCCGTTTGAGATCGCTGATTTCAAAACCGAAGCGGGTAAAGACCGTCTTCATCTCCGCTTCCCAGTTGTAACCGTTCAGCACCTCGAAGCGTTCCTGCAGTTCGGCATACTGCTTCAGGATCTTTTCCGAGGCATCCTCTTTCATGATCTCTTCCAGTTCATGCATACGTTCCTGGAGATCGAAGATATCCTGATAGATGGTCATCAGTTCTTCTTCGACAGTTCTTTCGTCGTGTTCCAGAACCTTCTGTGCCAGGTAGCCGATGGTCACGCCGTTCTGCCGGGAAACTGTTCCGGAATCGAAATTCTCCTCACCGCACATGCAGCGCAGAAAAGTCGTCTTGCCGCAGCCGTTGCGGCCGACGATGGCGATCTTTTCCGTTCCCCGGATCTCGAAGTTGACGTCTTCGAACACGGTATCGGCACCGTAATATTTGGATGCTTTGCTGACCTGATATAACATAACACTACCATTCTACAGGAGAGACTCCCTCTTTCCAATAAAAAACAGGCTTTTCAGCCTGTCTCCTGTCAATCAGAACATCAGGTTTTTCGGCGTTCTTGCGAACGGGATCACGTCTCTGATATTTTCCATTCCGGTCATATACATGACCAGACGCTCGAAGCCGAGACCGAATCCGGAATGCTGGCAGCCGCCGTATCTTCTCAGATCGAGATACCACTCCAGACCTTCCTTCTTCATGCCGATCGCATCCATCTTCTTTTCCAGAAGATCCAGACGTTCTTCACGCTGGGAACCGCCGACCAGTTCGCCGACACCCGGCACCAGCAGGTCGCAGGCGGCGACAGTCTTGCCGTCGTCGTTCTGACGCATATAGAAAGCCTTGATCTCCGCCGGATAGTTGATCAGGAACGTCGGTCCCTTGACGACCTTTTCCGTCAGATATCTTTCATGTTCGGTATTGAGGTCCATGCCCCAGAAGATATTGCTGTTTTCGAATTTGACATCAGCCTGCTTCAGAAGTTCGATTGCTTCTGTATAAGGCATTCTTCTGAATTCGGAGTTTCTGACATGGTTGAGTCTGTCGAGCAGTGTTGTGTCGATACGCTCGTTGAAGAACTTCATTTCCTCCGGGCACATCTCCATGACATAATCGATGCAGAACTTGATCATGTCCTCAATGACATCCATATCATAATCGAGATCGGCAAATGCCATCTCCGGTTCGATCATCCAGAATTCCGCCGCGTGTGTTGTCGTGTTGGAGTTCTCAGCTCTGAATGTCGGTCCGAATGTATAGATATCGCGGAAAGCAAGGGCATATGCCTCACCCTGCAGCTGGCCGGAAACAGTCAGACTGGCATGCTTGCCGAAGAAATCTTCCTCATACTTGCCGTCGGACCTTGTCGTTACGGTAAATGTCTCGCCTGCACCTTCGGCATCGTTGCCGGTAATGATCGGTGTGTTGACATAGACAAAGCCCTGGGACTGGAAGAACTGGTGAATCGCCATCGCCAGAACGCTGCGGACTCTGAAGACAGCGGAGAAAGTATTAGTGCGCGGACGCAGATGTCCGATCTCACGCAGATATTCAAAAGAATGTCTTTTCTTCTGCAGGGGATAGCTGTTGTCGCATGCACCTTCAAGCGTGATCTCCATTGCCTGGATCTCGAACGGCTGTTTGGCATCCGGTGTTTCGACATAGCGGCCGATGACAGCGATCGCTGTACCGGTCAGATACTTTCCGATCCGTTCATAATCCGCCACTGTATCGGCTGAATAAACGATCTGCGCATTCTGAAAATATGTTCCGTCGTTCAAAGCGATAAAGCCGACATTCTTACCGGTACGGTTGGTACGGATCCAGCCCTGCAGCTGAACGACTTCGTACTGATCCTTTTCGAGATCAGTACCCTCTCTGTTCAATTCATACAATTCGCGAATACTTACTTCTGTAGCCATAAAAAATCTCCCCTTATTTCTGAATGGAATTTGTCTCGAAAACCAGTTCCTGGATGGAAGAGACAATATCCACGTTTTTGACATATATTCCCTGCGGAACAGTAAAGTGTTCCATGGCGAAATTGACAAACCCGATGATGCCGTTTTCGATCAGCAGATCGACAGTCTCCTGAACATGACTGGAAATGCAGAGGATCGCGATCCGGCAGCCTTCCGGAAGTCTGGTGCTGATTTCATCCAGCGCATATACCGGAACGTTCGTATCATGTACGTTTTCCGGTTCCAGGTCGAAAGCACATACGATCTCACCTACCACATGGTTCCAGTTGTTATAGTTCAGCAGAGCTTTTCCCAGATTGCCGGCTCCGACAAGAATGATCTTCTCATCGAAATTCATGCCCAGCTGATCGGAAAAGATCCTGATCAGATTGTCAACATCATATCCGTACCCCTGTTTGCCGAGACTGCCGAGAAAACTGAAATCGCGGCGAATCGTCGTCGATTCGATCGACACGTATTCAGCCAGTTCACGGGAAAGGATCCGTGTCCTGCCGTCTGCCCGCAGGCGTCTGAGTGCTTTCAGATAAACAGGATATCTCTGCAGTGTGGCCTTAGGTACTTTTCTGTCTGTCATAATAATCACCATTCCAATAGTACCATATTCTCACAGTTTGTGAAAAAAATGTTTTTTGTCTCAAATACCGTCTTCTTCACCCGGCATCAGCATCGACGGATCGGCTGCGTCGTCAAATCCGCCGAAGAGTCCGTGCTGATAGGCGACATATCCTGCCGCTCCCATCATTGCCGCATTGTCCGTGCAGTAGCTTAACGGCGGGATGACAAGTTTTGTGTCCGGGCAGGACTTCATGTTTTCCTCCATCAGCTGACGGAGACGCGAATTCGCCGCGACACCGCCGGCCAGCACCAGCATTGCCGGTCTGTATTCCTTTACGGCCGCGACTGTCTTTTTTACCATCGACTGCAGCGCTGTCTCCTGGAAACAGTACGCGGCATCAGCGATATTGATTTCCTCACCCTTCTTCTCTTCCCGCTGGATCATCTGCAGAACAGCGGTTTTCAGACCGGAGAAGGAAAAATCATAGGGATTGGCTGTTTTCGGAGTAGGAAGCGCGTAATGTTCCTTCCCTTCCTTTGCGATTTTGTCGATCTTCGGACCGCCCGGATAACCAAGTCCCAGTACTCTTGCGACCTTGTCGTAAGCTTCACCGATGGCATCGTCGCTTGTCGTGCCGATTACCTTGAAATCCCAGTCATTTTCCATCCAGACCAGCTGGGTATGACCGCCGGAGATAACCAGTGCCATCAGCGGAAATTCCAGTCCGGTGACAAACCGGTTGGCATAGATATGGCCGCACATGTGATTCAGCGGCAGCAGCGGTTTGTGATAAGCCCAGGCAATCGCCTTGGCGGCCTGCACACCGACATGCAGGGAACCGATCAGACCAGGTCCTCTTGTATAGGCGACAGCGTCGATGTCATCCATTGAGACATTGGCCTGTTCCAATGCTTCGGTAACGACCGTCGAAATATTCTCGACATGAATGCGGCTTGCCACTTCCGGCACCACGCCGCCATAGCGGGTGTGCACATTGATCTGGGACGATACGATATTGGAAAGGATCTCACATCCGTCCTTCACTACGGCACATGCCGTTTCATCACAGCTGGATTCAATTGCCAGCAGCATTGTCATACTGATTTCCTCCCAAAGGCTTTATCATGAGATAGGCATCCTCACCGTTCTCGTAATAACCTTTTCTGACAGCGGCTTTGATGAAGCCGCTTTTACTGTACAGACTGATTGCCCGTTCGTTGGATACCCGGACTTCCAGACTGATCACCTCGCAGCCTTCAGCCTCGGCTTCCGCAAGACATCTGTTCATCAGTGCCCTGCCGATTCCCCGGCCCTGTGCTTCTCTGGCAACTGCCAGATTGGCGATCTGCGCCTGTTCGAACATGATCCAGAGATCCGCATAACCCAGAACGGTCCCGTTTTCCTCAAAGACGAAAAGACGGGCATACGGATTGTCATTCATTTCATACAGAAAATTCTTTTTCTGCCAGGGATCGGCAGGAAACAGCTGTTCTTCCAGTTCAGCGATCCTGTCCAGATCCTTCTCTTCCATCATCCTGATCATTTCTGAATCAGATATGCCTCTGAGGGCTTCAGGTATTCAGGAACGACGAGATGCACATTGTCTGCTTTCTTCCAGCAGTCTTTCAAGGCCAGGAAGTTTTGGACAATATCCGGCCAGCAGTCCGGCTGACCGATCAGATGACCGTCGCCGATTACCGTTTCACCGTTTACCAGACCGGCAATCGCTTCGCAGGTTTCCACCCGTTCCTCCTCGGTCTGTCTGCCGTTTTCATAACGGCATGTATACGCCCGTTTGCCTCTGGCATCGATCAGAACACGGCAGTCCTGATCACCGGCATACAGTCTCAATGTTCCGATCGTATAAAGCGGGATGTTCCGCAGGGCACAGACGACCTTCGCCACGGTCATGGCGATTCTGACACCGGTATAGCTGCCGGGTCCTTCCGATATGACAATCTGACCGATGTCCTCCGGCTGAATATTCACTTCATTGCACATCGCGGTCAGTTTCGGAAAGATTTCCTCTGACTGATGTTTCCAGCATTCTTCCTGGACACGGGCAATGACCTGATCATCTTTGATCAGCCCCAGGACAAGATAGATATGACTTGTATCCATACATAATGTGATCATGCAATTTCCTCCAGCAGTTCTTCATACTGCGTACCGTTGGCTTCCATGACAAACCGCCTTCTGTCATCTTCCAGCAGTGTGATCGTTACTCTCAGATATTCATCCGGAATCAACCAGGAAACAAACTGCGACCATTCAATGACTGTCAGGCCGTCGTCTTCCATCAGTTCCTCAAAGCCAAGGTCCTGCACCATGCCTTCCAGCCGGTAGGCATCGATATGGTACAGCGGCATCCGTCCCTGATATACCTTCAGGATTGTGAAGGTCGGACTGGTGACATTGCGTCTGATACCAAGTCCCCTGGCGATGCCCTGGGTCAGGGTTGTCTTTCCCGCTCCGAGATCACCTTCCAGAAGAAAAACCATGTTCTCCCTGGCAGCTCTTCCGAGCTTTTCGCCGAGCACATGTGTTTCTTCCCTGTTTTCCGTGCATACTTCCAAATACTTCATTTCATTTGCCTCACGCCTGCCTATTATATTACGAAAAGCGGGGTAAGGAAACCGCGGCAGAAAGAAAAACCTGCCCGCAGGCAGGCTGTGTTTACAGCAGTATGTCCCTGACCAGTGCTCCGTAAGAATGCAGGCCGGGCAGAAGCGTGTTGACGCCGATGAAGGTAAACAGTACGACAGGAACGGCGATCACCGCATACCAGGCCATCGCGGTTCCGGTTTTTTTGCGGCCAAGGCGCAGATGCAGATAAATCGCATACAGGATCCATGTAATCAGGGCCCATACTTCCTTGGGATCCCATGTCCAGAATGAGGACCAGGCTTCTTCAGCCCAGATGGCACCGGTAAGAATTGTCACCGTCAGAAGCAGAAGCCCCAGTGCGATCAGCCGGTAGATGAAATAATCCATCTGTTCCAGTCTTTCGTCCTCAGGATCCTTTTTCACTGCAATCAGATAGCGTATCCCGGCAGCTCCCGCCAACATGAACGACGCATAGGAGAACGCAGCCGAACCGATATGGAAACCGAACCAGGCACTGCGCAGAGCCGGCATCAGGTCGGTGACTTCCCGCGGCTGCAGGGCGGCATAGGAAATGATCAGAAAGTTCATCATCATACCGGCTGATTCGATCCATTCCAGATGGAACCGGTAATGCAGGAAGATCAGTATGACGGCGATTCCCCACGAGAAGGAGGCAGCGAATTCAAACTGGTTGGATAGCGGAAGCCTGCCGGCAACGATGCCGCGGTAAACAAGATATGCTGTTTCCAGAGCTGCTCCGGCCAGGAAAACATACCATCCCAGCGAGGAAATCTTTTCCTTTTTGAAGACCATTCCGACCAAGGTCAGAACCATAGCCGCAAAATACAGGGCAAGACCTGTAAAAAACAGAAAATCAAGCATGTATATTCTCCTTTCTGCTGCGCACGATCTGTTTCAGTTCATAGCGCATGCCTTCCGGCTTGCTGCCGAGAACCGTATATCCTTCCTCATCCACAGTGACGATCACCGGTGCCATGAAGAAGGTGATATAGAGTCCTGCTGTCATGACCAGAAACGAAAGCAGAAGCAGGATATTGATGAATTTCGGGGACTGTTTGATGCGCAGACCGGGGTATTCCACCGGTTTGAGAAACTCGAACTCAAGATCGCCGATTTCTGTCTTGTCCCCCGGAAAAGCAAGCATGACATCCTTCTGTTTTCCTTCTTCCACTTCAATGTAAACATAGACCGGATTCTCATATCTTCCCGAAGTGCTTGTAACCAGCGACATCTCCCCGTTTTCTTCCGTGAAATCAGGATAGACATTATCGTAAAGAACGCCGTTGACACCGTCCTTGGAAAGGAAATCATTGGTATCGACATAGAAACGGTCCTCATGTCCCTCTTTGTCACGGACAAGAATAGCACCTCTTGTGCCGTATGTCTGCTGAAACACCTTGTACTGTCCCATAGAGACCGGATGGTTGACACTGACTTCCCTTTCACCCGATTCTCTTCCGTCCGGAAGAATGATATTGATCACGCTTTTATAATCCAGTCGGCCGGCTGCGTCAGTAATGGCAAAATCGCTGACTGCGATTTTCGTGCCGTCATCCAGTATGATGCTTTCTCCCGGCATGCATGTCCGGTCGATGATTCTCGGAAGATACATGGCAAGGGACCAAAATACCACTGTCAGCAGGATGCCGAGATGGGTCAGAAAGGTTCCGTTTCTGCCGAAACTGTTCTTTGAATAGACACTGACATTCCCCTTTACCGTTTCCTTGCAGTGTTTCCTGCGCAGATATTCCCTGATCTGATCAAGCGTGTCAGGGTCAGTCTTTTCCACGGAGGGAACTCCTGTTGCCCGTTCGATTTCTTCTGTATCATCGTGACTGATCCCATGGAAGCGGACCAGCGAGCACATTGCCAGATTCAGACACAGCAGAACTGTCAGCAGGATAAAATACCAGCTGGTAAAGACATGATCCAACTGGAGGCTGAATATCAGTCCGTAATGGTTCGGATAGGCGCGCACATATGTCATCGGTTCGGCATTCTGGGGAATCAGACTGCCGATTACCGATACAGCGCAGATCAGCCCAAGAAGAATCAAACCGAATTTCATTGATTTCAGATATTTCCAAACTTTTTCCATGATTCCTCTCCTATAAAAAACCGTCCGCTTCCGCGAACGGTGTGATGCTTTGCCCGTAAAACTGTTTATTTCAGCATTGCATTCGCTTGATTGATGTATTCTTCAGCTTTATCGAGACAGTGTGCTGTCAGCTGCATGTTGTGTACGCCTTCACTGTTTTCGACATAGACGAAATCCCAGAACCACTGCGCATTTCTGAACAGCATTCTGATGTCTTCCAGATCCTGTCCTTCGATCTTCCCTTCCGCAATGGCTGCCGCAAGATCAGTGTCGAGCTGAGCCAGTGCTTCACCCAGCTGATTCTCCCGGTCGGTTGTTTCCTTCTGTATGGCGGCGACTTCACCTGCCAGATCCTTATGGCACTTCGCGCAGGTATTGTCGAGCAGATTCTGATCGCTCAGCGGTGATACCCAGTAATGACTGGTATACTGCGTTCCGTCTTCCGCTGTCTTCTGCGGCATATGGCAGTCCGCGCATGTGAAAGACATGACAGCGTTCGGTCCGCCGTGCGGGCTTCCTTCATTCAGGAATGTTTCGAATTCCGGATGCTGTACCTTCAGTTTGCGGACACCGGTGTCTTCATCGACCCAGTCAGCGAACATATTGCCTTCGCCGTCAACAAGCTTGTTTTCATATTCCAGCATCAGATCCGGTGTCATATTGGCGAGACCGACATAAGCAAATGTAGTCGCTTTGGTGGCAGGGTCGAAATAGTATTCGGAATGACACTGTCCGCAGGACAGATTTGCAGCGTCGATCGATTCGAAATCACCTGCGACTGCGTTTGTCAGGTATGGATGCGTAACCGTGATCGATCCGTCTCCGACACCGTTGGCGTGGCAGTGGAAGCAGCCGAACGCGTCTTCGATCTTACCAGTGAAATCATCAAATGCCATAGCGTAGGCACTGTCTCCTTCATTCAGAACTTCGGCAGTGAAACTGGAAGTTTTGCAGGTATAGCAGTTTGCCAGCTTATGCGGACGGCCGGTAGCACTCAGATCAGTAATGACATAAGTATGACCGCGGGCGCTTCCGTAACTGATGGCAAAGCCGTAACCTTCATATAATGTCTTGATATACGGATTCTGTTCCGTATATTCGACAACTTCACTGTTTTCATCATTCTGCATATAGGAGGTATACTGCAACGGGAATGTTTCTGCGTAGTCTTCCGCCTTGACGATTTGGACACCGGTTCCGGTTTCGGCGACTTTGGCAGTTTTCACCCCAGCTGACGTATCAGCCGTCACAGTCTCTGCCGGTGCTGCTGCCGGTGCAGCCGCTGTCCCCTGCGAACCTTTATTCATATTGCCGGTGATCAGACCGACGGCCAGCGCAAAAACAAGAATGATCGCATAAAATTGGAAATCTTTTGAATTCAAATGTTTCATTTGATGTACCTCGTAGTGATCTATCTTTATTCTATCCCAGAAGCAGATGCCCGTCAAAGAGATGAGGTGTCAATGAACAGCCTGAAAACAAAAAAAAGACCTGGCAACGAGCGTACTTCACCCAGGGGGCTATGTCGGCCGCTGAAGTGCTTAACTTCTGTGTTCGGGATGGGAACAGGTGTGACCACTTCGCTATCGTCACCAGATCTATTTTCCAGGGAGTTCCCTGAAAACTGAATAACAGTATCCAAGACTTGCTGATCTTCTGAGTCATTGTGGCGCTCAGTTCTCTCGTGAATAAACCTTCGACCTATTAGTATCAGTCAACTCAATGCATCACTGCACTTACATCCCTGACCTATCAACCTCGTAGTCTTCAAGGGGTCTTATTCATTCTAGATGATGGGAAATCTAATCTTGGAGTCGGTTTCACACTTAGATGCCTTCAGCGTTTATCCGGTCCGTTCTCGGCTATCCAGCTGTGCCACTGGCGTGACAACTGGTGCACCGTAGGAACGTCCACCCTGGTCCTCTCGTACTAGGGGCAGCTCTCCTCAAATTTCCAACGCCCACAACAGATAGGGACCGAACTGTCTCACGACGTTCTGAACCCAGCTCGCGTACCGCTTTAATGGGCGGACAGCCCAAC
>CACYXJ010000025.1 GCA_902778375.1 uncultured Erysipelotrichaceae bacterium
AACAGCAGAACAGATCATGAAACAGAAAGCCTTTCTCAAGGAAGAAATCGACCGCCATCTGACCGGGGAGGAAGCCGATGCCGTATGGCAGGAAGCAACAGGAAAACTGGCGGAATATCTGGAACGCTATGCTTCTCTTCCAAAGGGACTGCATGTTCACACGGATTCCAGAATCCTACCGGCGGCGGCTGTCTATCTGGCTTTGAAAGAAAAAACCGGACAGCCTGAGGCTTACCGGATCCTTGAAGATGCCACCTATCGAAGAGCGGAAGAACTAGGAAAAAAACTTGCGTCATTGATGCGGATTCCGGGAATGAAAAGCCTGTTTGTCAGAATATGGGATCCTTTGACAAAAATGGTGTTCGGTGAAAAGAGCGGTTTCAAAAATGTTTTCTATCCGAAAAAGAAAGGGGAGTACCGGATGGATGTCGTGTCCTGTCCGTATTTCCGGTATTTCACGGAACTTGGCTGTCCGGAAATCACAAAACTTTCATGCGGGACGGACGATAAAGTCTACGGCAATCTTCCGGGACTGAAGTTTGAACGCACTGAGACACTTGGCAGGGGTGGAAGCCGCTGCGATTTCTGCATCAGGAAGATTCAGGAATAACTGACATGCTCGTGATACAGCTGATTCTTTTCTGCGCGCTGTTCACCCTGATGGTGAAACTGGCGGTGGGAAATAACGCTCTGAACGGGCTGTACTTTTATCCCAGACCCGTTCAGGAAAAGGTCTATGAACTGGGGCTGGCTGACCGTCAGGCGGTTTCGGACAGGAGAAAACGTTTTATGATCCTGTTCTTTGCGGTAATGCTTGCCGCGCTGGTTCTGATCATCGGTCTCTGGAACAAGGTTTCTGATTTCAATACAGCATATCTGCAGGCGCTGCTGTTTCTGGAAGTCATGAACTGGTATGACGGCATCGTAATCGACAGGCTCTGGGTGGGACACAGCCGGTTCTGGATCATACCCGGGACGGAAGAGATTCCTTTTGTTCAGACCTGGCAGCAGGTGTTGAGGAAAAGAAGCGTTCTGTCACTGATCTGGGTCGCCGGAGCAGCGCTTGTGGCCGGGTCGTCGTATTGCTGTTTTGAAGTTCTGTTTGTCTATGATAATGCAAAAGATCTGTCTGAATCAGGCAGATCTTTTCAGTTTGAGTATTATTTTTTCACAGGATCAGTTAAATGCTGGGCAGAACCGGTATCGCAGGCAATCACGATTCCATGCCGTTCCATGTAGTAACTGCAAAGACCTCTTGCCGGGAAAATATCAATATCCGCAAACGGATATTTCTTAAAGACAGATTCTTTCAGAAGTTCTGCCAGTTCTTCATTTTCGACATGGGTGATGACTGCCTTGCCGCCATGGTAGCCTGCTTTTTCCATTTCTTCCATCATTACCCTGATGACCTTATGTCTGCCGCGGGCCTTGTTGTTGACGGCAATCGTACCTTCGGCAGTTGCCGTGCCGCAGACAGCGATGTTCAATACACACAGGATTGAAGCGGCAGCTTTGCTGACACGGCCGTTCTGACTGAGATTATGGAGCGAGAAGAAGGAGAAGAACAGACGTGTCTGTTTCAGATATTCGCGGATGGCGTGATCGATTTCGTCGAACGGCAGTCCTTCTTTGATCAGTCCGGCAAGTTTCTGCAGCACAAGGATTTCCTCGGCGCCGGTGGACAGGGAATCGATGACAGAGATTTTTGTCTCTGGGTGTTCCTCATGCCACATGTTCACTGCGTTGACGGCACTGTTGTAGGAACCGGAAAGAGAACTTGTGACAGTCAGTACAAAGATTTCATCCGCACCTTCAAACGATTTCATCCAGGCATCCGATGACGGACAGGATGTATAGGAACGTCCCTTGTAGGAAGCCAGATAATCCAGCATCTCCGTGATGTTCAGATCAAGATCATCGACGAAAGTTCTTTCGTCGGTATAGATGCTCAGCGGAACACTCTTGAAATCTTTCGTATCCAGTGAGTACAGATCACAGGATGAATCAGCGACAATTCTCATGACAGCCACCTCCGGTCAACATGGGAATTGTATGGACTTTCAAGGGATGGTAAAATTTACAAAAGCGGCAGAAGTGTAACATTTGATACAAAAGAACGGGAAGTGTAACAGTTATGAAGGTGAAGAAGGATTTCAACAGCAGAACAGTGAAAACAAGAGTTGCCATCGGCAATGCCATCCTCGACCAGCTGGAAGAAAAGGAATTCAATCAGATCAAAGTCAGTGATGTGATCCGTATCGCCGGAGTGTCGAGAATGTCATTTTACAGGTATTATGAGAATCTCTATGATGCGCTGTGCGATTACCTGAATATCATTGTCAACGGCTATATGATCGAAGGCGGTGAAATGGACGATCCGGATGTTTACATGCGGCTGGAACATATTGAATTCTCGCTGAATTATTTTGACCGCTATGCGAGATATTTCCTCGTTCTCAACCGGCATGGTCTTTATACGATTCTGATCGACGCTGTAAATGAATACATGATGAAGAATATTCTTCCCCGCAAAAAGCTGCACATGTATGAAATGTTCGCCTATGCCGGGGGACTGCTGAATTCATTCCTGAAATGGGAGGAATACGGCAAGAAGGAAAGTGCCCATAATGTCGCGAAGACGATCTACAGACTCTATTCCCACAACGAAGACCGGGAAGAGTTCTGACGATACTCCGGCTGAACAGAGAAGAAAAAGAGGAGCAGGAATGGATGACTTCCATTCACGCTCCTCTTTGCGTTCTTATCCAATCAGTCCGGCTGCTGGCCATCGTGCGCTTTCCAGGCGCATTCGGTGATCTGCATGTCGGTGAACACTGCCTTGAAACTGGATTCTTCCGGGCTGCAGGCATAGATACCGAACCGGATCTTTCCCGCTCCTTCCCACATATGGCATACACGCATCTGGGAGAAGTTTACACCATCCTCTGAGCATTCGATGCAGTAGTCGTCTTCACGTCTGCTGAACCGGTACCACATGACTTTGACATCTGCCGGAATAGCGGTGGTTGCCCAGTCGGAATAACCATGATTGGTTACGACTGATCCAAGATGCTGGAAAGATTCGTTTTCATATTCGACAGAACCTTTCAGCCAGTTTTCGCTGTCCAGATACATGACGATTCCGCACTGGTCGAAGCGGCAGTGGCTTCCCGAAAAATCTGTTTTCACAATGAAGGAGAAGAACTTTTCTTCTGTCTCCATCTGAAGCACCGGGGCATTGTCATTGCGGAAATGATAATACGTTCTCTGCCAGAGATCGGTATGCGGCTTTGTGACAATTTCGATCCGTTCCGGGGAAATTGTGAAGTCGGCTGGTTCCCTTGTCCATTTCAATTCTTCAAAACTCATTTCAGATATCTCCTTGAATTATTATCGCATGAGCGGCCTTCGGATCTGACATGCATTCAAATCCGGAAGAAAGTATTATGCAATTTCATTATAACGGAAAATGCATGAAGGAAACTCTGATCAGGGACAAAAAATCTTCACTGTCAGCATCGGAAACAGTGATAGTTTATTGCATGTTATGATATGCATATGCAGACACTGCGAAAACAGCGGTGCCACGGAGGTAACAGATGTTTAAGGCTTTATTTGATCTTGGCGACAGATATGCGAAGGAAAGCAGCTGGAAAGACTTTGCATTGACTAAGGTATGCCTGTTCTCGATGGGACTGGCAGCCGGAACAATTGTACCTGAAAAGCACAAAAAGGCAGTGCTTGCCGGTACGGCAGCAGCCTTTGCGGCAACCTATATTCCGCTGATGGCAAAGGTGTTCAGAATCGCATTCAGAAAAGAACAGTAAGAAACGGCAGGAACAATATGAATAATTCGTTGTACGAAATGATATTCAGGAGAAAATCCTTTCACAGCTTCCGCAATGTGGATGAAGAACATATAAGTGATGAAGAACTGGCGGGAATCATGAACGCATATGCAGGATTCATACCTCTTATATCAGATATCAGAACAGCGGTCCGTATTGTTCCGGCAGAAGAAACAAGCTGCCGGCGCGACGAAGAATACTGCGTTCTTCTGTACAGTGAAGTCAAAGACGGTTATCTGCAGAATATCGGATATCTTGGCGAACAGCTGGATCTCTGGCTTGTGTCGCACAATATCGGCACTTTGTGGTTCGGGATCGGAAAACCGGACGAAGACGAACATGACGGGATGAAATTTGTCATCATGATCGCCATACGGAAGATTTCCGATGATTCCAGATATCGCAAAGACATGTACAAAAGCAAGAGAAAGACTGTCGATGAAATATGGGAAGGCAGCCGGATCGAAGGTGTCACGGAGATCGTCCGTTTTACACCGAGTGCCTGCAATACCCAGCCATGGTTCGTGCGGAACAGGGAAAAACTGTCAGTATACAGATACCGGAAACCCGGCAAAAGGGGAATCATGCCGAAGGATATGGTGACCTTCTATAACCGGATTGATATCGGGATCTTCCTCTGCTTTCTGGAACTTTGCCTGCAGCATCAGGGCATCGGTTTCCAAAGAGAACTGCATTCTGATGACGGCAGTGATGATGAACTGATTCTGAATGCGGAATACATGCTGGAAAGCCGCTTTGAAGAAGGAATTGCAGGAGAAGGATGATATGAGTTTGTGGAATGCGAAAAACATTACCGTGCCGCTTGACGGTACAGATATGTACGGAGTTTCTTTTGGCAGCGGCAAGAAAAACCTGATCATTCTTCCCGGACTTTCCGACGGACTGGCAACGGTCAAAGGAAAGGCACTTCTTCTGGCACCGCCATATAAGGATTTCATGGATGAATTCACGGTTTACATGTTCAGCCGCAGGAACCGGATGCCGGAAGGATACACCATTGCCGACATGGCGGAGGACCAGGCTCTGGCAATGCAGAAGCTGGGCATGGAAAAAGCATCTGTGATGGGTGTGTCCCAGGGCGGAATGATCGCTCTTTCACTTTGTCTGGCACATCCCGGACTGGTCGAAAAACTTGTCATAGCCGTATCAGCAGCCAAAGTCAATGACCTGATCAGAAAGAACATCGGCGAATGGATCACTTATGCTGAAAACAACGACCATAAGCAGCTGATGGTCAGCACGGCGGAAAAGAGTTATTCCGAAGCATATTTGAAAAAATACCGGAAAATGTATCCGGTGCTCGGCATGGTCGGCAAACCGAAAGACTATCAGCGTTTCCTTGCCAATGCCAATGCGATCCTTGACTTTGACGTTGAAGAAAGACTCCCGGAAATCACTTGTCCGGCTTTGATCATCGGCGGGCAGGAAGACAAAATTGTCGGACCGCAGGCATCCCTGGTTATGGCGCGGAAGATTCCCGGAAGCCTCCTGCACATGTACCCGGGACTGGGACATGCGGCATATGAGGAAGCAGAAGACTTCAACCGCAGGGTCTATGATTTTTTAAAAGACTGACCGTATAGACCCAAACTGCAGGGAGGATCAATTCTGATGGAAAAATATATTGAAGGGAATAAAGCGGCCTGGGAAGAGGCTTTCGAAAATAGAGATGAATCCTGGGGCGCGGATATTGCCGACCGGGTGCAGGAAGAAGACTATCCTTTTTTCTGTGCGGAAATGAAATCCGTGCTGAAAAACCTTGATACCGGAGGCAAGGTCATTGGCCAGTTCTGCTGCAATAACGGCCGGGAACTGATGTCTCTGGTAAAATGCGGAAAAGCAGAAAAGGGAATCGGCTTTGACATTGCCGAAAACCAGATTGCCTTTGCCAGCCGGACGGCAGAAGAACTGAATCTTCCCTGCGAATTCAAGGAGGTCAACATTTACGATATCGACGACAGTTACAAAGAACTGTTTGACGTTGTCATCATTACCATCGGCGCCCTCTGCTGGTTCGCTGATCTGGACCGCTTCTTTGCTGTCGTGGCTAAATGCATGAAACCCGGGGCTGTAATCGCAATCAACGAGCAGCATCCGTTCACGAACATGCTGACAGCGGAAGGTGAGGAACTGCACGATCCGGAACACAGACTGGAATGCCGGTATTCATACTTCAAACATGAATGGACCGGAAATGACGGCATGTATTACATGACGAAGAAAAAATACCATTCAAAGACCTTCACGGATTATACGCATCCGATGTCCGAAATCATAACGGGGATGTGCGGCAATGGTATCGTCGTGACAGGACTTCAGGAGTTTGATTATGATATCACCGGTATGTTCGAAGACGCTGACCATCACGGATATCCGCTTTCCATGATCGTTCTCGGAGAGAAGGCTGCCTGAACAGCCTTTTTTCTTTATGCTGTCAGGCTTCGCTTTTGCGCAAGGATTTGCCGCGGACAGTTATTCCGGCAGCGCGGCAGAGAACATACATGCATACATTTTCTCCTTTCAAAGAGAAAAGCAATGAAATACACAGGTTTCGTTTTATAATAAATAACAGCAATTGCCGCAGGAGTGAATGAATGAGTATTCCCGTACGTATCCAGATGACAGCAGGTGAAAATGGCCCGACCGCTCTTTTCATGATGCTTGGCTATTTCGGATTCTATGCTGATATGAAAGCGGTGCGCGAGGTCTGTGTCACTTCCCGAAACGGCTCCAGCCCTCAGCAGCTGATCGATGCTGCCGGGGAATTCGGACTGGAAGGGGAAGTCAGGGATATTCCCGTTGAGGAGTTTTCCTCTGCCGGACTGCCTCTGCTTGTGCAGTGGAAGAAACGTTACTACGTCATTGTCAGAAAGATGAACGACAAAATGGTCTGGCTGGTGGACCCGGCCAAGGGAGACTACAGACTGCCGCTCGATACCTTCCGCAAACAGTATTCCGGCAAAGCGCTTGTCCTGAAACCGGGACCGGAATTCAAGAAGGGTGGAAAGAAGGAATCCCTGTGGTCACTGATCTCCGACCGTACAAAAAAACTCGCGAAGCCGATGATTTGGCTGCTGATCCTGTCGCTGCTTTGCATCGGGGCCGATCTTCTGGTCTCGTACGGAACCAAATTCTTCATGGACAATATCGTCAGTTCAAACGGCAGTCTGCCGGAAGGCAGCACCAGTTTCCTGCCGGTGATCACTGTCACCGCGAAGGACACGGCCGCGTTTGTGACGATGCTTGTGATGTATGCCCTGATGATCCTTTCGACCATCTTTACCATCGGCAAGGACAGGGTTGTCAACGGTTCCAGCCGCGATATGTCAGCCGAGTCGGGCAGCCATCTGTTCAAACAGATGTTCGGCCAGCCGCTGCAGTTTTTCGAACAGCACAGCACCGGCGACCTGGCAGCCAGATTCGAAAGCAATTCCCGTCTCGACAATTCCCTGATGCAGGGCGTGATTCCGCGTGCCATCAATGCCGTCATGATGGTTTTCTACTTCATCATGCTGATGACATACAACAGCACGATCGCTTTGATCTGTCTCGCGCTCGACCTTCTGAATTCATTTGCCGTCGTCAAGCTGGAGGAAAAGAACGCGATCGTTTCCCGTGTCATGTCGACCAGTTCCAACGAACTGAATTCCTCTGTTCTCAACGGCATGAACATGATCGACACGATCAAATCGACAGGTTCGGAAAAGGCGTTCTTCAACACCTGGTACAAATCCCAGATGAACTGCAATGAATCCAAACTGGATACATACAGGATCAACCGCATGATTTCCGCATGCTCGAACATTCATACATACCTGACTTCCGCGGTGCAGCTGTTCCTCGGAGCCTATTTCATCGCCGACGGCAAGTTCACCCTCGGCACCATGGCTCTGTTCTCGAGCGTTCTCGGCAATATGCGCAATTCCATGAGCAGCGTGCTGAGTTCCTTCAATACCCTGCAGACCATGCGCACCAATATCGAACGTGTCAATGATATCAACGAACGTCCCGTCCGCCAGGATATCCCTCTGGAGGATGGTGTGGTATACGACAAACTGGAGGGACATATCGTCGTGTCCCATCTGAACTACCGTTATAACAGAGGTGACCGTCTTGCCATTGAAGACGTCAGCCTCGAAGTGAAGCCGGGACAGATGATCGCAATCGTCGGTGCCACCGGCTGCGGCAAGAGCACCTTGCTGAAACTGATGGCAGATCTCTACAAACCGGAGTCGGGCGAGATCCTCTACGCCGGAAAGCACCGCTGGGAGATTCCCGATACTGTCTTCCATTCCTCGGTCGCCACTGTCGACCAGGAAACGGTTGTCTTCGAAGACAGCATCTACTCGAATCTCAGACTCTGGGACAGCACGGTCGAAGACTATGAAATCTATCTGGCCGCAAGAGACGCCTGTATCCATAACCGCATCATGCGCGACAAGGACGGCTATGGTGCGAAGATCCGGGAAAACGGATCGAATTTCTCGGGCGGCGAACTGCAGCGTCTGGAACTGGCAAGAGCGCTTGCCCATGAACCGACGATGCTGTTCCTCGACGAATTCACATCCGCTCTCGATGCACTGACCGAGGACAAAGTCATCAAAGCCATCCGCGACAAGGGAACGACATGTGTGATCGTTGCCCACCGTCTCTCCACGATCGTCGACTGTGACCGTATCTATGTCATGGAAAAAGGAAAGATCATCCAGGAGGGAACACACGAAGAACTTTATAACCAGGAAGGCCTGTACAGGGAACTGATCGGCCTGCAGTGATAAAAGAAAAACAGGGAAATCATGGGTATTTATTCAGAACTTATCCGGGAAAAAGAAGAAAACAATATCAAGCTGGAACAGTACGCTGACGAAGCTTTAATGAAGGACCGGAAGATGCGCCGGCTGGAAAGCGATATCGACGATGTCCAGAGTGCTTTAATATACCTTCTTGACCGGTTCGGCATAACGGTTTCCCGGCAGTACGGCCACCATTCTGTGGAAAGCCTTCTGGAATCCATCCTTGATCCGATGGATATGATGTACTATTACGCCGAATCACCGGCAGACGAGGTCAAGGACAGAACCGAGTACATTCTTGCTTTCCGCGAAGATGGCAAGGCGGTTGCCCTGACACCGTCCCTGCGCGGCTACCGCTGGTATTCCCCGCATGAAAACAGAGACGGAAGCGCTGACAGAAACTATCTGAAAAAGCTGAAGAACGGCTGTTATGTACTGAACAAGCCGCTGAAGGAATATGGTTCCGTTGTCCTGACATTCATCGTCAATGTCCTGCAGTTCCTCACAGTCTATGATTTCCTCTATCTTGTGCTGGCTTCCGCTTCCGCGGCATTGCTTGGTCTGGCGCTTCCGCAGATCAACCGCTGGGTCTACAACGTATATCTGAATGATCCGGCTGGCGAGGCTTCCCGTCTGAAACTGTTCTTCGCATTGTTTCTGACGCTGAATATGGTCCGCGGTGCGATCAACCTTATCAAGTCGAAACTGCTTACCGGTGTCAAGAACAGGGTTTCCCTGAAAGTGCAGACTTCCGTCATGGCGAAAGTACTGCATCTGCCGAGATCGTTCTTCACGGACAATTCTTCGGGAAAGATCTCCAAACGGATCGGCAACTGCACCAAACTGTCGGATATGATCATCAACATCTTCCTGGATATCCTGCTGGATTTCTCATTCTCCGGCGTCTATCTTGTCCAGATGCACAATATCGCTCCGGAACTGTTCCTGCCGGCAATCATCTTCGTGGTACTGAAGATCGTCGTATCGGTATTCGGCGCCATCGGCACCGCTCATGTGGAAAAGCAGTCCATGGCGGCAGATATGGAACACGGAAGCTTCTTCTATTCCGTGATCAGAGGTATCCAGAAGATCAAGGGCATGGGTGCCGAAAAGGCAGCCTATGCAAAGTGGGCGGAGAACTACCGCGAGATCCTGCATTATGATTACAACCGTCCGTTCTTTGTGAAATATCAGGGAACACTCCTCGGAATGCTGGCGACATGCACGACATTCACTCTGATGGGGGTTGCGGCCATGCATGACATCACCCGCGAGAACTACCTGATCTTCACGTCATCCTATGCCATGATTCTCTCCGTCGCCAACAGTCTGGCCGGTGTCATGAGCAGTGTCTTCCGCATGAAGACGCTCTCCGACAATATCCGTCCAATCTTCACTGCCGGTGAAAAGAAGACGGAAATGAAGGAATATGTGCATTCTCTGAATGGTGATATCAAAGTGGAAGATGTTCATTTCGCATATGAGGATGATACGCGCGGCTGTCTGAGAGGTGTCTCGCTTGACGTCAGGCCGAAAGAAAAAATCGCTTTTGTCGGCGAAAGCGGTTGCGGCAAGAGCACACTGATGAAAATTATTCTGGGGATGGAAAAAGCGGATTCGGGAACTGTCTACTTCGACGGAAAGAGCATCGACCAGCTGAACCAGAAATCGCTGCGCCAGCGCATCGGTTCCGTCTTCCAGTTCAGCAAGCTCTTCCCGGGTACGATTTTCGCCAATGTGTCCTTCGGGTCTTCTCATGAAGTCAGTGAAGAGGATGTCTGGGAAGCTCTGGACCAGGCCTGTATCGGTGATTATGTCAGAGGCCTGCCGCTGCAGTTGAATACCGAGATCACCGAATCCAATTCCTGCGGTTTCTCAGGCGGTCAGAGACAGCGTCTGCTGATTGCCAGGGCTCTTGTCGGAAAACCGAAAGTACTGATCTTCGACGAAGCGACATCCGCTCTTGACAACGTTACCCAAAAAAAGGTGCTGGATGCAGTCTATGCCCTGCCGACAACGGTCATCATGGTTGCCCACCGTCTCTCCACGGTTATGGAATGCGACCGCATTTACATGCTGGAAGATGGACTAATCGCGGAAGAAGGAACTTTTGATGAACTGATGGAACGCGACGGCAAGTTCGCGGAACTCGTCAGAAAACAGCTGATCGACGAACAGGAAGAGGGAAAGAAGCAGACGGTACTGCAGACCGCATGACCATATAACGAAAAACAACCGGGCTGAAATCAGTCCGGTTTTCAAATGAAAACAAAAAAGGCGGAAGTGCCATTGCCCCGCAAGACCGGAGCACTTCCGGCTCTTTTCTTATACATCGTTTGTCAGATAATTGCGGCATTGCTTTTGCTAAACATCATTCTGCAGGGTGATGTAGATGCTGCAGGCAATGACAAGAAGGGAACCGAAAACCTGCAGTGCGCTCATGGTCTCATTCAGAAACAGAACTCCGGCAGCTGCCGTAAACACCGGCAGAAGATTGATGTAGACACCGCTGATGGTCGTGCCCAGTTCAATCAGTCCCCGCACTTCGATCATGTAGCCGATGCCGCTGGAAAGAATGCCGGCAATGACGACACAGAAGATAAAGTCATGTGTCGAAACGGACAGGGGCAGGGAGGAAACGGTCATTGGCAGAAGAAGAACGACAGCGATCACCATCTGGTACAGGCAGATGGATACCGGATGATAATCCGTGTCCAGAAACCGCAGCAGCCAGCCGTAAAGAATATATATCGCAACGCACAGAAAGCAGCAGATATAGCCGATCAGATCACCGCTTTCCGTACCGGAGCGGCTTCCCACAACCAGGCCGAGACCGATCAGGGAAACAAACACGGCAAGCAGGATCGGCAGGCGGACCGGTTTTTTCATGATGAAACAGTCAGTCAGATAACTGGCTGCCGGCAGGATGCCGACCACTACTGTTGATATGCTGATGGGCAGATGCAGGATGGCTGTATACTCTGCCCCGAAATACAGGATGTTGCCGACGATTGCGGAAATGAAAATCATCGGCAGATCCTTTTTCTTCGGCTTCTCCAGGTGCCTTCCGGATACGGCCGCAAGAAGAATCACCGGCAGCGCTGCCAGATATTTCATACAGAGAAGAGCCATCTCCGGAATGTTTCTGACACCGACGGAAATCGCAACCGCGTCCAGTGTCCATATCATGATCAGCACCACCATCAGCAGGTGCATTGTAATCTTCCTGTTCTGCATGTTTTCTTTGTACCACCGCATTCACATTTTTGCCAGTAAGAAAAAAGACCCGCAAGGGCCTTTATTCCGGTTTTTCTGTTTCCGTACCGCTGATCAGCCGTATGACCAGAGGATACAGGGCGATGATGTAGAATACTTCGATAAAGTTTGCCATGAATTTACCCCAGAGACTTCCGAGAACGACCGTCAGCGGATCGCCGAGATATTCCAGGATCACGATCATGGGCAGCACGCCGCAGATGGCGGTGATGATGCCTTTCGCACTGTTCAGACCGCAGGGTTTGAAATGAATCCATGTCTTTTCGACGTAGCGGGCAGTACAGAATGCAATCAGCATTCCGATGTCGCCATAGCCGTCGCGCATCATGCGCTGGGGATCTACCAGCAACTGTCCGTCGACATAGGTCATCGGATAGGGCTTGAAGGTAATATAGATGATTCCCAGCCAGCCGATCACGAAGCCGGCAAGCAGGAACAAGTTTTCCTTTTCCGGATGCACTTCCAGATAATCGAAGATTTTCGACATTGCCAGCAGGGAAAGCGCGGCTTCCGCCAGGGCGAAGAGAACGTCCTGCGGTGTGTGCACACCGAGATACAGTCTCGAGAAACCTGTCAGCATAATCAGGAAGACCAGGAAGTATGACAGCCACTTGTATTTTTTGCGGCTGACGATCGCCATGCCGCCGTAGATCGGTCCGGCAGTTGCCGTATGGCCGCTGGGGAAGGAATAACCGGTGGCGGTGCGGATGGCATCACCGGCCGGAAGAACCCTGTCATCGCGGATCCATGGCCGGTAGACGCACGCGGTCAGTTTGACCAGAGCGTTGAAACTGACACACAGATAATACGATGCCAGCGGGAACAGTCCCTTCTTTTTGCTGGATGTCCAGTAGATCAGTGCCGGTACGACTGGCAGATATGTAACCGCGAACAGGGAGAGCCACTCCATGAAAGGAGTCAGGGCATCGCCGATACTGTTGCGGAACTCCTGAAGGATCAGAAGAATGTCTATATCCATAATCAGTACCTCTTTCAAAGAAAGAATATATACCGCGAAAGTTTCTTTTGCAAAGCAATTCTCCGTTTCTGACAAATGAAAGCGGATACTTCTTTCTGAAGGGATCTGATACCGGTTAAAATGACAAAAATACAGGATCTGCCGTCAGTGCAGGTTACTGAAAAGGCATTAATAGGTTATACTTGTATGGTGGCAGACGGAGGATCATTCTCCGTCAAAGTAAGGAGATAGAACTATGGCTGATGAAAAGAAAGACATAGCGGCGGATGAAGTCAATCTGAACCGCAACTTCATCTACAATTTCATTGAAGAGGATATTGCCCCGGGCGGACAGTTCGAAGGTATGACGGTACATACCCGTTTTCCGCCGGAGCCCAACGGATACCTGCATATCGGACACTGCAAGGCTCTGTGCATCGATTTCGGAATGGCCGAAAAGTTCAACGGTCTCTGCAACCTGCGCATGGATGATACCAATCCGGCCAAGGAAGACACCGAATATGTCGATGCCATCCAGCAGGATATTCACTGGCTCGGCTTTGACTGGGGCGACAGATTCTATTACGGCTCCGATTATTTCGATCAGGACTATGAATTCGCCATCGAGCTGATCAAAAAAGGACTGGCATATGTGTGCGAACTGACACCGGAACAGTTCCGGGAATACAGAGGCGATACTTCCACACCTGCCAGATCGCCGTACCGCGACCGTCCGATCGAAGAGAACCTGCGTCTGTTCGAGAAGATGAAGAACGGTGAGGTGGAAGAGGGAAAGATGACACTGCGGGCAAAGATCGATCTGGCCAGCGGCAATTTCAACATGCGCGATCCGGTCATCTACCGCATCCGCTATATCAACCATCACCGTCAGGGAACGAAGTGGTGCATCTATCCGATGTATGACTTCGCTCATCCGATCCAGGATGCCCTGGAAGGCATTACCCATTCCCTGTGCTCGCTGGAATATGAAGATCACAGACCTTTATATAACTGGGTCGTAGAGAATGTTTCGATCCCGTATCACAAACCGCGCCAGATCGAATTTGCCCGTCTCGGCATCGATCATACGGTCATGTCCAAGCGCAAGCTGAGACAGCTGGTCGAGGAAGGATATGTCTCGGGATGGGACGATCCCCGCATGCCGACATTGTGCGGTCTCAGACGCCGCGGCTACACGGCCCGCTCCATCCGCAATTTCTGCGATTCCATCGGTGTCGCCAAGAGCACGAACACGATTGCCTTCGCCGAACTGGAAAGATGTCTGCGTGACGATCTCAACGCCACAGCCGAAAGAACGATGGCTGTTCTGCATCCGGTGAAACTGACGGTCACCAACTATCCGGAAGGACAGTCGGAAACATTCGAGGTCGAGAACAATCCGCTGGATCCATCCCAGGGAACACATGAAATCACCTTCAGCCGTCAACTCTGGATCGAAGAAGAGGACTTCCTGGAAGAACCGATTCCGAAGTACAAGAGAATGTACCCGGGCAATGAAGTGCGTCTGAAAGGTGCCTATCTTGTTACATGCACCGGCTGCGTCAAGGATGAAAACGGAAAGATCACGGAAGTGCTCTGCGAATATGACCCGGACTCCCGCGGCGGCGATCCGGCTGACGGCCGCAAGGTCAAAGGCGCGACCATCCACTGGGTCGATTCCGAAAACTGTGTCGATGCCGAAGTGCGTCTTTACAGCAACCTGTTTACCGACCCGAATCCGGACGGACCGGACAAGAATTTCCTGGATGCGATGAATCCGGAAAGTCTTACCGTACTGAAAAACTGCAAGGTCGAAACCTCGATGGTCGACATCGCCAGAGAATTCGATACCAGGGAAAACCGTACCGGCACAAATGCCCCGACATTCCAGTTCATGCGGGTAGGCTTCTTCTGTCTGGACAACAAGGACAGCACAGCTGACCATCTTGTCTTCAACAGAAGCGTTTCCCTGCGCGACGGATTTAAAAAATAACAGAAGGAGAACAATCATGCCTGTAAACGCAAAAGCAGAATCCTACAGAGAAAAAATGAGAAACAACCAGGAAGGACCTTTCGCCAAGAGCGATCCGGAATTCTTTGAACTGTTCGCGAACTTTGCAATGGATGAAGTCGTCAGCCAGAGCACACTCGACGACCGTACTGCCTTCCTCAGCACCCTTGCCGTTCTGCTTGGCTGCGGCGGCATCGACGAATTCCGCATCATGGTCCAGGCTGCCCTCAACTTCGAAGTTGAGCCGGAAGCGATCAAGGAAACGATCTATCAGGCGACTGCCTACCTCGGCATCGGCAGAGTATTCCCGTTCCTGAAGGCATGCAACGAAGTCTTCGCGGAAAACGGCGTAACAGTTTCCGACGAACCGCGCACCACGACAACAGCGGAAGACAGACGGGAAAAGGGAACAGCTGCCCAGGTGGAAATCTTCGGCGAGCACATGAAGGATTTCTGGAAGAGCGGACCGGAAGATTCAAAGCATATCAATACCTGGCTGGCTGCCAACTGCTTCGGCGACTATTACACCCGCAAAGGTCTGGACTACAAAATGAGAGAACTGATCACGTTCTGTTTCCTGTATGCCCAGGGCGGATGCGAGCCGCAGCTGGCATCCCATACCGCTGCCAATCTGCGTCTCGGCAATGACAAGGAACTTCTGATCCAGGTCATTTCCCGTAACATTCCTTACATTGGCTATCCGCGCACCCTCAATGCCCTGCGGGTTGTCAACAAGGCGGCGGAAGAAGCAAAATAATACATTTCACAAGTAAAATGAAAAGCCGGAGATTGTCTTCACCATGAAGATTCTCCGGCTTTTTGCTTGCGGAATTCTCAGTCTTCTCCGTATTTCTTGTTCATTTCATGAATGAATTCATTGTATGAGATATAATCCCATTCTCTTGTGAGACCGGTGCTTACCTGATTGAATCTTTCCCTTTCTTCCGGTGTCAATGTCTCAAAGGTCCATTTGCCGCCGCTGACTTCCAGCAGGGATTCATCTCTGATTTTTTTGTCTTCCATATGATTCCGATCCTTTCTTCCGGCTGTATGCCTCCGGATATATTTTATGCCATTCCGGTTTTTCTGCATACTGCTTCAAGTCAGAAAATGAGCTGAATCAGAAACATATAGCAGACTGTTCCGGCGGCAATCGAAAGCAGCATCTGCCGCTTCCATTTATGGATCATGACAGTAACGGCAATCGCTGCCAGTTCGGGAATGCCGTGACTGCCGGAGAGAAACGAGACGTTTTTCAGGCAGTATACCACCAGCATGCCGAATACGGACAGAGGAAGCGCCTTGCCGAGATACTGTACGGTATCGGGTGTCTGCTTTTTTCCCGTGAACACGAGGAAGGGCAGGAATCTTGTCAGCATGGTCGCAACCACGCAAAGAGCGATAGTCATGATCTGCTGCGGCAACGTCATCGGACTCATTCCAGACCTCCTTCTTCCAGCGGTTTGCGGAAGATCAGCAGAATGGCAAGGATCATGATCATGGCCGGAACCATGAACGAGGTACTGCCGAAGAAATACAGGCACAGTGCCGTGCAGCCGATGCCGATCAGTCCAGTGTGATGCTTTTTCTGCTTCATCCACTGTTCCATGAATATGACGACGAACATCGCTGTCATGACGAAGTCCAGACCTTCGGTATTGAACTTCAGCAAAGACCCGGCCAGTCCGCCGACAAGGGCGCCGCTGACCCAGTAGGACTGGTTGAGCAGGGAAACCCAGAAGCAGAACCATCCGCGGTCGACATCTTCCGGAATATCGGCGGTGTAATTGATGGAAAAGGACTCATCGCACATGGCGAAGATCAGATACAGTTTCTTCCAGCCCACGTCCTTGTATTTATCCAGCATGGAAATACCGTAGAACAGATGTCTGGCCTGGATGAGAAGAGCCATGATGAACGTCTGCAGCGGGGCGAACGGAGCCAGCAGCATACTGACGGCGACGAATTCCAGCGAACCGCCGAAGATCGTGATGCTCATCAGGAACGGATACCAGAAACTGAAACCGGATATATTCATGTAAATGCCGTAGGCAAGAGCCAGAAACCAGAAACCGGCAAAGATCGGTATCGTATACGGAAAGGCTGCCTTCAGGGCTTTCATCTTCATCAGCGTGTTTCTCCTTCCGTTTATTGTAGATGAAAAAAGCCGCCAGCAGCGATGACTTGCTCAGAAGAAATCTCACTTTGCATAAAGAAAGCAGTTATGTCTCCCAAACAGGGAATATGGAGTACAATGTTAGTAGAAGAAACATCGTTTGTTTCGGAGGATAATCATATATGACAAACAAAACTCCTCTTTATAAGGAACATGTGGCCCTGGGCGGCAGAATTGTCGATTTTGCCGGCTATTTTTTGCCTGTCCAGTATCCCACGGGAGTAATCAAAGAACATATGGCGGTACGCGAAGGCGTCGGCCTTTTTGATGTATCGCATATGGGCGAGGTCACGTTCCGGGGAAAGGATGCCCTGGCCAATATCAACTACATTTTCACAAACGACTACACGAACCTGAAAAACGGCAGAGTACGCTATGGTGTCATGTGCTATGAGGACGGCGGCTGTGTCGACGATCTGATCGTTTACCGTATGGGCGAGGAGGATTTCTCCGTTGTCGTCAATGCCTCGAACCGTCATAAGGATGTTGCCTGGATCAGGAAGCATCTGTCAGGCGATGTGGAATTCGAAGATGTTTCCGACAGTTATGCCCAGCTGGCTCTGCAGGGACCGCTGTCCGGCGAGGTGCTTGGAAGATACACCGAGCTTCCGCAGAAGTATTACAGTTTCATCAATACGCAGATTCTCGGCAGGGATGTCATCGTTTCCCAGACCGGCTATACCGGCGAATACGGGTTCGAGATCTACTGCAGACCGGAAGATGCCGTGGAACTGTGGCGTGAGCTTCTGAAGGATGAAAGGGTGATTCCCTGCGGACTGGGTGCCCGGGACACACTGCGTCTTGAAGCGGCGATGCCGCTGTACGGCCACGAGATGGACGAAACAGTCAGTCCGCTGGAAACCGGTCTTGACTTCGGCGTCAAATTAACAAAGGACTTTATCGGCAGGGATGCCATGATGGCCCGCAAAAACCGTCACCGTATCGGTATCGAAATCACCGGCCGCGGAATTGCCAGAGAGCACTGCGATGTGTATATCGGCGACAGGCTGATCGGTCATACGACATCCGGCACACACTGTCCGTATCTGAAAGGTGCCTATGCCATGGCACTGGTCGACGAAGCTTATGAACCGGGCACGGAACTTACGGTCGATGTGCGCGGCAGAAGAATCGAAGGAAAGGTAACAGAATTACCGTTTTATAAAAGGGAGAGATAATAATGAACACACCAAAAGAACTGAAGTATGCAAAAACCCATGAGTGGGTCCGGTTCACATCCGATACGGAATGTGAAGTCGGTCTGAGCGATTTCGCCCAGGATGCCCTCGGCGATCTGGTATTCGTCAACCTGCCGGAAACCGATACCGAAGCAATCCGGGGAGAGACGATCTGCGACGTTGAATCCGTCAAGGCTGTCTCCGATGTCTACGCGCCGGTCAGCGGCACCGTCACAGCCGTCAACGAGGATCTGCTGGACAGTCCGGAACTGATCAACAATGATCCGTACGGAGCATGGCTTTTCCGTCTGAGCAACGTCACTGACACTGATGAACTGCTCGATGCCGAAGGCTACGAAAAGGTCTGCGCCGAAGAGGAGCAGTGAGATGGGAAGCTATATTCCTTCCACGCTGAAACAGCAGGAGGAAATGCTGAAAGAAGCCGGCTTTTCTTCACTTGACGATCTGTACCGGGATGTGCCGGAAGATCTGAAACTGCGGAATGCGCTGGATCTGCCGGAAGGTCTTTCGGAACTGGAAACAGCGAAAAGACTGCGCCGGCTCGCTGCTGAAAACAAGGTATATGATTCTGTTTTCCGCGGTGCCGGTGCCTATAAGCACTATATTCCGGCAATCGTGAAGAGCGTTGTCAGCAAGGAAGAATTCGTGACTGCTTATACACCGTACCAGGCGGAGATTTCCCAGGGTGTTCTGCAGTCGATCTTCGAATATCAGACAATGATCTGCGAACTGACGGGAATGGATGTTGCCAACGCGTCGGTATATGACGGAGCGGTGGCAGCTGCTGAAGCCATCAGTATGTGCCGTTCGCCGAAAAAGAAGAAAGTCTTCGTTTCCGGCGCCGTACATCCCGATACCCTGAAAGTCATCCGCACCTACTGCTGGGCGGCAGGTGAGGAAGTATGCGTGCTGCCGGTCAGGGACGGAAAGACGGATCTTTCCGGTCTGGACAATGAAGGCACATGTCTGTATGTACAGCAGCCGAACTATTACGGCGTGATCGAAGATCTGAAGGCAATCAGCGAAACCGCGCATGGCGAAGGCCTGACGGTCATTGCCGGCGTCGAACCGTTTGCGATGTGTCTTCTGGAAACACCGGCGGAATGCGGTGTCGATATCGCTGTCGGCGAAGGCCAGCCGCTCGGTATGCCGCTCTCATTCGGCGGTCCGTACCTCGGCTTTATGGCAGCAACCGCAAAACTGATGCGCAAGCTCCCGGGAAGAATTGTCGGCGAGACGGAAGATGCGGAAGGCAGAAGGGCATTTGTCCTGACCCTGCAGGCCCGAGAACAGCATATCCGCCGGGAAAAGGCATCTTCGAATATCTGTTCCAATGAGGCATTATGCGCGCTGACTGCTTCGGTGTATCTTGCGGCCATGGGACCGGAAGGCATGAAGGAAGCAGCGCTTCAGTGTTACAGCAAAGCGCATTATCTCGCGGAAGGTCTGGAAAAAGCCGGACTCAGGCGCCGTTACGAAGCCGATTTCTTCAATGAATTCGTGACGGATTGTGACGATCCCGAAGCCCTGCTCGCGAAACTGGATGAGAAGGGAATCCTCGGCGGTCTGCCGGTGGACAACGGCATCCTCTGGTGCGCGACCGAAATCAACAGCAAGGAAGAAATGGACGCATTGATCAGGGAGGTAGCAGCATGAAGACACTGTTTGAAAGAAGTGTTGCGGGCAGACACTGCAGTATTCTGCCGGCATGCGACGTGCCGCTGAAAACACCGGATCATGTCCGTACAGCACCGCTGCGTCTGCCGGAACTGTCGGAAACAGATATCAGCAGACACTATACCGAACTGGCAAAACAGACATTCGGCGTCAATGACGGTTTCTATCCGCTCGGTTCCTGTACGATGAAGTACAATCCGAAAATCAATGAAGAAGCTGCCTCACTGGCAGGCTTTACCGAAGTTCACCCCAGTCAGGATCATGTGCAGGGATGCCTGGAAGTGCTGGCCACAGCCGAGAAATATCTCTGCGAGATCACCGGCATGAATGCCATGACCTTCCAGCCGGCAGCCGGCGCCCATGGCGAACTGACCGGTCTGATGCTGATCAAGAGATATCACGAGCTGCGCGGCGACAGTGCCCGCAACAAGATCATTGTTCCGGACAGCGCCCACGGCACCAATCCGGCAAGCTCGGCAATGTGCGGCTTTACCGTCGTCAACATTCCGTCTGCCGAAGACGGATGCGTCGATCTGGACAAACTGCGGGAAGCCTGCGGTGAGGATACCGCCGGGTTGATGCTTACCAATCCGAATACATTGGGTATTTTCGACAAGCACATCCGCGAAATCACGGATATCGTCCATGAAGCGGGCGGTCTCTGCTATTACGACGGCGCCAACCTGAATGCCGTCATGGGCATTGCAAGACCCGGTGACATGGGATTTGACTGCATTCATCTGAATCTGCACAAATCCTTCTCGACTCCGCACGGCGGCGGCGGTCCGGGCAGCGGTCCGGTCGGCTGCAAGTCCTTCCTGGAAGCATATCTGCCGGGAGAAAAGATCGTCTTTGCCGATGGCAGATACCAGCTGGCGGAAAGAGGAGAGGAAAGCATCGGCGCGGTCCGCAGTTTCCACGGCAATTTCCTGGTTGTTGTCAAAGCCTTTACCTATCTTCTGACACTGGGCCGGGAAGGCGTGCCGAAGGTGGCACAGAATGCCGTGCTCAATGCCAACTATCTGAAGCATCTGCTGGAAGGCACATACGAAGTCACCAACAAGGGCGTCTGCATGCATGAATTCGTTCTGACCCTGGAGAGGGAGAAGAAGGAAACCGGCGTCAGTGCCATGGACATTGCCAAGGCGCTGCAGGATTACGGCATGCATCCGCCGACAATGTACTTCCCGCTGAACGTGCATGAAGCACTGATGGTGGAACCGACCGAAACAGAATCCAAAGAGACACTCGACGCGGCCGCGGCAGCCTTCCTGGATATTTATGAAAAGGCCAAAGCCGATCCGGAAGCGATGCATCATACACCGCTGCATTCGCCGATCGGCAGACCTGACGAAGTCAAAGCCGCAAGACATCCGGTTCTGCGGTATCACTTCGATGATTGACAGGCTCTCCCTGGTCCGGTCCGGCAGCACCGATTCCCGGCATAATCTGGCGCTGGAGGCAGTGCTCCTGGAAACGGCAGAGGAAAACAGAATGATTCTGTATCTGTGGCAGAATGACAATACGGTTGTCATCGGCCGCAATCAGAACATTCTCAAGGAATGCAATCTGAAGAATACGGAAAGGGACGGCGTTACGATTGTGCGCCGTCCTTCCGGCGGCGGAGCAGTCTATCACGATCTCGGCAATCTCAACTTCACGATGATCACTGACGACAGGAATTTCGATATTCCAGGACAGACAAAAATCATCATGAACGCCTTGGAGAAGCTAGGTATCCAAACAGAAATGAGCGGACGCAACGACATTCTTTATCAGGGAAAAAAGATTTCGGGAAACGCCTATCAGCACCATAACGGCTTTTCCCTGCACCATGGCACACTGCTGGTCTGCAGCGATCTGGCGAAGATGCCGCTGTATCTCAACAGCGATCCATCCAAACTGAAAGCGAAAGGTGTGGATTCCATCCGCAGCCGGGTCATGAATCTTAAAGAGATTCATGAGAAAGCGGATATTCAGACATTGATGAGGCTGATCACAGAAAGCTGTCAGGAAGAATTCAGTCTGACAGCCGGAGAGGACTTTGTCATCGATGAGGCATTGCTGAAACAGGAAGAAGAACGCTTCTCTTCGGAAGCATGGACATACGGAAAGAATCCTCCGTATGATCTGGTGCTGGAACACCGCTTTGACTGGGGCGGGGTCCGTATGGAACTGCGCGTCAGGGAAGGAAAGATCGACGGTCTCTCGGTCTGGAGCGATGCGATGGATGCTGAAATCGGCACCCGGCTGAAAGAGTGTCTTTGTGACTGTGTCTGCACACCGTCTTATATGTATGAAGCCCTGCGTAAGTACAGCAGGCAGCAGGAATTCTGCGATATCGCGGAATGGATCCGGAATCAGGAGGTTTGAAATGCAGTATGATCTGATTATTATCGGCGGCGGACCGGGCGGCTATACAGCAGCCTTTGAAGCAGCTGCCCATAAACTGAAAACCGCTCTCGTGGAAGAAAGGGAAATCGGCGGTACCTGTCTGAACCGCGGCTGTATCCCGACCAAGACACTGGTCCATACAGCGGATCTTTACCGCGACATGAAAAATGCCGCGGAGGACGGCATCGAAATCAGTGAGACAAAACTGAATACTTCTGTTCTGAACGGGAAGAAGGAACAGGTCGTCAGCACTCTGCGGAACGGTCTGGAAAAACAGCTGAAGGTAAATGGTATCGAAGTGATCAGAGGGCACGCGGTGATCCGTGACGGTCATACCGTCTTTGTCAGCGGCGAAGAACTGGGCACTTCCCATGTCATTCTGGCCAGCGGCAGCGTTCCATCCGGACCGCCGATCGAGGGCAGCGATCTGGAAGGCGTGATCACAAGCGACGATGTCCTGAAGGATACACCGTATTTCGACAGTCTCATCATTATCGGCGGCGGCGTCATCGGCTGCGAACTGGCGGGAATCTATGAATCCTTCGGAACGAAGGTGACTGTTCTGGAAGCAATGGACAACCTGCTGCCGACTCTGGACAGCGAAGCCGGAAGAAGTCTTGCCATGCTGTTCAGGAAGCGCGGCATCGACGTGCATTGCAAAGCTTTCGCGTCGAAGATCGAACCGGCAGAAGGCGGTCTGACGCTGAGTTATGAAGAAAAAGGCGTAACAAAAACGGTCACTGCCGAAAAGATCCTGATTGCGACCGGACGCAAAGCCGCAACCGACCTGTTTGAAGGGGAGATGCCGGAAAACGAGAAGGGACGTATCCTTGTCGATGAAAACGGCCGCTCTGAAATGGAAGGTCTTTATGTCATCGGCGATGCGGCAGCCGGATATCCGCAGCTGGCCCATACAGCCATGGCCATGGCAGTCAACGCGGTTGCTCATATCACAGAGACTGACAGCCGCAGGAATCTGTCAGTCATACCATCCGGTGTCTATACTTCACCCGAAATCGCTTCGGTCGGACTGAGCGAAAAGGAAGCAGCTGCCGGAGGTATTGCGGCAGTCAGCGGCAAGGCCAACACGATGGCCAATGCCAGATCCCTGATTGCCGGCGGCGAACGCGGCTTTGTCAAAATCACGGCTGAAAAGGAAACCGGCAGGATCCTCGGCGCGGTGATGATGTGCGAAAGGGCGACCGACCTGATCCAGGAACTTGCGGCTGCAGTTGCAGAGGGAATGACAGTAAAGGAAGCATTGCAGATCATTCACGGCCATCCGACATTTGCCGAAGTAATCGTATCCGCTCTGGAAGCGCTGGAGAAAAAACTGTAAGCAGTCAGATCCTGCGGGGAAACGTCATTGACGGGTCCCCGCAGTTTTTCTTTTATAGGAAATGGCAGTTATGAATCGGGGAAAAAGATAGTAGAATGGAAACGATGAATTACCGGACATGGAAAAAGATACTGCAGCTGCTTCTGACACTTGTTCTCGTCAGCAGCAGTGCGCTTCATACCGCAGCTTTGGATGATGCAGAGGAAGAACTGCATTATCTTGTTTTTGCGTCGGATTACCACAGTACCGAAGGCAGTATCGAAAACGCCATGATCGGAATGCCGGACAGCGTGGAATATATCTGTCTGATCGGTGATATGGTCGGCAGCGGCCGTGACTTTACGCCGGAATACAATTCCTCGATGATACTGCAGACAGTACGGGGTTCTGTTTTCAGCAGTCTTTCCACAGAGAACATTGCCATTCTGTGGGCGTCGCATGATGATAACGTCAGCGATGATTCCGGTATCGTGAAATGCGCGGGAGGTTACGGATCAGATGTCATTTATGAAGGATTGAATGAAGACGGATCGGTTGCCTACTATATCTACGGAATCGCCCATTATGAAATGACAAAGGGTTCCGCCATCAGTCAGGAAGCTGCTCAGAAGTTCAAGGACTGGGTCAGCGGCGTCGACCACACGATCCCGATTCTGGTTTTGTGTCATGTTCCGATGGTGGCGAAGCGCGGCGACAATGCAGGCGCCATCTACTGGAATGAGGCGCTGAACTACGCGGCTACCGGGGTGGAGGGAATCGTTTCCACCGAACAGACCGGAACCATTATCCGCGATGTCATATTCCTCAGCGGACATAACCATACTGTCGACCCCAACGAATACTACTGCCCGGCCGGCAGCACCATGAACATACAGATCGACAGCAGTGCAGCGCCCCTGGCAGCAGCGCCAAACGCAGAAACAGCACAGGCTGCGCAGGAACAGGAGTTCTCTGAAGAAGCAATCCTGGAAGCATACTTTGAAGCGGCGATGGCAGCGGCAGATGAAGAAGACGAAGATGATCCCATTCTGCAAGCTGCGCCTTCCGGACCAAGACCTCCCAGACCGGAACCGAAAGGTGTCATCTCCAATGTGTACTATACTTCCCTGACAGCCGGTTATCTGAAGACCAGCGGCAATGCTTCCCTGCTGACGATCGGCAGTGAAACCATTGTCGTGAACAAATACAACGGCGGTGAAAATGTAAGTATCGGCATCGATCCGAATAACGCAGAGGATGCCGGTCCGGAAGCTGTCATTACCCGGCAGACTCATATTCCGTCAGAAATATGCATCGAGAATACAGTTGATCCAACCTGTGAGGATGACGGTCATCATGATGAGGCAGTCTACTGTACGGTCTGCGACAAGGAAATGGAAAGAACCGAGGTCACTGACGAAGCGTTAGGTCATGACTGGGGCGAATGGAAAGTCACCAAGGAACCCACTGAATCAGCAGAAGGTCAGAAGGAACGTGTCTGCGGCAATGATCCTTCCCATGTCGACCGGCAGGTCATTGATGCTCTGCAGCCGGAATATACCATGACAGGCGGAACAGACAGCAGCTGGACAAAGGGCTCCGGGAATTCACTTGTCCTCACGGTGCAGAGAAGCGTCAGCAACGAAACACTTTTCCGTCATTTTCAGGGTATTGTAGTCGACGGAAAAACAGTTCCGCAGTCCGCTTATACAGTCAATGAAACAGACGGGACAATCCTGCTCGCCGGCAGTTATCTGGAAACACTGGCCGCCGGTGTTCACAGCATCAGAATACAGTTCGATGACGGCGCAGCGGAAACACAGTTCACAGTTCTGATTCCTTCCGCATCGCATCTGCCGGCGGACACAGGTGATGGAAACGGACGGACACTGTATACATCGGAACTGATCCTGTCGCTGGGTATATTTATGACGGCGGTGTTCTGCCGGCACCGGTATGCTGGTCATCACTGAGCAGAAACAGATATGCAGATCCTTTGAAGGGTCTGCTTTTTTTGCCAGGCATGAATGTTGTCTGTTACGGCAGGGTCGCATAAGATGAAAAAAAGAAGGGCGGAAACGTTATGACGATCGAAGAATTATCCCGCGGGATCGAAGAAGGAAAATGGACATGCCGCGATCTGGCACTGAAATGTCTGAAGGCGGTTGCTGAGAATGACAGCGGCGGCAGGAAACTAAACAGTGTGGCGGAAATTAATGCCAATGTGCTGTTTGAAGCGGATGCGATCGATGCCGATATCCGGAAGAACGGCAGACGTTCCCTTCTGCATGGCGTGCCTGTCCTTCTCAAGGACAATATCGATATCAGAGGTATGCATACGACAGCCGGATCATATGCTCTGGAAGATCTCATTGCCAAAGAAGACGCAATGGTGACAAAGCGTCTGAAGGAAGCAGGCGCCTTGATTCTGGGCAAGACGAATCTTTCCGAGTTTGCCTATTTCATGTCCCGTCAGGACATGCCTTCCGGCTACAGTTCCCGCAGCGGCCAGGTTGTCCATCCCTATGTTCCGGGCGTGGATCCTTCCGGCAGTTCCAGCGGCTCGGCAGTCGCGGTCGCGGCCAGATTTGTGCCTTATGCAATCGGTACGGAAACCGACGGTTCCCTGATGTCGCCGTCGATCGCCAATGCCATCATTTCCCTCAAACCGACAGTCGGTCTGGTTTCCCGCAGCGGCATTCTGCCGATCAGCCATGTCCAGGATACGGCCGGGCCGATGTGCACAAGTGTCGCTGATATGGCCGCGGTTCTGCAGGCGATTGCCGGCATGGACGAAGAAGACCCTGCGACACTGACCCAGACTGTCAGGGATTACAGCGCTGCCCTGAACATGAATCTTGCTGGTATGCGGATCGGCATCTGCAGCGGCGGATGCACGGACAGGGAAAAAGAAGCACTGGAAAAAGCCCGCACGATTCTGCGGGAAGCAGGAGCGGAAGTCCTGGACATCGTCATGGAAGAACCGTATCTTTCGGAAACGGATGCACTGATGCATGAATTCAAATACGGTCTCAATCTGTATCTCAGCAGGCATGAAAGTTCCTGCCGCTCACTTGCCGGTATCATCGCTTTCAACAAGGAACATCCCGAACGGTGTCTTGTCCACGGCCAGGACCTTCTGGAAAGCAGCGAGGAAAAAAGCGGCCGTCTGACCGAGAAAGAATATATCGAAAAACGCATGGAACTGGGCAAAGCGGCGGAGAAAGGACTTGCTGAAGTCCTGCGGGAAAACAGGTTCGACTGTCTGCTTGGCTGCGGCAGCCGTCCGATCAGCAACTTCGCTCCCATATCCGGCAGCCCCTGCATGTGCCTTCCCGCCTGGCTTTCCGGTACGGAAGACTGGCAGGCCGGCAGTTATTACCTGATGGCAGGCAGGTATTGCGAGGATGTCCTGCTTCATGTTGCCTATGTGCTGGAACAGACATTGAAACTGAAATGCTGTCCGGAATGGACAGACGAATTCTGAACATGCCCCGTGCATGTTTTCTTTTGCCTGAACGCGCCTGCTGTGTGTAAAATTAAAACAGATGAAATCATGACAGGAAGGATCCTGTATGAGAGGGGATAATTACTATGAAAGTGGTTCTTCAGAATCTGACCAAAATCTATCCGAGCCGTGACAAGGGCCCGGATGTTACTGCGGTCAATGATTTTTCCTTTGAAATCCCGGACGGCAAACTGATCGGTCTTCTGGGACCTTCCGGCTGCGGCAAAAGCACGACGCTGAACCTGATCAGCGGTCTGGAAACACCGACCAGCGGAAAAATCTTTTTCGGTGAAGACGATGTAACCGACCTGCCGCCGGAGCACCGCGGTGTCGGTCTGGTCTTCCAGAGCTATGCCCTGTATCCGCACATGACTGTATTGCAGAACATCATGTTCCCGCTGGAAAACCTGAAAGGCAAGGACCGTCCCAGCAAGGAGGAAATGATTGAGAAGGCAAAGGAAGCGGCCCGTCTTGTACAGATTGAACCGTATCTTGCCCGCAAACCGGCCCAGATGTCCGGCGGCCAGCAGCAGCGTGTCGCGATCGCCCGGGCCCTGGTCAAGCGACCGCGTGTCCTGCTTCTGGACGAACCGCTTTCCAACCTGGACGCGAGACTGCGCCTGCAGACACGTGAAGAGATCCGCCGTATCCAGAGAGAAACCGGCATCACGACTGTCTTCGTCACCCACGACCAGGAAGAAGCGATGAGTATCTCCGATGAGATCGTGGTCATGAAGGCCGGCGTGGTCCAGCAGATCGACCATCCGCAGAATGTCTATGATCATCCGGTCAATCTGTTCGTCGCAAGCTTCCTCGGCACACCGCCGATCAATGTCTTCGACGGCGAAGTGAAGGATCATATGCTGTACATCGGCGAGGATGCGGTGATGAAGGTCGACCTGGAAGACAGGAAAGTCATTGTCGGCGTCCGTCCGGAAGGCTTTATCCTTGATGAAACCGGCCCGCTGAACTGCCATGTGATCGGCGTTCAGGTCATGGGACGCGATACCAGTGTGGTTTCCTCCCATCCGGCCTCCCGCAATGCCACGGTATGTTCGATCATCAGTGCCGAAAACAAGGTGGAAGGGGAAATCGCCCGTTTCCGCCTGAAGCCGTTCAAGACAGTCCTGTTCGCTGACGACACGGAAGAAGCACTCGACTGGAAGGTGCTGGACTAAGAGGTAGCGTATGGAAAAGAAGTCACTGAAAGGATGGCTCTATCTGCTGCCGGCACTGGCATTCCTTGCCGTCTTCATGATCTATCCTCTGTTCGACGTTCTGGTCTATTCGGTTGAGGAAGGTTACAACTCAGCTTCCCAGACGTCTTTCGGCATCGGCCTTTACAACTATGCCTATGTTCTTCATGATCCCTATTTCATCCAGGCTCTGAAGAATACGTTTATTCTTGTTATCATTACTGTTCCTTTATCCACCGGCATCGCGCTTCTGATCTCGGTGGGACTCAATTCCATCACCAAACTGAAGGAACTGTTCCAGACAGTCTTCTTCCTTCCCTATGTCACCAATACCCTGGCTGTCGGTCTTGTCTTCATGATCCTGTTCAAGAAGACAGCCTACAGCGACGGTCTGGTCAACCTGCTGATCCAGAGTTTCGGCGGCACATCTGTCGACTTTATCGACGGACCGTACTGGGCGAAGATGTTTGTCCTGTGTTTCTATACGGTCTGGGTGGTCATGCCGTTCAAGATCCTGATCCTGACCAGCGCCCTGGCATCGGTGAATCCCGACTACTACAAGGCAGCCAAGGTCGACGGCGCTTCCCGCTGGCGCATCTTCATGAAGATCACGCTGCCGATGATTGCCCCGATGCTGTTCTACCTGATCATCACTGGTTTCATCGGCGCCTTCAAGGCTTACTCGGATGCGGTCGCCCTGTTCGGAACCGATCTGAACGCGGCCGGCATGAATACGATCGTCGGTTATGTCTATGACATGCTGTACGGCACCGGCGGCGGCTATCCGTCCTATGCTTCGGCGGCAGCCCTGATCCTGTTTGCGATCGTCCTGACGATTACCTGCATCAATCTTCTGATCAGCAGGAAGTCGACAACGTTTTAAGAGGTGAAATGTATGACTACCAACAGTGAATACATGAAAATCGAAAAAGCACGCAGGCGCAATGACAGGATCCGCACCGTTGTCACCTATGTTCTGCTGGGATTCTGGGCGCTGATCGTCCTGTTCCCGTTCTACTGGATGCTTTTGACATCGGTGAAAAGCTACAGTGCCTACAATGGCGAATACATTCCCCAGTTCTTCACCACTTCGCCGACAATGGAAAACTACACCGAGGCATTCACAGCAGTGCCGCTGGCAAGATACTTCACCAACACGATCATCTTCACGCTGTCCACGACAGCGATCATGCTGGCAGTCATCGTTCTGGCTGCTTTCGCCTTTGCCAGACTGAAATTCGCCGGCCGCGACATGACGTTCGGAATGTTCCTGTCGCTGATGATGATCCCGAATGAACTTGTCATTATCACCAACTTCGTGACCATTACCAACTGGGGCATGCGCAATACCTTCTGGGGTCTGATCCTGCCTTCGGTCACATCGATCTTCTATATTTACCTGCTCAAGGAAAACTTCGAGCAGATACCGGACGAATTGTACAAGGCGGCCAAGGTCGACGGAACCTCCGACTTCAAATATCTCTGGAAAGTCATGATTCCGATCTGCTCACCGACGATTGTCACAATTACCATCCTGAAGATCATCGAATGCTGGAACTCCTATGTATGGCCGCGTCTGATCACCGACAAACAGGAATACTTCCTGGTTTCCAACGGTATCCAGACGATCCGCGAGAGCGGCTTCGGCCGTGAGAACATTCCGGCGATGATGGCGGCGGTCGTTGTCATTTCGATCCCGCTGATCATCCTGTTCCTGATTTTCCACAAAAAGATCATGGCCGGCGTTTCCCGGGGAGGTACCAAAGGATGAGAAAAACACCGAAAGTATTTCTTGCGGCGATGCTGGCATGCGGTATCCTTACCGGCTGTCACGGCTCCACCGGAGCGGCGGAATTCGTCATTCCCGAAGAGCTGGATATGTCGCGGGACTATGAGATCACATTCTGGGCCAAGAACGATACCAACAAGACCCAGACCATGATCTATGAACAGGCGATCCGCGATTTCGAACAGCTTTATCCAAATATCAAGGTCAACCTGCGTCTGTATACGGATTACGGCAAGATCTATAACGATGTCATTACCAACATCGCCACCAACACGACACCGAACATCTGCATTACCTATCCGGACCACATCGCGACCTATCTGACCGGCAATGCCGTCATCCCGCTCGATGAACTGTTTGCCGATGCGAAGTACGGTCTGGGCGGCAGCGAAGTGAAATTCGACTCTGTCAAAGAAAGTGAAATCGTTCCCCAGTTCCTTGAGGAATGTTCCTTCCAGGGTCATTACTACGCTCTGCCGTACATGCGCTCCACCGAAGCTGTCTATGTCAACAAGACCTATGTGGAGAAGCTTGGCTACACACTGCCTGAAACACTGACATGGGACTTCATGTTCGAAGTCGGCGAAGCAGCGATGGCCAAGGATGAAAACGACAATTTCGCAGTCAACGGCCAGAAGGTCATGATCCCGATTATCTACAAGTCTACCGACAACATGATGATCCAGATGATCGAACAGAAGGGGTCCGGCTATTCCGATGAGGAAG
>CACYXJ010000026.1 GCA_902778375.1 uncultured Erysipelotrichaceae bacterium
CAATCTCTTCGGAGGATTCGGTTTCTTCCGTTTCTCCCTCTTCCTCATCCGTTTCTTTCTCTATGCCGAGAAGATCACTGAAGTAGTCAGCTGCCTTGTCGAGAACATTTTCCTCTTCGGAAACTGCTGCATCTGCGGCAGTTTCAGCTGCAGTTTCAGCAACTGCTTCAGCTGCGGTATGAACTCCGAAGAGACCGGCAAAAAATGCCGATACCTTCTTGAAGAATCCGCCGCCATCCTTGCCGGATTTTCTGGTTTCTTCGACAGCCTTGTCAATAAGTTCCTCAACCGGCTGAACAAACGTTTCATCCACAGCTTCTTCAACTTTGTCGATGATTGTCTCAACAACGGTTTCTTCCGCCGTTTCAGCAGCCGGAAGGATTTCTTCGACAGCTTTTCTGGCATAGCGCTCGTGCCGGTATTCTACAACTCTTTTTCTGTTTTCAACAGGAGAATTCGTCCGTTTTCTCCTGGCCCCTAAATATTTCTTTGTCATAAATTCAGTCCCCTGTAGTGGTTTCTTATAAATACACAAGATGTGCTTTGCAGCACATCCTTTTTTTCATTGAAGTTTTGTTACCTGACGGAACAAAGCAAATGAATCAGGCGCGGCCGGAATACTCACCTGTAGCAGTGTTGATGATTACCATCTCACCGTTCTGAATGAATAATGGAACTTTGATTTCCAGTCCGGTTTCCACAACAGCATTCTTGGTAGCGGATGTTGCTGTATCACCTTTGACTGCCTGTTCGCATTCAGTAATCTGCAGTTCGACCTTATCCGGCAGGATGACACCGAGGATTTCGAATTCGTCTTCATTCTTTTCGTAGATCGAAATGGAGACATTGTCATTCGGTTTCATGAACTTCATTTCCCACTCGAGCCTTGTCTTCGGGATTTCTGTCTGTTCATAGGTGCTGTTGTCCATAAAGACAAGATTCATGCCGTCATCATAAAGATACTGCATTTCTTTTCTTTCAATACGGGCTGTTTCAACCTTGTCGCCGCCGGTAAAGTTCAGTTCCTTGATTACACCGGAGCGGAGGTTCTTGACCTTGACTTTGATGATCATCTGACGCATTGCCGTCTTATTATGATCAACGTTGATGACATTGTATAATTCGCCGTCCTGTTCAATATGCATTCCCGGTTTTAAATCATTTACAATTACCATAATAAGTCTTACCGCCTATCCTTTATTATTGTATTAAATAGCGTCCTTTTGTCAATGAATTACTGCCTCCGGCATATCCTTATAAATATAAAAAAAACCGCAGTATGCATGAATGACTGCGGCCGCTGTTCTGCTTCAGGGATCATTGCTTTCTTCGTTGCGCAGCGGTGTATAATCGATGACTTTCCCGGTTTGCGGGTCAATGCTCAGCATCACTTCCTCCATCAGCGGTCCGCTGACAGTCAGAATGATCGTGTTTCTTTCCGTCAGCGGCGTTTCCTCAGACTGTTCCCCGATTGTATCCTTATCGCCTTCTTCATTTTCTTCAGCAGCTGTATCCTGCCGGGTTTTTTCTTCCTGCAGACGGCACATGACTTCACGGATGCGGGGGAATTCTGCCATATAGTATTCCTGTTCCCTCTTCAGGTTCAGTACAGTCAGACTGCGGTTTCTGACATTGTCGGCGGCGATGGCGGCATACAGGCTGAGGAACAGGAACACAGCCAGGAAATAGGCACTGATAAAACCTTTGTTAAAGCGATGTGATGGCTGCCCGGTATGTCTGTCCGTTTCTCTCATAATGCAGAATCAGGGCATTTCCTTCCTGTTCGAACATGCAGGTATCGATGTCTGCCAGAATGATCTGGGTTCCGGGCTGGATGATCAGATGGCTGTTGACCTGCGAAAGACGGCAGTCTCTTCCCTGATATTCAAAGAAGACGGTGTTGCTGTCGCAGTGAATGTCATAGCTGATCATCAGGATCTGCCGCAGCTGTACAAGACCGGTTTCATCCTGGATCTCTTCATTGAACCGCAGGCTGTCATGAATGACGGCAACCGAGATCACAGTTGCCGGAACCAGCAGGATGGCGATAAGGATGGACAGAAACAGATCCGTCAGGAAGATGGATCCGCGTCTTCCGTGCATGACAGCCGGCATCCCTCCTGCTGAAGAAACATCATTTCGTATTGTGTTTCCAGTTCGCTGACGGCTTCCCTGGAAGCCTCCCTGCTTCTGAGACTGAGGGTCACAACAGCTGTGACAAAAGAGACAAGCACGGCAACGATCAGGATACTGCACAGGGCATCGGTCAGGACGAATCCCTTTTTAGCGGAAAACAAGTCTGCCGCCTCCCAGTTCGATGATGACCGATGTCCCGTGACGCAGGGAACGGAGTGTCATCGCCCTGTTCACATTTCCTTTCTCATTGAATGTCACATCCGGCAGTTCTCCGTCAGGAGATATCATTGTCCGTCGCTCTGCCATGCGGATTGCTTCCGACTGTGTCTTCAGATATTCATCCGGATAGCTGTACCAGCTGTCCGGTTTCAGTTCCGCTGCAGGAATGACAAACAGAGTGAACATGCCTATGATGACCAGGGCAGCACAGGCTTCGACCAGTGTGAAGCCGCTATTCGACGTAGGCCTGGCCACCGGATATGACCAGCGATTTGTTGCCGTCACATGTCACCTGTTCTTCACTGAGAAGACCTGCCGCGATGAGGTCGGATGTGCTGCCGGGATATGTGTCATACTGCATCTTGTACTGCAGGATCGCCGCATCGGCCACCTTTTCGATTGCCTTGCACCCTTTGTTGTTGACGATCTCCATCGTTTTCTGGATGTTCGGCACGGTCAGAAGAAACAGTACAGAAATGACAAGCAGAACAATCGTCATCTCCAGCAGTGTGAATCCCTGATTTCTTTTCTTTTTCATACTCTTCCCCTTTCCGAAGGTCCTGACTGCCTTCAACAGTCTTATACAGAAGCGGTTTCACTTTTCCTCACATCTGCTGCATCATGTTGACGGGCATCAACAGCAGCCGGTACATCAGTACGATCATGATACCGATCATCAGATAGGACACGAACTGAACAGTGCGTGAGAAACGGCGGATCTGTGTTTCCGTGCGGACCTTGGTCATTTCCAGATATCCTTCCAGCATCCGTTCACAGTCGGAAGAATAGACTGCCGTTTTCATGAAGCGGCTGAGCGAGGATTCCAGAAGTGCCGTATCAGCTGCTTCCTCAAGTGATTCGCCCTGCCGCATGGAAGCGTCCAGGCTTGCGGCAATATAGGAAACCACCGGCCGGTTGGGAAGCTGCATCAGAATATCCATGCACTGGATCGTTGACAGTTTCTGGCGGACGCACTCGAGAAAGAAACGGGTGAAATTGCGGGATGCGATCTGCACCGGCAGGGAATCCCTGAAGAACCTCAGCAGGAAGCGGTAGGATGCGACAATATGTCTTTTCCGGGTCGCGATAAAGGTTATGATCACGGCAATGCCAAAAATGATCAGCACTGTCACGGCGGTCAGCGGTATTGCTTTTTTCATGATTGCATAGCTTTGATCCTGCAGATGAAAACCTTCCAGCAGAGAAATCATCGCCGGCAGGATCGTCAGGGAGAATATTGCCGAAGCCATCAGCATTCCCGCCATCATCAATACCGGATACAGCAGACCTTTCAGCAGTTCGTTCTGGCTGCGGTCGTCGCTGTCAGCGATCTCCATGCTCAGCGAAAGAGCATTGTAGAACGGCAGATACATCAGAAAACCGCTGAGATAGCGGCCATAGACAGCCGGAGTGTATTCGATCAGAAAATCACTGACCGCCTCCCCTTTTTCCAGACGGCAGCGGATCTCCTCAAACAAGGTATGACAGGATCTGTCGTCCAGGATCGACAGTGTCTGCTGCAATGAGAAACCGTTGTTCATCAGGGCGGTGATGGCAGCCAGCGTGTCCTTAGATAGTTTCTTCTTCGATCTCTGCTTTGGAAACAATGCCGCTGATGCAAGCTTCATGCAGTTTCTCCTTCAAAGAGACATGGTCTTCCGGAAGTGTATGCTCATTCATATACTGCCGGATCTCATGCCGGTTCATGATTTCATAAACGCCGGTCCTGGAACCGTCTTTCAAAGTAAACAGCCGCTGGTTGGCGATTCCGGAAAGAACATCTCTCAGCTGGTATTCGTTGACACCAAGTTCCAGCATGCGGCTGATGGCACCGGTGCAGTCAGCGCTGTGAATGCTTGTAAGAACTAGATGACCTGTCAGGGCGCTGCGTACGGCCATCTCGGCTGCCAGCGCGTCTCTGATTTCACCGATGAATATGATGTCGGGATCCTGACGCATCAGCTGCTTGATGCCGTCGGCGTAGGTCAGCTGCCGTTCATTGACCTGCAGCTGCACGAAGCTGTCCTGTACGACTTCAATAGGATCCTCCAGCGAATAGATCTTCTTCCCATAAGTGTGGGAAAGGATCGTATACAGTGTCGTCGTCTTTCCCGAACCGGTCGGTCCGCTGAAGATGTAGAGACCGCTGCGGCTGTCGGTCAGATGCTGCAGCCAGTAAGTGACATGCGGATCCGTGCACAGGTCTTCGATTTCCAGAGCGCTGTGATTGTTCAGTATCCTGAGGACACCGCTTTTCATCCGGTAACTGCATACCAGGGCAAAGCGCAGTGACAGTTCCCTGCCGTTGACTGTTTCGGTAAAGCTGCCGGTCTGCGGTTCAAAAACATTGGCCAGATCGAGATTCGCGCGGTACATGATATAGCGGAGCAGCCGTTCATCGTCACCCTGGTCCCTGACCCTTCGCACTTCGCCGTCCACCCGCATTTCGATCACGATTTCCTTCGTATTTCCTTCATGGAACGAAAAGTGTATATCCGTCACATTGCATTCCAGGGCGATCTTCAGAATGGCAATCAGTCTTTCATGCATAATGATCCTCCCTCAATCTCCATATAGGAGGACGCTTTGCGGTTCCCGAAAAAAAGATCTGCATTTTTCTGCAGATCAGTAATTGGTTTTGAAATCGACATTCCAGCCGCCGCTGTCGGCTTTGATGTAGATGTAGTAGAAACCTGCCTCCAGCTTGGCGTCATAGTTCAGTTCCTTCTTTTCCGTCAGTTTGATCAGATCGTTGGCAACCGTCTGGTCTTCCTTCAGAACCACGAGTCTGAATGTGCCGCCGCCGTCATAATGACCGCTGACATGCAGGGTTCCGGGCTGGAAGAGATAGATCCGGTAAAGATAGTAGTCCTCGCCTTCAGTGATCGTCGCAAAGGCAGTATCTTCTTCGTTGTTCGGATCGAGTTTCTTGTCCGGAAGTTTCAGTTTCGGAATATCGCTGTTGTTATCCTTCTTGTCATCGGAAGGCTTGCTGTCAGTCTTGTCTTCCGTCTCCGGTTTCTTGTCATCCTCAGCAGGTTTGTCCGCTGTTCCGGATGGTTTTGAAGAAGAGAACTCTTTGGCAGCGACAGTATAGACCGACGGGTCATTCTTGTTGACTGACACATCGTTGAGACTGACTGTTGCCTCTACGGTTTCTCCGTCTTCCTCATAGGTATAGGTTCCGGTGATGTTTTTCCCGGAGATCTTGACAGATGTCACTTTGCAGGCATTGGCGCTGCCGCAATGGGTTCTGACTTCCTGCTGAAGCAGTGCTTCCGCATCCGCCTGGGTGAAGTCCGTTGCGGCAATGGATACCATTGCGTTTTCCTGCTCTTTTTCCGCTGTATCTTCTTTTTTATGACAGCCGCTGATGCACAGCAGCGCCGCGAAGAAACAGACAAGCCAGGTCTTTTTCATCAGATTAACCTCCAACGCTCCTCAGTATAGCACAAAAACGGGTTGGTTTTCAGTTCCCGGCCGATGGTCGTGGCCGGACCGTGTCCCGGCAGTACCTTGAGATCGTGCGGCAGCGTTTTGATATATGCAAGCGACTGCGCCATTTCCTGGTCGTTGCCGGAATAGAGATCGGTACGGCCGATACTGCCGGCAAACAGGGTATCGCCGGCAAACAGCAGATTGCGGTACTGGACGCAGACACTGCCGGCTGTATGCCCGGGCGTGAAATGAACCTTCAGGTCGAAGATGCCGATTTTCATCGTTTCCGAAAGATCCTGCACTTCGCTGTAGACCGGCGAATCGAAGCCGTGTTTTCCGGCATAGGAAGGATCGACGAGAATGTAGTCTTTTTTGTTCATATAGATGCCGCAGTGATACATGTCATTGAGATCATCCGCTGCCCCGGTATGATCCGAATGCCCGTGGGTCAGGATAATACCGTCCACCGTTTCATCCTTTCCGATCGTTTCGGCAACCTTTTTGGCGTAGCGGCCGGGATCGAAGATAAGCACATGACCCTGATCATGCAGCACGTAGATGTTTTCCTGAAACTGCCCGATCGGCAGTACATCCACCTTCATGTCTGTTTACAAAAAAATAACCTTGCGGTTATTTCTTCTCCTTATGCAGTGTAACCTTATTGCAGCGCGGGCAGTATTTCTTGATTTCCATCTTTTCAGGATGCTTACGCTTATTTCTTGTACCAATGTAGTTTTCTTCACCACACACAGAGCACTTAAATGTGAGATTGTCTCTAGGCATGTTCTGATTCCTCCTGACTTTTACCTAAAGCAGTATAACATAACTCTTTTTAAAATCCAAGAATCAGTATTGATTACCTGAATCAACTTTGACAAAGGCATTTTCGGCACTCCGCAATATCCTTTCTTTGCAGTTCCTGCTGCAATGTCATGTGCCTTTCTTCCGCCTTCATGCGATAATAGAGAGGAGGTAAACAGTCTATGATCAAACGTACTGAAACAAGACCGATCCATGTCGGCGGCCTGCAGATCGGCGGCCAGAACAAATGCGTTCTGCAGTCGATGACAAATGTGCCGGCCAAGAATATCGAAGGCTCCGTCGCCCAGATCCTGGAACTGGAAGAAAACGGATGCGAACTGATCCGTACTGCCGTTCTGGATGAGGAAGACGCCAGAGCGATTCCGTTTATCCGGGAAAAGATCCATATTCCGCTTGTCGCGGATATTCATTTCAACCATCATCTCGCCCTGCTGTCACTGGACGGCAACGTGGATGCCATCCGCATCAATCCCGGCAATATCGGTTCCCGCGAAAATACCGAAGCGGTCGTTGAAAAATGCAAAGAGAAAAAAGTTCCGATCCGCATCGGTATCAATTCCGGTTCGCTGGAGAAGCAGTTCCTGCAGGAATACGGCGGACCGTGCGCGGAAGCGATGGTTGCCAGTGCACAGCGGCATGTGGACATCCTGGAAAGCATGGACTTCCATGACATCTGTCTGTCCTTCAAATCCAGCAATGTCCGGCTGACGATCGACGCCTACAAAGCGGCAGCCGAGCATTTCATCTATCCTCTGCATCTTGGCGTGACGGAGGCCGGCGGTTTTGCCGAATCAGCAGTCAAATCTTCCGCCGCCCTGGGTGTGCTTCTCAATGAAGGCATCGGTGATACGATCCGTGTTTCGGTATCCGGTCCGCCGAAGGACGAACTGATCATCGCCAAACAGCTGCTGAGAAGCTTTGACCTGGCCGACCGCGTGCCGGATCTTGTCGCCTGCCCGACCTGCGGAAGGATCCAGTATGACATGCTGCCGCTGGTCAAAGAGATGGAAGATTATCTGCAGTCCGTCAGAGCGAATATCACGGTTGCCGTCATGGGATGTCCGGTCAACGGCATGCAGGAAGCCAGCCGCGCCGATGTCGGTGTTGCCGGCGGTTATGAGACAGGTATGCTTTTCCGCAAAGGCAAGCTGGTCCGCTCGGTACCGCAGGCGGAACTCGGCGATGCCCTGAAAGATGAGATCCAGAAGATCCTCAGGGAACAGCAGGCTGAAAAATAAACATCCGCAAATCAATCATAAATCCATGATAAAAGGCGCAGTTCAGATTACTGCGCCTTTGTCATGTCTTCGAATACTTTTTCCTTCAGCATCCTGATTTCCCTGCCATACGGCGGTTCGCCGTCGATATACGGGGTTTCCAGAATCTTGGGAATATGGGCTGTGCGGGGATGATGAGCAATATGGCACAGCGTGTCGAAACCGATTGTTCCCTGTCCGAGGTTGGCATGACGGTCCTTGCGGGCACCGCATTCGTTTTTCGAATCATTGAGATGGATAATATGCAGTCTGTCCAGACCGATGACCCTGTCAAATTCATCCAGTACGCTGTCAAAGTCGCTGACATCATAGCCGGCATCACTGATATGGCAGGTATCCAGGCAGACACCGAAATGTTCCGGATGATCCATATGGGCAATGATTTCAGCCAGATGCTCGAAACGGAAGCCGACTTCGCTCCCCTTTCCTGCCATCGTTTCCAGACAGATCACGATTCCTTCCGGAATATCGAGACCGTTGAGACAGCTGATGATCGTGCGGATGCCGGTTTCCAGATCCGTCGTCGTGTAACTGCCGGGATGAAGCACGATATACTTCGCGCCGATTGCTGCTGTCCGCTGCATCTCGCTTGTCAGAAACTGGGTTGCCAGCTCGCTGACTTCCGGCTTGACGCTGTTGGCGGGATTGATCAGATACGGCGCGTGGATGATCATATGTTCCATCGGGATGCCGTTTTCCTTCATCAGTTTCTGTGCTTCATCAATCTTCATTTCTTCCAGCGGCCGCCGTTTTGTATTCTGCGGCGCGCCGGTATACAGCATCAGGGCATTGGCTTCATAGGACAGTGCTTCTTTCACACTGCCGGCCAGGAAGTCCGGTGCTTTCATCTGCACATGCGAGCCGATGATCATAATCCGTTTTCCTTGTCCTGCTTGGCTCTTGCCTTGTACATCGCCTTCTTTTCCTCGCGGATCTTGGAGCGGATCATTTCCCGTTTCTTCTGACGGTGCATGCGGTCGATGGCGGCAGCACGCTTTTTCTTGTAGCCGGGCTTGACCTTGGTATTTTTCTTGGTCATGATCATGGCGATTTTCTTTTCCAGTTCGTTGTCCTTACGGGCTCTTCTGACGCCATAGGGCTGCAGGTCCTGCCATTCGCCTTTGCGGTAGCGCTGGTGTTCGAACTTGATGCCGCGTCTTTTCAGCGAGCGGATCGCCGCGTCATCGCTTTCTTTATAGAGAGCATAGCAGGTGCCGCTGCTTCCGGCTCTGCCGGTACGGCCGGCACGGTGCACATAGTATTCCAGGTCATCCGGGAAACCGCAGGAAATGACATGCGATACTTCGCCGATATCAATACCGCGGGCTGCGAGGTCCGTTGCGACAACATAGGTATGTTCGGCACTGGCGATGCTCTTCATTGCCTGCTTTCTCTTGCGCGATGTCAGGTCGCCGTGGATTTCGCTGACGCTGACTCCCTCTTTGCGCAGTTCCTCGGCAATGACCGCTGCTTCCTGTCTGGTATTGGCGAAGATCAGACAGACATAGGGACGGAATCCCGGCAGGATCGAAAGAATCGTTTTGGCATAGCTGTGATGATAGCACGGTACCAGTACATGGCGGATATCGGGATTGAAACGTACCTTCTCGCCGATCTGGAATGTGATCGGATGATGCATGTATTTGCGGATGAACGGCTTGAGCTGGTCCGGCATCGTGGCCGAGAAGCACATCATCTGCAGGTCTTCGGAAAGTCTGCCGGCAAAGGCGTCGATATCATCCAGGAATCCGTATTCCAGGGTCATATCCGCTTCGTCCACGACCAGCAGCTGTGCCTTCTCGATCCGCAGGCTGCCGTCATTGAGGAACAGGTCGCGGATTCTTCCCGGTGTGCCGATGACAATATGCGGCTGGGCTTTCTCCAGTGTTTCCGCATCACGGCTTCTTTCCCTGCCGCCGATCAGCAGCCGGATCCTCAGATCCGGTTTTGAATCGTTCATGACCCTGGCCATTTCAAAGATCTGGGCTGCCAGTTCACGCGTCGGAGCAGTGATGACAACCTGGCAGTAATCTTTCTCAGGATCGGTTTTTTCCATGATCGGAATCAGATAGGCATGGGTCTTGCCGGAACCGGTCGCGGACAGACCGATGATGTCCTTCCCCTTCAGTGCGGCGGGAATCACCTGTTCCTGAATCGGTGTCGGTTCCTTGAAACCGTTATTATGTATAAAGTCCATTGTTTCGGGCTTCAGATTGAAATCTTCATATCTTTTCATGATCTCACCTCCTTTTTCAGGCACACGGATTTTACCATAAACAGGAAAAAAACCCAACCTTTACAGGCTGAGTTCAGTTTATTCTTCGTGCGCGGGTTTGCCGTATTTGGTGACCAGACGGTCAGCCAGGATGTTGGCGTTGCCGCATCCGAGGGTTACGACGATATCATCTTTTTCGCAATGTTCCATGATGAATTTTTCAGCATCGTCGAAAGTCGGTGTGTAGTAGACTTCGGTGCCGCGCTTTTTCAGCTCGTCGACAAGCTGTTCGGCGGTGACGCCGAGGGTATCGGTTTCCCTTGCCGGGAAGATGTCCAGAACCAGTACCGCTTCCGACTGGGAAAGGACGTCTGCGAAGTCCTGCATCAGCATCTTCGTACGCGAATAGGTATGCGGCTGCTGTACGGCCCAGAGCTTGTGATGGGGATATTTCAGCAGCGTCTTGATGACGACATCCACTTCCTGGGGATGATGGGCGTAGTCGTCCATGACCGTGAAGCCGTTGACAGTTCCGAAGATGTCGAACCGGCGGGAAGCACCGCGGAAATCCCGCAGGGCTTTCTGAATCGCTTCATAGGATACGCCGAGGTATCTTGCCACGGCGATTGCCGCCAGGGCATTCCAGACATTATGTTCACCGGAGCAGTTCAGTGTGATTTCCGCCATCTCTTTACCGTGTTCGACGACCGTGAAGGTCGGTCTGACCAGAAGGTCCAGGGAAATATTGCGGGCGGTAAAGTCAGCTTTCGGATCGCTGCCGAAAGTCATGACCTGGGCTTTCAGATTGTCGGTGAAGTAATGCCGGTCGGTGATTTCCGAATTCAGCACCAGCACACCGTCTTCCGGCAGAAGGTTCGCGAACGCGCGGAACGATCTGCGGATGTCGCTGATGTCCTTGAAGAAGTCCAGATGATCCGCCTCGACATTGAGAATGACGCCGATCGTCGGATGGAACGACAGGAAGGAATTGGTATATTCGCAGGCTTCGACTACCATCAGGTCGCGGTTTTCACCGATGCGCATGTTGCCGCCGATTGCCGGCAGCACGCCGCCGATCTCGACCGAGGGATCCATACCGGCATTCAGCAGGATCTGCGTCACCATCGAAGTTGTCGTTGTCTTGCCGTGGGTGCCGGCGATATTGATCGCGTTGTCATACATCGCCATCAGCTGACCGAGCAGTTCCGCTCTTGTAAGCATCGGGATGCCGCGGTAGTCGGCCGCATCATATTCAGGATTGCCGGGACGGATGGCGGCACTGAAAATGACCACATCAATGTCGTCGGTAATATTGTCCGCACTCTGCGGATAGCTGATTTTCACACCGAGACTTTCCAGATGTCCCGTATATTTGGAATGCGCCGAGTCAGAACCGGTGACAGTGAATCCGTTCATCAGAAGAAACTCTGCCAGACCGCTCATGGACGTTCCGCCGATGCCGATAAAATGGGCATGAACCGGATGATCAAGCTGAATCTGATACATAATTCCACCTCTTGTCTATCTTACTTATTCTACCATTGTGACCTTTTGAAGAAAAGTTCTGTCTTGTTATAATTGGAACGGAGGTACTGCCATGGAAATCATCTCAGTGAAACCACGCGGCTATTGTCAGGGCGTTGTCAGGGCAATCATGATTGCCCGGGAAACCGCCGCAAAGCATCCGGATGAGAAAGTGACGATGCTGGGCATGATCGTGCATAACCGTTTTGTTGTCGAGGAATGCCGGAAAATGGGGATCCGTTTTGTCGAAGACCCGAAGAAAAGCCGTCTCGAACTGCTCGATGAGATCGATGAAGGTGTTGTCATCTTCACTGCCCATGGTGTCAGCGATGCCGTCCGTGCGAAGGCGGAAGAAAAAGGTCTGACGGTCGTCGATGCGACCTGCCCCGATGTCATCAGCACCCATACGATCGTCAGGGATCATTCGAAACATGGCGATGTCATCTATATCGGCAAGCAGAACCATCCCGAGTCGGAAGGCACTGTCGGTCTCAGTCCGCGCGTGCACCTGATCACGAAAAAGGAAGATATCGATACGCTCGGAGAACTGCATGATATTCTGATCACCAACCAGACCACCCTTTCGCTGATCGATACCCAGGAGATCATCGATGCCTGTCTTCAGAGATGGCCGGATGCGGCTGTCGCCAGGGAAATCTGCAATGCGACAAGGATCCGTCAGGAAGCAGTCATGAACCTGCAGGACACCGACCTTCTGATCGTTGTCGGCGATCCCCGTTCCAACAATTCCAACCAGCTCAGACAGATCGGACTGAAAGCCGGAATACCGGAAACGTGTCTGATCGAAAGCGTCCTTGACCTTAACGAAGACATGATCAGAAATAAAAACCGCATTGCCGTAACAAGCGGTTCTTCGACTCCGAATTCACTGACCCGCCAGGTCATATCCTTCCTTGAGGAATATGCCGCAGGCGGGAAATTCAATTTACCTGAAGAAGTCATCAGTTCTGTTCTTTAAGACCTCTGATTTCCTCTTCATTCAGATATCTGTATTCACCTGGAGCAAGATCTTCATCGAGTTCCAGGTTTTTCATACGCAGCCGTCTGAGATATGTGACCTCGTTGCCCAGGGCTTCAAAGATCAGCTTGATCTCATGGAATTTACCTTCCGTCAAAGTGATATGGCAGGTGTGCCCTTCAACTTCCGAGATCTTCGCCGGCCGGTAGGAAACACCCTGATAGACGATGCCGCTTTGGATCTTTGCGATATCATCTTCACCAAGGTCATTGGCAAACCGTACAAAGTATTCCTTCTCCGTCTTTTTTTTCGGTGACAGCAGTTCATGCGCCAGCGGTCCGTCGTTGGTGATCAGCAGCAGCCCTTCCGTGTCCTTGTCGAGGCGGCCGCAGGGAAACAGGTCGCGGTATGGTTCGGCGATATAGTCCATGACCGTCTCGCCGCTGCCGGAAGTCGCGCTGATACAGCCTGCCGGTTTATGAAACATCAGATAGACATATTTATGATAAACGATCTCTTCGCCGAGAAATGTGATGACATCATGTTCCTCGTCGATATGCTGATCGCCCTTTTTTGCGGTTTCGCCGTTCACGCTGACTTCGCCGCGGCGGATGCTTTTTTTGACCTCATTGCGGGTGCCGCATCCGTTTTCGGCCAGGAATCTGTCGAGACGCATCATTGCCTTTTCTTCTTTCTGCCAAACAGCTGCACCGGCACCTTCATCATTCCGGTCACAAACAGATAGACCGGTATCGCGATGGCCGCCATCGCCAGCAGATGCACAGCCGAAAGCAGACGGCTGGCATGCAGACCATCCAGTCCGAAGTACTTGAACAGCGCGTATACCCCGTTCATGCACATGCAGGCAGCCAGCATCTTGGCAAGCTGCAGGAACAGCCGCTGATAGGATATGCCGAAGTAATTGGAGATGCGGCTGAGACACAGGAACAGGACCGTAAAGACACCCAGCAGTGTCGAAGCCATGGCGCCGCTGTATCCCATATAGCGGATCAGGAACCAGAACGAGAACAGTTTCACGGCCAGTCCCACCGCATGGTAGAAAATGCTGTTCTGGTTGAACCGCAGGGTGATCATCAGCCAGGAGCTGATCATAGCCAGAGCAACAGAAAGTCCTTCCGCCATTGCCCATGAGAAGACTACCGGAGCCTCCGCGCTTTTGAGGCCATACAGGACATAGAAGAACTGCGGTGAAAGGATGATCAGGGAAAATACCAGCGGTACGGCCGCATACAGGAAACGGCCGAACATTTTTTCGATACCGCTGTCCAGCAGCTTCGTGTTTTTCTTCTCGACCCCCTCGGCAATATCGAAGATAACGCCGGAGGAGAAACGGTAGGCAAGAATGACCGGTATTTCCGCCAGCCAGACACTGTGAACCGTCAGATAGCTGTAGATATCCAGCATGTTCCTGTCTTCCAGACCACACATCCGGCATACCGGCAGAAACATGAAGGCATTGACCAGCAGCATCAGACCCTGCATGACTGCCACGCTGAGACCGGGCATTGAAAAGGCAAACAGTTCGCTGATCGCTTTTTTCTTTTTCACCGGCGGCAGAAGCTGGGCTTTCGCCAGCGCTTCCACGCGGGGATATTTCAGACGGTCGAAGAGGACATAATAGCCGATGGCCAGCAGCATGGCCAGGATCGTGCAGGCAATCAGCAGATACAGGATGATATTCCTGGCGTCGCGGTGGAAATAGATCCAGACGAGGACGCCGGCGGAACAGAGTGCGGAAGCAGTCTGTTCGATGATCTGTGATCTCTCGTCGATCACCGTCTCATCCAGCCCTTGATAGAAGCCGCGGTAAAGATAAAGCACGGATACCAGCAGGATCATCGCCGCGGCGCAGTACAGTACGCCGGTTGCTGTCTCGACAAGACCTTTGACATGATAGGCGGCAAAGATATAGTTGCACAATGGCTGGGCGGCAAAGGCCAGAGCCAGGGCAAGTATGACAGCTGTGCTCATCACGGCAATCACCGTGAACAGACGCAGATGCTTTACCGTCCGCCAGTCGTTGCGGCTGCTGTAGTTGGCACACAGCGCCATCAGGCCGAACGGCAGCGAAGCTGCGGATACCCTGGTGATGAACGTCATCAGGGCATGAAAGATGCCGTAGGCACCAAGCTGGGCATTGTCCACCAGCATGACAAACGGCACGCAGAGAATGATGCCGGAGATGGCCGCAAGGAAAATGCCTGTCGTACACGACAGAGCACCGACGGTAAAAACGGAAGACTGTTTCCGGCCTGCCATCAGTCTTCCTCACTTTCCGTATCTTCACTGCTCTCCTCATCATCCGGCTGATAAGGATCATCTTCATAATTGAGAGAAAGTTCGATGAATTCACGGCGGGCGTTCTTACGGCTGCGGTCCTTCCATTCCACCAGGACATGGAGAAGGACATGGTCGTCGCTGCATTCACCGTTGAGCATGATGCCTTTGACATATCCGTTTTCCTTATTGATCTGGTACGGGATCATGCTGTAGGCATCGCCGAAAATACCGCTGGACGGCATCATCTTGCTGCCGGCGGCGTATTCCGTTCCGCTTTCCACTGCCAGAACGACGATGTCGGTCATGGCGATTCTCGGATTGTCGACAAAGACATAATACCGGTAGGTTCCGTCCGGCATCTGGCTCATGGCGCCGCTGACGGAATAGTAGCGGGACATCGGCACGAATTTTGTCGCCTCCGTGAGCGTCCGGCAGTATGCTTCGTAATTGATGCTGTATTTATCTTCCTGTGACTGTTTGCGGCAGCCGCAGAGCATCACGGCGCAGACAGTCAGAGCAATCAGAAATTTACGCATAGAATACCTCGAAAGGATTATACCATAGTTCCCCTTTTCCTTGCAGACAACCTGCCGTCCGCATATACACAAAAGAGGCTTACGCCTCCTTGTGATTTCTCAGAACAGACCGATATACTGCTTCTTTTTGCCCTTGCGGATGATCATGACCTTATTGTCGATGGCGCCGGCACTGTGCATTTCCTCGTTTTCGTCGGTGTGTCTTTCATTGTTGATGCTGATGGCACCGGCAGCCAGCATTTCCCTGGCTTCGCGGCGGGAGGAACAGATCTTGTTGTCGACAAGAACATCGATCAGTTTCTGCCCTTCTTCAATTCTGATATTCGGTACCTGCTTTGCCGCCAGCATGATATCGCCGGCTGTCAGTCCCTTCAGGTCGCCGCCGAAGAGTGCCTGGGAGATCTGCACTGCCTTGTTGTATTCCTCTTCGCCATGAAGGTCGGTAATGATTTCCCTGGCAAGAGTCTTGTGGGCAAGACGCAGATGCGGTGCCTCATTGTGCTGCTTTTCAATGTCCATGATTTCTTCCGGTGTGAGGAATGTCAGCTTCTTCAGATAGTCGATGATCATGGAGTCTTCGAGATTGATCAGGTACTGGTACATCTCGTAGGAACTTGTCTTGTTCTTGTCGAGCCACAGGGCATTGCCTTCGGTCTTGCCGAATTTCTTGCCGGTGGAATCGGTGACCAGCGGCATGACCATGCCGTAGGCTGTCTTGTCGAGCTTTTTGCGGATCAGTTCGATTCCGCTTGTGATATTGCCCCACTGGTCGCTGCCGGCAACCTGCAGGGTGCAGTCACGGTGTTCATACAGCCACAGGAAGTCGAGAGCCTGCAGGATCATGTAGCTGAATTCAGCATAGGTGATGCCGCTTTCCATACGCGATTTCACCTTGTCCTTCGCCAGCATGTAGTTGACGTTGAAGTACTTGCCGTAGTCGCGCAGGAAGTCGATGACATTGATGTCCTTCGTCCAGTCATAGTTGTTGACGACTTCGAAGCCGAAGATATCCTCAGCCTGCTTTTTCAGTCCTTCGATGTTCTTCGCAACTTCCTCGTAGGTGATCATCGGTCTTTCGGCATCCGGTTTGGGATCGCCGATCAATCCTGTCGCGCCGCCGACCAGCAGCAGCGGATGATGTCCGTGCTTTGCCAGACGCTTGGAAATCAGGAAGGATGAATAGTGGCCGATATGCATCGAATCAGCTGTCGGATCGGTGCCGATATAGAAGGTCAGGCCGCCTTCGTTCAGCTTGTCGATCAGTTCCGGACTGGAGATATCCTGGACCAGTCCGCGCCACACAAGTTCATCATAGAAAGTCATTTTTTCGCTCATTTTGTCTTCTCCTCGGGACGCATATAAAAGGCGTCCTTATCATTGTCTAAGGACGCCTCAGCGCGGTACCACCTTAGTTTATACCCGGAGGTATACACTCATTCATGCCTTTAACGCAGGTTTACGTCCGGTCTTTTGAGGCCGGAAGCTCCCAGGTGTATTCACTTGCCTGTCCTGCCGTTCCCTTTCACCTGCCGGGACGTCTCTATTGCGGCGCGGATCTGCAGTTACTTGTCCTGTTCATCGCAGAAATGATTTTATAGTTGTTTCACCGCAATGTCAATTGACAGTCGTCTGGCGCGGGGTGAAGAGATAGCTCAGTTCGATCATCCGGTCGGATTCGGCTTCGTTCTGCAGCATCTTGGTCATGACCCGCATCGAAACGGCGCCGAGATCATAGGCGGGAATCGAGAAACTCGAGATCTGCGGCCGCATCATGGCATTGTATTTGGTATCGATGACACATACGACTTCCATCTCTTCCGGCACCTTGATACCGTTCTCGCGGGCGGCGTTGACGATCGCCATGGCCTGGGAATCACGGTTGGCGATCATGACTTCGGGACGGTGTTCCTTCAGCCAGCTGCTCAGGAACGAATAGCTGGTGCGGAATTCGGAAGGAATCTCGACAAAGCCGTCAAATGTCTTGCCTTTGGCACTGAACGCCTTTTCGGCGCCGGCGACCATGGCCTTGGAGAAGTAGACATTCTTGCGGTCCTCGAGGATCGCGATATTGTCTTTCTTTTCTTCAAGATACTTTGTCGAAAGTTCGAAGATCGCCTTTTCGATATCGATATAAACACTGCAGATATTGTCACCCTTGATCTTGTTGCCGATGACAACGATCGGTATGTTATAGCGGGAAAGCTGCTCAATCTCCGGTGCCGACTGCTTGTTGTTGTAGAGGATCACGCCGTCGACATGGGACTTGATGATCTCCTCCACGACCGAACGCAGATCGGTGATGCCGGCAGTAATCGTATGCAGCATGATGTTGTAGTTGTAGATCTTGGCGACGTCGATCAGACCGTTGATGATCTGTCCGGTATAGGTGAAGCTGGCTTCCGGAACGATCAGTCCGATCGTCGTGCTCTTCTGCAAAGCCAGACCCTGGGCTATGGCATTCGGCTTGTAGCCCAGCTTGTCCACTGCAGCCTGTACTTTTTCTCTCGTCGGGCCCTTGACTACATTCGAACCGTTGATGACACGGGAAACCGTAGCCAGAGAAACCCCGGCTTCTTTGGCGACATCATATATCGTCACTCTTTTCATATACTGTTTCTCCGTTCTTATTCGCTGTCACTGGGATTGTCTGTATCTTCCGTATCCTCTTCTGCCCTGGAAGTATCTTCATCATCGATCTTCAGAAGATCCTTGACCGTGTCCACAGCCTTGTCTGTCACTTCCGCGGCAGTGGTGCGGATATTTGCCAGTGTATCCTGTACTTCCGGCTTGTTCATGAATTCGTCGACATTCTGAACAACCGGCTTGACGGCATCGGTGATCGTGTCAGCGGCACTCTTAAAGGTTTCCGCAGCCTTGCGGGAAACTTCCTGCACCTTCGGATCAGCGGAGAATTCATCGAGTTTGCTCTTGGCGCTGGTGACTGCCTTGACCGCGTTGGCACGGATGAATTCCAGTGTCTTCTTCAGGTCGGGATTGTTCAGGACCTGATCGGTTTTTTCCTTGATCGTTTCGATGGAATCATTGAGGATCTTTGCCGCGGAGTCCTTCAGGTCTTCCGCCGGTTTCTCCTCTTCGGCTGCCGGTTCGGGTTCACTGAATTCCGGTACGGATTCATCCTTCTGCTCTTCAGCCGCTTCGGCTTCCGCCTTGGCCTGCAGTTCCTGAATCTTCCGCTTCAGTTCCTCAACGGTTTTTTCAATCGATTCGATGGGTTCTTCGGAATCATCAAAAACCGGCTTGTTCTCTTCACTCATCAGCGGTTTCCTCCTGTACTTCAGCCTTTACTTCCGGCTCTGTCAGATCATTGCCGGTCAGTTCAGAGACTTTCTCGGTGACTTCGGAGACTTTCTCAGTGACCGTTGTTTTCAAGGTGTCGATGCTTTCAGCCGCGAGATCTGCAGCCTTGCCGATGGCTTCTGCGGTTTTATCATGAACCTTATCCAGGGAATGAGAATATTTGACAACAGTATCAAGCGGTGCCTGAAGCTTGGCAACACTGACATCCAGTCCCTTCAGTGTCGGGTCAAGTTCCTTCACGGTTCCGTTGATGGTATCGACCAGTTTTGACAGACGCGAAAGCAGTATGCACAAAAACAGCAGTGCAAGAGCTCCAAGAATCGGCAGTAAAACTTCTGAAACATCTCTCAGAGCTATCAGTAATGAATCAAGCATAATTTTCTCCTTCACAAAATAATTCTTCAACCGCATTATACTTTGGAATGAAAACATTTTCAACAGATACTGAGAGCGCTTACGGATAATACTGGGAGGACAAAAAAAGAGTGATACCTTTGATGTATCACTTCCTGTGCTTCATCTGTTTCCTGCCGGTTTCAGACAATCGTGAGTATTGTCATCAGTTCCATGCAATAAAAAAAAGAGGATGCCTCTGCAGATCAGAGTTTCTGCATCCTCATGTTTTGTCAATGTGCCGGTTTCTGAATGATCGTTGTCTGATCTTCAGCGTTTTCCGGTTCCTCATCCCAGAGGTTCAGGTTGAGATCCGGGAACAGTGTGTCAGTGCTGCTGATCGGAGCTGTGTCTTCCATATCGGCTCTGGCATATTCCTCGTCCCTGACTTTCAGAATGTCGTCAAGGGAGAATTCCGGAATTTCGTCTTCGGCTGCGGCCTTGACCGGGTCATGGCGCAGTTTTTCCTGATAGTTCGACTTCTCGACTGTCTTCTGGATCGTTGTCGGAACATCATCCTGGTTGCTGCCGTAAATCGGCGAAATGATCGGCGTGACGTTGGCTTCGGTCTTCGCTCTTTCGGCGGCAGTAATCTTTGTTGTCGTTGTCTTAAGGGCATTCATGTCCTTTTCATCAACACCGAAGATCGGGCTGATGACCGGCTGGAACTGATATGATGTGCGGGAAGATCTTTCTTCCTTCTTGGAAGGCTTGCTGACAGGCTTGGTGCTGACCTTTCTTTCTTCATATCTGTTGTCCACGGTAATACCCAGAGTTGACGGTTTTGCGGTCTGTGCCGGTCTCTGTTCACTGAATACGGATTCTGTACGGCGCGGCTGAGCCTTCGGAGCTGCCTTCGGCTTCTGTACCGGAATCGGCTGTGTGACATCGATTCTGGTCATTGCCGGACGGATTTCTTCCGGTTCGACAGCCGGGAAAGCCGGAGCTTCCGGAGCCTGAACGGAGTCATCGGCAGGAACGGCCGGAATTTCCTCGACCGGAGCAGGCTGGACAACAGTCTGTACCGGGGCGGTTGCTTCCTGGGCAGGAGCCGGTTTCGCTATTTCTTCCTCTTCGATGACGTCTTCATCTTCTTCGAACAGCAGGTTTGTTAATTTTTTGAACATAAATCCACCCTCTCTTTTGATACCTAAAAATAGTTTATTTCAATCTCACATAGTTGTGAACAATATTTATAATAGCAGAAAAGTCAATAAATAGTGAAAAAATTAGTCATTTTCACCATCAGGTTCAGATTCTTCCTGTGTCTCTTCCTGACTTACCTCTTCCGTTGTCTCCTGTTCCTGCTGATTGAAGTCCCCGGATGCGACAGGATCGGGGAAGAGTTCCTCGATCGATCCGTTCTCCGGTGTGATGCTGTCGAACAGTTCGATCGTCTCGCCGATATAGTCAATGCCGTCGCTGTTGCGGAAATACGATGCGATGGCACCGCGGTCGATTTCCACCGAGCGGGCGATCTTCAGCATTTCCCCTGCCAGCTGCGGGGCTGCGGTAATGTCGCTGACGGAATAGAACTGCATGCTGTCAGTCTGCAGATACACGCAGTGCCGGTTTCCGACTGCACCGATACTGACGGTATAGACGTGCTCGCCGCCGTTTCTGTCCGTGAACACCCCTTCATATGCCGTTTCCGTGTCACCGCTGAAATGCATTGTCTGGATCTCTGTTCCCTCTTCCTTAAGGACGGACGGCACATCCAGGTTCATGACAAACTGGTGACCATCCAGGGAAAAGACATTGCTGGTGCTGCCGGCGCTGATACGGCCGATGCAGGGCTGGGCATAATATGAATAGAATTCTTTATGATAGACCGGTGCCGGAATGGTTACTGCTTCCGCTTCCTGCAGATATCTCTGAAGCGCGGAATCAGGATGGGCTTCCATGGAAGAACATCCGCAGAGACTCAGAGCCAGTATACCGGCAGCCATTACATTTCTTTTCTTCATGATTCTATTTTATCATCACCCAGCGGTTTGGCACAGAGCTGATAAATCGGCTGGCCCAGTTCCAGAAACCGGCTTTCATATTCGGTCACGGCATCTTCGGGATGTTCCCTGCGACGGTAGTCGACAGAAAATTCCGTCAGGGTAAAACCGTTTTCCAGAAAGTACAGCACCGAAGCTTCGAAGAGATCCTTGTTGTCGGTCTTCATGCGGATATAGCCCTCATCGCTGAGCAGCTTGCGGTACATCGCCAGGAAGCGGCTGCTGCTGAGACGGCGCTTGTGATAATGCTTCTTGGGCCAGGGATCGGAGAAGTTGAGATGAATGATATCGATCTCCCCCGGTGCGAACCAGTTCAGAAGATTTTCGGCGTCATTGACGATCAGCCGCTTGTTGTGCAGGTCATCACTTTCATCTTCGACCGCCTTGCGGGCTGCCACAGCGATGGCACTGCGGTCCCTTTCGATACCGACCCAGCCTTCTTCCGGATACATGGCGGACATGTGATTGATGTAGTCTCCCTTGCCGGTGCCGATTTCAACGTGCAGAACATCGCAGTTCAGCAGTTTCCGCCATTTGCCGGCATATTCCGATGGGTCGTCATACACGTAATCGGCATGTGCTTCCAGCCATCCGTCGGCCCATTTTTTCTTTCTCATTCGCATGTCTGTTTCCTCCAAAAAGAAGGCTTTCGCCTTCCTTGTTTATTCTCTGCCGTTCCAGCAGTATGTGCAAAGCTGGTCTTCGTCAAGACCGGTCGCCTTTACGGTATCATCCAGGCGGTTGAAGCGCAAGGACGAAAAATGCATCTGTTCGCGCATTTTCTCGACCATATGGGCATAGCGTCTGCTGTCGGGATTGGCATAGTCTTCAAGAACTGTCCTTTCGACATTCTCCCCTTCCTCCTGGGCGATGATCCTTCTTGCGATCAGTTCCATGTCGGAAGTCGCGCGGGAGAAGCTGATGTATTTGCAGCCGAACATGATCGGCGGACAGGCAGGTCTGACGTGTACTTCGCGGGCGCCGCTTTCATAAAGGAAATCGGAAGTCTCGCGCAGCTGGGTGCCTCTGACGATCGAGTCGTCGATCAGCAGCAGGCGCTGGTTTTCGATCAGTTCCTTGACCGGGATCAGCTTCATCTTGGCGATCAGGTTGCGCTTTGTCTGCATCGTCGGCATGAAACTGCGGGGCCAGGTCGGCGTGTATTTGATAAACGGTCTGGTATACGGCACATGCTTGCGGTTGGAATAGCCGACAGCATGGGCAAGACCGGAATCCGGCACACCGGCAACAGCGTCGATATCGTCGGCGCTCAGGTTGTCCCGTTCCGCCATCAGTTCGCCGCAGCGGTAACGCATGGCCTCGACGTTGACGCCTTCATAGTTGCTGGGCGGATAGCCGTAATATGTCCACAGGAATGTGCAGATGCGTTTCTTCGTTCCCGGTGCCGCCAGTACCCTGACACCGTCGGGCGTAATGACATCGATTTCACCCGGTCCCAGTTCCTTGAAATCCGTGTAACCGAGTTTGAGATAGGCAAACGATTCGAACGTGACACAGTAGCCGGTATCCTTCTGACCGATCAGGACCGGCGTGCGGCCGTACCGGTCGCGGGCGCAGTAGATGCCGATCGGTGTCAGCACCAGCATCGACATCGAACCGTCGATTTTGCTCTGGGCATAACGGATGCCTTCGACCAGATTGTCCTGCTGGTTGATCAGAGTTGCCACCACTTCGGTGCGGTTGATCTCGCCGCCGCTCATTCCGAGAAAATGCGAATGGGTGCCGGTAAAGATCTCATCGACCAGTTCATCGATATTATTGATGCGGCCGACGCAGCAGATGGCATAGCTGCCGTGATGCGATCTGACGATCAGCGGCTGGGGATCGAAATCGGAAATGCATCCGATTCCCATAAAACCCTGCATGTCCTGCACGTCGTTTTCGAACTTGGTGCGGAACGGGGAATTCTCGATGTTGTGAATTGCCCGGTTGAAACCCATGGTGCTGTCATAGACGACCATGCCTGCTCTTCTTGTTCCGAGATGAGAGTGATAGTCCGTTCCGTAGAACAGGTCAAACACACAGTCTTCCCTCAATGCTGTTCCGAAAAATCCGCCCATATGATTCTCCTTCCGTTATCTGTCATGAAAAAGAAATAAGAAGACCTGAGCCTTCTTATTCACTGGTTTTTTTGCTGCCGAAAGTACGGCGTTCCACCTTTCCGCCTTCACCGGTGTTCTTGGTGTCTTTCCGGTTGTTTCTGAAAGAACGGGTATTCTTCTTCGGTTCCACGTAGCCTTCCGGTTTCTCGATGCATTCCTTGGCAGAAACCTTGAGTTTGCCGGTTTCATCCATGGAGATGACCTTGACCTTGATCGTGTCGCCGACATGCAGGGCATCCTGGATGTTCTCGACTCTCTCCCATGCCAGCTGGCTGACATGCAGCAGAGCGTCGGTACCCGGGAACAGAGTCACGAAAGCAAAGGATTCGCGGACTTCTGCGACCTTGGCGTCGTAGATTTCGCCGACCTTGGCTTCGCGGATCAGATCGCTGATGATCTGCTTTGCCTTGTTGATCATTTCCCTGTCGGTATGATAGATGACGCACTTGCCGTCATCATCGATATCGATCTTGACATCGTTGCATTCTTCGATGATCTTGTCGATCTGTTCGCCGCCCTTGCCGATAACAATGCGGATCTTGTCGACCGGAATCATCATCTTGTCCATCTTCGGAGCCCACTTGGATACTTCCGGACGCGGTTCGCTGATGGCTGTTTCCATGTTGTCGAGGATTTCTATACGGCCTTTGTGAGCCTGGGCCAGAGCTTCTCTCATGATTTCCTGGGAGATGCCTGTGACCTTGATATCCATCTGCAGGGCTGTGATACCGTTTCTGGTACCGGCAACCTTGAAGTCCATGTCGCCGTAGTGGTCTTCCATACCCTGGATGTCAGTCAGAATGGAATATGTATCGCCGACGGTGATCAGGCCCATTGCGACACCGGCAACCATTGCCTTGATCGGAACACCGGCTGCCATCAGGGACATTGTGCCGGCACAGATCGAAGCCTGGGAAGAGGAACCGTTGGATTCCAGAACTTCCGCGCTTGTGCGGATCGCATACGGGAAATCTTCCTCACTCGGGAGAACCTGCAGCAGTGCTCTTTCACCGAGAGCGCCGTGACCGATTTCGCGGCGGCCCGGAGAGCCCATACGGCCTACTTCACCGACCGAGAACGGCGGGAAGTTGTACTGGTGCATGAATCTCTTTTCCTTGACGGTTGTCAGGTCGTCGATGATCTGGGCATCAGACAGCGGACCCAGGGTCGTAACCGACAGAACCTGTGTCTCACCGCGGGTAAACATGGCGGAACCATGGGCACGCGGCATCAGGTCGACCTGGCTGTCGAGCGGACGCAGTTCGTCCAGACCTCTTCCGTCCGGTCTGATCTTGTCTTCCGAGATCAGTCTTCTGACTTCGGCAGCCTCGACTTCGACACTGTATTCATGAGCCTGCTTGACGGCCTTTTCCAGAGCCTTGTCGTCTTCCCATGTCAGTTCAGCGACACCGGCTTCCATTTCGGCAATGATCTCGTCGATCTTGCCGTAGCGTTCCAGCTTGCCCTTGATGGACACTGCTTCGCGGATGCGGTCGGCACCGTTTTCGTCGACATACTGTTTGACGACCGGATTGATCTCATAAAGAGTGATCTCCATCTTTTCCTTGGCGCATTCAGCAATGACTTCTTCCTGAATGGCACACAGTTCCTGGATAGCCTGGTGGCCGATCTGCAGGGCTGTCAGCATATCCTCTTCGGATACTTCCTTCGCACCGGCTTCAACCATGTTGATGGCTGTCTTGGTGCCGGCAACCGTCAGGTTCAGATCGGATTTTTCCGTCTGTTCAACTGTCGGGTTGATGATGTATTCACCGTCAACACGGCCGACGATAACACCGGCAACCGGACCGTTGAACGGAATATCGGATACACAAAGGGCAAGGGAAGAACCGAACATTGCCATCATTTCGCAGGAGCAGTCCGGATCACACGAGAAAACCGTGTTGACAACCTGAACCTCGTTGCGGAAACCTTCCGCGAACAGCGGTCTGATCGGTCTGTCGATCAGACGGGCCGTCAGCGTGGCATGCTCGCTCGGTCTGCCTTCTCTTCTTAAAAAACCTCCCGGAATTCTTCCGGCAGCGTACATCTTTTCCTGAAACAGAACTGTCAGCGGGAAGAAATCGGAATCCTTTGCTTCCTTGCTGGCTGTTGCGACGGACAGAACCGCCGTATCTTCATAACGGACCAGAATCGATCCGCCGGCCTGCTTGGCCATTTCGCCGTTTTCCACCGTCAGTGTGCGGCCGTGGAAATTCCAGCTTCTCTTAAACTTTTCCATCTTTTCGTCTTAACCTCTACTAGTCTTTTCGTCTACTTTCATCTAGTCTTATTCACATTAACTGCTATATTCTATCACAACGCTTCCGGAAAGAAAACAAAAGAATCAAAGAGCCATCAGCTTCCCTTCTCCTTTGTTTCCTTGCTTCACCGTAAGGTATCTGTATGTTGTATGATTATGGTTAATGAGTAAAACAAAGCGCAGGAAAAAAAGAAGACTTCGCAGGTGGGTCCGGCTGACACTTTTACTGACAGTGCCGGCGCTCTTTCTGCTTGCCTTTCTGATCATCCTGCCGAAACTGCGCGATTCCTCGCAGGTATCCTATAAGACAATGCTGCGGGTCCCCTCCGATCCCGATCAGCCGCCGTTGAGCTATGACCGGAAGAACCGCACTTTCTTACAGTCCGGTGAAATGCTGAAGGACTGCCTGCTGGCGGTCAGCGAGAACGGTCTCGATTTCTATCTGATCCGCCTCGACAGGGACGGTCATATGATGCGGGGATGGTACGAGAAAGACGGAAAACAGTATTACTACCAGCCGGAAAACGGCGCCCAGTGCAGCGGTGCCTGCCTCGTCAATGACCATGAACTGATGTTCGAAAAGACCGGTGAACTGGCAGACGGTGTGTTTGTCAGAAGCGGCCGCGATTACTGCTGGTATGAAAAAGGACTGAAACGGGCGGCAGACGATAATCAGATTCTGTTTGTCGAAAATGAACCGGGCTTTTATTACCTGCAAAGCGATCAGGGCGGTGCCCGTGCCTCTGACTGTGAGATCGTTCTGGCAGACGGCCGCATTGCCCGCTTCGCTGAAGACGGAAGACTGCTGGCGGAAGATGACGCTGCCAGCCTGCAGTTCGCCCTGCCGGAAGCATCACTCACCAGCACCACGACCAGGATGGTTCCGGCTGCTGAATATATCGTTGCTCAAAGGGAAGAGCCGATCCGTTACATCTCGCACCGCGGCTATCATATATCGGCACCGGAAAACAGTCTGGCAGCCTATCAGGAATCCTGGCGTCAGGGTTACCGCTATGTCGAATGCGATATCCAGATGACCAGCGACATGGTGCCGGTCCTGCTGCATAATCCGACGATCAACAGCGTCGCCCGCTATTCTGACGGCAGCGCCATCGGAAACACCGTATACGTCGGCGACTATACCTACGACGAACTGCTGGAATATGACTTCGGCATCGCTTCCGGAAGCGAATATGCCGGTATGAAGATCACCCGTCTCGACACTTTCCTGGCATGGTGCAGCGCTTCCTCCCTGCATCCCTATATCGAACTGAAGATGGAAACGGTCGACAGCCAGGAGGATGTGGATATCATCGTCGAAGAAGTGCGGAAGCAGAACATGGAACACCGCGTGTCATGGATTTCCTTCTCCCCTGCCGCTCTCTCCTATGTCCTGCATGACCTGCCGGATGCCGAAGTCGGCTATCTGCTCAGTTCCGAGGATACCCTGTCCTATATGCCGGAAGTCGTCTCACTCAGGCAGCAGGGCTATTCCGTCTTTGTCGACGCCGCCCATACCCTGTGCGCGGATGTGTCAGGCCAATGTCAGGAATACGGCATCCCGCTGGGATTGTGGATGGTCAACTGGCCCGATTATCTTGCCGGCATGGACCCCTACGTAACAGCAATCACCACCGACAATCTTCTGCCGCCGTATGAATAAGAAAAAATCCGCTGTCACCTTATGATGACAGCGGTATTTTTTACAGGATCAATTATGCTTCTGTTTTCCAGAGACCGTGCAGGTTGCAGAACTCATAGACAGCTTTTACCGGCTCTTCGGCATAGAAGTCAGCTGTCGGTTTGTCGCCCGGTTTCAGATAGGCAATGCGGAAACCTGTTTCGCATTCCAGGGCGATGAACTGGATATAATGTGCTTCCAGCATCGGATGTTCGGCACTTCCGACGGAAACCGTGATCTTGTTTCCTTCGCGGGTAACGACCGGCACGTGCTTTTCAGTTGCGCCGTCGGTTGTGTTGGCAACGAGTTCCTCCATTGCTTCACCGCAGCATTTTGTCGGGCATACGGAATCCTGCAGAATAACGGCGATCTTACCGCATTCCTTGCAGCGTACAAATTTAATACTCATAGATTATGATCCTCCTCAACCATATTATGATGCAACCAATATGGTTTTTCAATTGTCATTCCACGCTCTTGAGGCTCTCCACCATCTGGATGTCATGCAGGCGGGAAGCCATGAAATGATCGACGATGACACCGAACAGCAGCGTCAGTGCTGCGGCGTAGAAATAACTGACCGGATCCACCTGGCGGCCGAACATGACATAGTCCATTTCCACTGTCCGCATGATGTAATGATGCAGCGCCGTACCGATCGGCATGGCGACGATCGCCCCGATCAGTGTCAGGACATTGTTTTCCTTGTAGATATATGATTCCACTTCCTTGCGGCGGAAGCCGAGGACCTTGAGAGTGGCGATCTCGCGCTGGCGTTCGCTGATGTTGACATTGATCAGATTGCCCAGTACGACGAATGCCAGACTCATCGAGGCCAGGATAATGGTCCAGACGATATAGTTCAGACCCTTGACCATTTTGCGGAAATTGTCGAGCAGCGTGTTGAAGAAGGAAACAGAAGCCACCTCCTTCATTTTCGCCAGTTCGCTTTCCACCTTTTTCTGCGTGTCTTCACCGCCGTTGACCGTGATCAGGACCGCCCGGTCTTCGCAGTCTTTGCTGAAATACTGCCGGTACACATCTTCGGTAAAGAAGACATAATGCTGGACATACATTTCGGTAATGGCGCTCACCGGCACGTCGGCATAGCTGCCGTCCGCTCCTTCCAGGGCGATCTTATCGCCGATCTTCAGGTCGAGATTTTCCGCCAGTTTCTCGGAAATGATGACACCGTCATTGTTCAGCTCCAGCGGCTTTCTGCCGATCCTGGTACGCAGTTCATAGACATTTTTTATATCATCGCCTTCGGCGAAGATTTCCACGTTGACCGTTTCGTCGGCATCGGTATTGCCGGCAGCCTTGGCACTGTAGACGGAAGCTTCCGTCAGTGCTTCGATGTCTCCCCTTGCCATAAGCCGCTTCATGAAGGCTTGTTTATCCTCTTCGCTCAGACTGTTGTCAAGGGTGATTGCGCCATGATAGCGGTAGATATCGTAGAACTGCAGGTCGACAATGGCATTGATCGAATCGCGGATTCCGAATCCGGTCACCAGCAGCGCTCCGCAGCCGGCGACACCGGCAACGGTCATGAAGAAGCGGCGCTTGTAGCGGAACAGGTTGCGTACCGTCACCTTCCAGGTAAAGCTGAGCCGGTTCCAGATCAGCGGGATGCGCTCGATCATCGTCTTGCGTCCCAGTTTCGGAGCCTTCGGCCGCATCAGCTGCGCCGGTACTTCCTTCATATCCTGACAGCAGGAATACCACGTTGTCAGCAGCATTCCGCCCAGGAAGCATATACTGGAGAGAATAATCAGTTTCCACGGCATCTGCAGCCGGATCTTCGGCATGATATACATCAGACCCCAGGTACTGTAGATGACCGGCGGGAAGATCAGCATGCCGGCGATGACGCCGATCACTTCACCGAGCAGCGTCGCACTGCCGGCATAGACCAGATACTTGCCGGCGCACTGCAGCTGGCTGTAGCCGAGTGCCCGCAGTGTTCCGATCTCGCCGCGCTGTTCGTCCACCAGTCTGGTCATTGTTGTAAGACATACCAGAGCGGCGACGAGAATGAAGAATACCGGGAAGATATCGCCGATCGCCTTCATCTGATCGACGGTATTCTGATAGGTCGCGGTGGCGTAGTGCTTCGTCCGGTCGAGGATCGTCCACTCGCCCGGCTCGAGATCGTCGATTTCCTTCTTCGCATCGTCCAGTTTCTTTTTCGCGTCCTCCAGTTCCCGCAGGCCTTCCTCCTTTGCCTCGGCCAGTTCCTTTCTGGCATCGGACAGATCAAAGAGCGCGCTGGTAAGCTTTGCTTCGGCATCGAGCAGCTGCTTGCGGGCATCATACAGTTTGTCCCTTGCCGAGGCGGTTTCCTCCTCCAGCTGCCGCCAGCCGTCGGCGATTTCCGCTTCCCCGGCCGCCAGTCTGTCTTCTGCTTCCCGCAGCTGTCTTTCACCTTCGGCAATGCCGTCAAGGATCTGTTTCCGGTTGTTCAGCAGATCCTGTTTCTGTTTCTCCAGCTGACCGGCAAGCTCCTGCAGTTCCCTGATCTTCGCGGCGATGGCATCTTCCAGTTCCTTTACCGTATTGTCTTCGTTCAGTCCCAGCTCATCGGCGAGTTTCTTCATGTCCTCATTGCGCATCAGGACGGACAGTTTCGTATCGTCGGTGATCATCGGCTCATTCAGCATGGTATCGATGGCATCGGCAGCCGTCTGCAGCTGTTCTTTCTTTTCGTTGAGCATCGTTTCCAGTTCAGCGATCGTATTGTTCCTGTCACCGCCGAGCATTTCCGCCAGGCTGTCGAGTTCCTCCGCCAGTTCCGGACCGGCAGTCTCTTTGACTTCGGCAATCGTCATGGCACGGATTTCTTCGGGGATCAGGCTCTCGGCGCTGTCCATCATGTCACTGAAGGTGGAACTGTCATCACCGCCGAGCAGCTCGGTGATCTGCGATACGATTTCAGCAGCCTCTTCCGGCAGCAGTTCCTTCAGTTCCGGCGCGTATTCCAGCAAAACCGAGACAGGATCATCTTCATGCAGAAGGATC
>CACYXJ010000027.1 GCA_902778375.1 uncultured Erysipelotrichaceae bacterium
TTTCATGGAAGAGCGGAAAGACATCCTGCCCCAGGCCGGCAGCGACGAAGTCGGCACCGGAGATTACTTCGGACCGGTCTGTGTCTGCGCGACGATCGTCAGGGAAGAACATACCGCGCTGATCGAGCGTCTCAAGATCCGCGACTCCAAACAGATCGCCGACGATGAGATCCGCATCATCGCCCCGCAGCTCATGGAAGCCCTGCCCCACAGTCTGCTGATCCTGGACAACGCAAAATACAACCAGGTGCATCAGACAACGAACATGAACGCGATCAAGGCCAAAATGCACAACCAGGCCTACGTCAATCTGTCGAAGCGGGAAAAACTTCCGTACTTCCGGGTCATCGACCAGTTCACCCCGGAGCACCTTTACTACCGTTACGTGCAGGACGAACCTCTTGTCATCGGTGGGATCCACTTTGAAACCAAGGCCGAGGATAAATACATCGCCGTCGGAGCCGGCAGCATGATTGCCCGCTATGCCTATCTCAAGGCCATGGATGCCCTGTCCGGGAAATACGGTATGACTTTCCAGAAAGGCGCCGGCAAGGATGCCGACCGATTCGCCGAGCAGTTTGTCGAACGCTACGGTTTCGATGAACTCTACCGTACCGCCAAGGTGCATTTCAAAAACACTGCGGCCCTGGAGAAATACCGCAAACCCTGAAATCACGGAATATGAATCTGCTGCGGCAGATTTTTTTTTTGATTTTTACTGAAAGCAGCAGAAGTATATGTCAGAAAAGAAATGAAAAAATTTACAAAATTACTGACATGTTGTTTCTTTTCATAAAAATTTACAGAAATGTACCTGATTCAGAAACAGATGTATATATGCATTTTTTCTGTTTCTAACAGTTGTTTTTTGAAAAACAGCAGTTCTTGCGCCTGTTTTGATTTGCCTCTGTCCCTGTTTCAGGTACACGTGTCTGCTGTCTGCTTCTTTCTTGCTGCAGAAACGGACACGGTTCTTTTCATTCGCCCTGAAAGCAATGACAGTTTCTGAATTCCTGCCGGTCAGGGAAATACCTCTTTTTTGGTGATCATGCTGAAAATCCATTTCATGTATCTTTTCAACAGAACCGTTTTCTTTACATAAAAAAGTCAAAAAAGTCCCGAAAAATGGGGCTTTCCGACTGGTCAGCCGGTTTTGACAGTGCTATTGTGAGTCTGCATTTACTGGGGGTAGAAGAATATGTCAAACAAAAACATGCTGATTACAACAGCGAAGAAACTGACCAGGTCATTCCTGCCGTCTCTTGTCTGCAAGGTGGAGTATTCCACGCATGTCATGGAACGCAACCATTACCGCAGGAATATGACCGGCGGCCATGAGATCGGTATCGTCCCGATGTACAATAACATCGATGCCGGTTATATCATGCCGATGATGCACTGATCCGCTGCTTATACTGATGATCATAAAAAGACCTTTCCTGTTCACGGAAAGGTCTTTTGCATATTCAGAGTTCAGGATTGGGAATCTTCTTGACCTCCAGCTGGATGGTGTTTTCCAGCCGGCAGAGTTCTACACCGGCAGCCTTCAGCATCCGTTTGGATGCGATGTTGGTATCGACGCCGTTGTATTTGTCTGATTCATAGACAATACGCTTGATTCCCGACTGGATGATGGCCTTGGCGCATTCGTTGCAGGGAAACAGCGATACATAGATCGTGCATCCGGTGACCGGCCATTTCGAATTCAGAATGGCATTCAGTTCAGCATGGACGACATAGACATATTTCGTATCCAGCGTGTCCCCTTCCCTTGCCCAGGGAAACTCGTCATCGGAGCAGCCTTTCGGGAAACCGTTGTATCCGACCGAGACGACCCGGTGGTTTTCATCGACAATTGCCGCGCCGACAGTCGTGTTGGGATCCTTGGAACGCTGGGCTGACAGATGTGCGAGCCCCATGAAATACTCATCCCAGTTCAGTACATCAGATCTTTTTTCCATCTCAGTCCTCCATCACCTTGTTATAGATGTCATAGTTATCTGTATATATCGTATCAAGTTTTTGCGCGATCCGGGCGGCATGATCGCCGAATCCGATCTGTTTTTCATAACGCAGGATGCGGACGTCGGTCAGGGCATAGACATGCTCGGAGTCGATAAACGCATTCTGCGGCACCAGATAAGCCATGACACCGATCAGTGCGGCCAGTGCCAGGCCGAAATGCAGGTTGTTTCTTTTCTCTTTCTGGGGAAGAAGAAGTCCGGTCAGCAGCAGGCCGGTAAAGAAACCGCCGGCATGGGCTCCGGCTGCGACACCGGGAATGAAATTGATCATCAGGTTGATCATATAGGTTCTGATCAGAGCGCTCATTACCTGCGGGTTTTTCCAGCTGCCGCTGTAGCAGACAATCAGCGTATACCCCGCCATCAGACCGTAGAGACCGCCGGACAGACCGACAGCGAACGTATTGCGGGAAGTGATGAAGTAGAAAGCGCTGCCGCCGATGACAGACAGCAGCAGGATCGCGGCATACCGCCATGATCCCACGATCTTTTCCATGAAACGGCCGAGATTCATCAGGGCCATCATATTGACAAACAGATGCCAGAGACTGACATGGGTGAACCCCACCGTCAGCAGCCGCCAGTATTCGCCGGCAATGATGAACGGCTTGTAATAGGCTCCCAGCAGGATCGACGTCTCGGAAGGTGTCGACACCGGGAAAAAGTTGGTGAGGACAAATACGATAAAGCAGATGATCATAACCGCATATGTTGCCAGCGGTTTGTTATTCAGATTCTTCATTCCCTTCCGCTCTCCTTTCGAAGAATTGTCAGCAGTTCTTCGAAGTATTCCGGAAGAGGTGCGCTGAAGTGCATCGTTTCACCGGTGCGGGGATGGACAAGCGTCAGGTCGGAGGCATGGAGCACCTGTCCCTGCGTATCCATATAGCGGCAGGCCTTGCCGTATTTTTCATCCCCCATGACCGGGTGGTTGATGTATTTCATATGCACGCGGATCTGATGCGTGCGGCCGGTCTCGAGGAAGCATTCGACCCACGTCGCCGATCCGAAGCGTTCTTTCACATGGAAACGGGTACGGGCTTCGCGGCTGTTCTTTTCCGTGACGGTCATCCGCTGCCGGTCGCGGGGATCGCGGCCGATCGGGGCGTCGACCAGCCCGTCATCATGAGGAATGTTGCCCATGACGATTGCCTGGTATTCGCGGTGGCATGTCTTGTCTTCCAGCTGCTTCGCAATGCTTTCGTGTGCCAGATCGTTCTTGCAGGCGACGATGCATCCGGTCGTGTCCTTGTCGATGCGGTGGACGATGCCGGGCCGGATGTAGCCGTTGATGCCGGAAAGATCCTTGCAGTGATACAGCAGAGCATTGACCAGGGTGCCTTCATAGACGCCCGGTGCGGGATGGACGACCATGCCCTTGGGTTTGTTGATGACGATGATGTCGCTGTCTTCGTAAAGGATATCGAGCGGGATGTCCTGCGGCAGAACATCAATATTACGGTCTTCCGGCAGATCGAGGATGATTTCCTGACCGTCCTTCAGGCGGTAGCTGCCCCTGACTGTCTTACCGTCGACTGTGATCCGTTCCTCCTTCAGCAGCTGCTGGATGCGGCTGCGCGAAAAGTCCCCGGCATCCGCGAGGTATTTGTCCAGCCGTTCATCGGCTCCGTTTTCAACGATCCATTTCAGTTCTGCCATTTTCCTTCTTCTCTTCCTTCAATGCAGCGACTGCCAGCAGAAAGACCCCGATGCACAGGGCACTGTCGGCAATATTGAAAATCGGAAAGTCATATCCGAAGATGTAGAAATCGAGAAAATCCCGGACATAGCCGAAATACATCCGGTCAAACAGATTGCCGGCTGCCCCGCCGATCATCAGCGCCAGGGCGAAACGGCTCAGTCTGTCAGGTTTCTTCACATAGAGGTAATACAGCATCGCACCGATGGCAACGGCACTGACGAGAGACAGAAACGGAATCTGCCCCGACAGCATTGACCATGCCATACCGGTGTTTTGGGCATAGGTGATATGAAAAAAGCCGTCGATCAGCACCACGTTTTGCAGGCTTTCAGTCACCTGGACAATGTGCTTGCTGAGAAGATCCGCTGCTATGACTATAAGGATAATCAACGCTTCCATACCGCCTCCGTATAACAAAACGATTCTACCAGTAAAAATAACGAAAGACAAATCAGAAAACACCCTCGCGGGTGTCTTCAATTACTGTTGATGTTCACTGCCTACTGTGCTTCGGCCAGGCATGCCTTGAGGGCACGGGCGATCTGGTCCGGGCAGGATGTCGGCTTGGATCCGCAGGTGATGCCTTCCAGATCATTGATGACTTCTTTGGCGCTGCGGCCTTTGACAAGAGCGGAGATTCCCTTCAGGTTGCCGTTGCAGCCGTTGATGACCTGCAGGTTTTCGATCGTGTCGCCATCCAGATCAAGAATGATGCGGGTGGAACATACACCGCTGGTTTTGTATTCAAAATGCTTATTCATTGTTTCACTCTCCTTTTTCACACGCGGAAATGATAACACATTTCCCCGGTCAATCATCTGCGAATGACTGAAAAAGAAGAGATTTCTCTCTTCTTCTCAGTAATTCGTGCGCTTGATTTCGAAGTATGCCTGCGGATGGGCGCATACCGGGCAGACCTCGGGAGCTTCCTTGGCTGTGACCGTGTATCCGCAGTTGCGGCACTGCCATGTCACTTCATCCTGACGGACGAATACTTCGCCGCTCTTCAGGTTGCTCAGCAGCTTGCGGTAGCGTTCTTCATGTTCCTTTTCAATGGCACCGACACCGCGGAACTGGGCGGCAATCTCCGGGAAGCCTTCCTCATCGGCGACTTCGGCGAATTCCTTGTACATATCGGTCCATTCGTAGTTCTCACCTTCAGCAGCCTGGAGAAGATTCTCGGCTGTGGATCTGATTGCGCCGCCCTGGAGATACTTGAACCACATCTTGGCGTGTTCCTTTTCGTTCAGGGCTGTCAGGGTAAACATATCGGCGATCTGCTCATATCCTTCCTTCTTGGCCTTGCTTGCCCAGTAGTCATACTTGTTGCGGGCCTGGCTTTCGCCGGCAAACGCTGTCGCCAGATTCTGTTCTGTTCTTGTTCCTTTAAGATCTTTCATCACACATTTCCTCCGTGTTCATTATAGCCTATTCAATATGCTTATGCGAGTTTTCTGAAACGCTCGAAACCGTATTTCACGAGCAGCACATACAGGATGATGTCACACACGACATAGAACGCCAGAATGGCATAGAACCATACCATGCCCGTGACGAAGTACAGCACCATTATACCGATGGCAAGAAACAGCGGTACCATCATCGACAGGAAGGCCGAGAGCGACTGCTTGATCACGACTGCCTCGCGGTCGTATTCCAGTTTCGGAAACCGCAGGTTGATCAGAAGACCCAGCATGCTGATGAACAGCGCTCCGGCAATGATCATTGCCACTCCGCACAGATAATACAGCGGCGGGAAACAGAATGCGATGCCGAAACCGACCAGGCTCAGAAGACTGGGTACCAGGATCAGCAGCAGGTTGATCATGATCTTGGCGGTGAATATTTCCCTGACCGAAGCCGGAATCGACTTCAGGATCCAGAGACTCTTGCCTTCCAGGGAAATCGACGAACCGGTCGTGCACGTCATCTGACCGACGACATGAATGGACAGCAGGATTGTCTGCCAGACTAATGCGCTGCCCTCAGGATACTCCTGAATCACTCCGATCAGCGAATCTTTGATCGGATTGTTGATGAAGATGACATAGATCGAGAATCCGGCCATCATGATCATGCCGATGGACGTATTCAGAAAATATGTGAAGTTGGCGAAGTAACGCTGTCTCTCCTGGCGGAACAGCGCGCCAAGCGACGAGGATCCGGCTGTCTTCTTCAGCTTGAAATCCTTTACATGGTAGCCCTGGTTGCCGCGGGCGTTGATACGGATGACCGAGCGGGAATAGATCAGGATGAACGCGGCATAGAGAGCGATTCCGACTGCCGCCATCAGCAGCAGAAGCGAAACCTTGTTTTCCGTGACACCGTGCAGATACCAGTCGGCACTCGGTATATATTTGACAATCTTGCCGACTCCGATGCCGGCGGAAGGATCGGCGGAATTCATACCGCTGTTAAACGAGAAGAAATACACGAGGGCAATCATTGCAACAGTCATAGCGTTCTGCAGCATCTTGCCGTAGCGCTTTCCCGCTGTCAGTGCCTGCATGCCGAGACCGACAAGAACCGAAAGAACCATCGGAATCAGCGGGAATGCCAGGAAGCCGAGGATGGCTCTGACAAAATAGAGCGCATCGGCTCCGCTCCGGCAGCCGTGGATGATCATTGCCGGAATGACCAGCAGCACGGTATAGAAATACTGCGTGATCGTATAGACCGTGATCTTGGAAGTGACAATGTCCTTTTCGGTCAACGGCATCGCCATCAGCATGTCATAGTCCTTGAAGCCGAACAGCATGCCCTGCGACGTCGAAACGCCGCTGAAGAAGACGATAGCCGTACCAAGCAGGCTGACCATAGCGGGCAGCACATTCGCCTCGGTTTCCATGACGCTGGAAAACAGGAAACTGTAATACAGCGACAGGGCGAACATGATCAGACCGCTGATCAGCACCGAGGGAATTTTCCTCTTCTTGCCGGAATTGTTTTGGAAGAACAGATTCAGCAGCTGCATCTTGGTTATGATCCAGAGTCTTTTCATGTTACATGTTCTCCGTGTTCAGGAAGATCTGTTCCAGCGATTCGCCGGACTTCATGATTTCCTCAGTCCTGCCCTGCATGATGATGTTGCCTTCCTTGATGATGGCAATCTGGTTGCACAGATTCTGCACGACTTCCAGTACATGGGACGAGAAGAAGACCGATCCGCCCTTTTCGCACAGTTCGACCAGTTTGTTCTTCATCGTGAACGCTGCTTTCGGATCGAGTCCGACAAACGGTTCGTCGAGGACCAGCAGACGGGGATCGTGCATCAATGCGCTGATCAGTGCCAGTTTCTGTTTCTGGCCGTGTGAGAACGATTTGATCTGGTCGCCCAGCATGTCATAGATTTCAAGTTCACGTCCCAGCGATGCGATCTTGTCCAGTCTTTTGTCGGCTGACATCTCGAAGATGTCGGCAATGAAATTCAGGAACTGGACCGCTGTCAGATTCTCATAGAGATCGGGATTGTCCGGCAGATAGGCGGTAATGCTCTTGCACCAGATCGGATCAGTGAGAATGTTCTTTCCGTCGATATGGATCTCACCGCTGTTAAACGGCAGGATACCGACGGCACAGCGAATCGTTGTCGTTTTGCCGGCGCCGTTATGGCCGATGAAGCCATAGATCTCACCGTCGTTGACCTGCAGCGATATTCCGTGCAGGATTTCCTTGTCATCATACTTTTTTACAAGATTTTCAATTTGCAGCATAACTCCTCCAGACACAGGTCATTCTGTCTTCCATCATAATCCTTTTTCAATGACATGAAAACAGATACAGCCTTGCTGTACCTGCGCATTCCTTCCCTGCAGCAAAGCCGCAGACAAGTCTCACAATTTCATGCAGGCCGGATGTTCATCGGGCTGACGGCCTGCCGCACACAAGTGCCTGTTACTCCCTTATCTGTGAATTCATTATTGCATTTTGCTGACCGGCGGTCAATATATAAGTGATTCTTTTCACAAAACTTTCACCGGGAACCTGCCTTCCTCATGACAATACAACTGTTGAGGGTACGACAGTCTTTGACTGGTTTCGCCATACAGCCTCTCAGGCGGCAGACAGGATTACCGTACCCTTGCATTGAAGGAGGTTTCATGTCCCGTTCTTGCGTAATTCTGCTGCTGCCGGTGCTTCTGTGGATTTCCCTTTCCGATATCAGGACAATGGAGATTCCTGATACCGGCTGGTTCATCATTGCCCTGCTTGCCGTTCTGACAAGGCCTTTCTGGCTCTATGGCGCCGGTGTGTTTCTTCTTTTGCTGCCCTTTTCCATGAAGGATCTGCTGGGATTCGGTGATGTCAAACTGTGCACGGCAATGGCGCTTCTTACCGGCTGGCGCACGGTCATTGTTCTCGAAACAGCTTCCCTGCTTGCCCTGCTGTTCTTCGCATACAAAAAGGGATCCTGCCAAAGGATCCCTTTTGCGCCGTTTCTTTGTTCAGGCTTCCTCGCCGCCCTGTTTTGCTGAAGGCAGTTCGAACCAGAAGGTACTGCCCTCGCCAGGCACGGAGCTGACACCGTATTTTGCGTGATGTTCTTCGAGGATGCTGCGGACGATCGACAGTCCCAGACCGCTTCCGCTGCTGCTGCGAACATGTTCGCGGTCGACCTTGTAATATCTGTCCCAGATATTGGCAAGATCCTTTTCCTCGATTCCGATACCGAAATCCTGGATCTGTACCTGGAAACTGTCTTCCATTTTCACTTCCCGGACAATGATATGTCTGGCATCGCCGCCGTAATGAAGTGCGTTGATCATGAAGTTGTTGAATACCTGTTCCATGCGCCGGCGGTCGGCATTGACAATGAAGCTGCCGGCCGGCAGGTATTCGATCTGCCACCCTTCTTTTCTGTAGACATCATATTTGCGCAGTTCACCGGCAATCATTTCATGCAGGTCGAACTCTTCCGGATTCAGTGTGATCTTTCCTTCCTGAATGCGGGAAAGATCGAGAAGATCGTTGACCAGGGCCGAAAGCCGTTTCGACTCGTCGATGATGACCTGGATATTATCGTCGGTTTTTTCCTCCGGCATGTCGATCATCATTTCACCGTATCCGGTAATCATCGTCAGCGGCGTTCTCAGGTCATGCGATACATTGGCAATCAGATCGCGTCTTGTCTTTTCCGCCTTCGAGATATCCTTCGCCGCCTGCTGCAGTGTCTGGTTAAGTTCCTGCGCCTCCTGATAACGGTCGGTATCCGGATCAGGCTCGTACTTTCCTTCGGGAAGTTTTTTCGCTTCCTCGTTGATGATGCTCAGCGGTCTGGCGATCGACCGGTCCAGAAGCCATGTCAGAAAAGCCACGGCGGCGATCATGATCAGACCGATATAGAGGAGCTGATGGTTCAGTGTCCTTGACGCATCGTTGACGCGCGGGAATCCGGCATAGACCATCACCACTTTTTCACCGTCATCATCCTTTTCACGGACAATGCGGGTGTAGACGATGCTTCGGACCGTCTTTTCGTCATCCTTGCGGTTCATTTGCGGAATATCGCGGAACGAGGATTCGGTGGAAAGATAGGTTCCGTCTTCGCTTTGCGAAGCGGCGCTGATCATGCCTTCGATTTCCTGCGGATTCATCCGGTACAGAAGACAGCCGGCATTCATTCCCGGCGGCTGGAAGATTTCTTCCGGTTCATCCGGGTCGATGATCCTGACGCATGTGTCATTCTGCATCTGCATGGCAAAAAGCGTTTCGTCGCTGACTTCCGCGCCGGCCTCGATCATCGCGGCGACGCTGTCGGAAACGCTCTTCACGGTGCTGATCTTGCTGGCTTCATACATCGGTTCAAGCAGCAGTCCCTGAAAGATAAAAAGGACAGCGATCATGAACAGACTGAACAGCAGGAGCGAGCGGGCCAGTTTCCATCTCAGACTAACTGTCTTTTTCAAAGCGGTACCCTACCCCTCTCAGTGTCACGATATAGGACGCATACTCGCCGAGATTGCGGCGCAGCAGCTTGATATGTGTATCCAGTGTCCTGTCGTCGCCGAAGAAATCATATCCCCAGACAGCGGACAGAAGCTGTTCCCTGGTCAGGGCGATGCCGGCATTCCGTGTCAGATATGTCAGCAGTTCGTATTCCTTCGGGGAAAGCTGGACTCTTTCACCGTCGATCGTCACAGTCCTTGCCTTCAGGTCGATGGTCAGACCTTTCAGCATAAACAGGTCACTGTTTCCGGCCGAACGTCCGGCACGCTTGAGAATGGCGTGGATCCGCATCATCAGTTCCTTGCTGGAAAAAGGCTTGACGACATAGTCGTCGACACCGACATCGAAGCCATGGATCCGGTCATATTCCTCACCCAGTGCCGAAAGCATGATAAAAGGCAGATCCGGCCGGGTCTTCTTGATTTCCTTGACTGCTGAGAAGCCGTCCAGTTCCGGCATCATGATATCCATGACAACCAGATCGTATTGACCGCTTTCGCACTTTTCCACGGCATCCATGCCGTTGTCAGCTTCATCTGTCTCGAAACCTTCGTGTCTGGCATATTTGACGATCAGTTCGCGGATCTTCGCTTCATCGTCGACTATCAGTATCTTTGCCATAACCGCCCTCCTTGATCTGCCTTTACCTTAAACCTTCTTTGTGAAGTCCAGGTGAACAAATCAGATATTTTCGATAAAATCAGCAGCTTCCCTGATCTGTCCGATTTCCAGATCCTCGATCGTTCCGGCATCGCTGGCTTTGGCAATTGCCGGATCGAGCGGTACACGGGCCAGGATCGGGAGATCGTATTTGGCCGCGACATCGTCGATATGCGATTCGCCGAAGACATAGATTCTTTCCTTGCAGTTCGGGCATTCGACATAGGACATGTTCTCAATCAGGCCAAGCACCCGGATATTCATCGTGGCTGCCATGTTGATGGCTTTCTCGACGATCATGGATACCAGTTCCTGGGGACTTGTCACGACGATGATACCGTCCAGACGGAATGACTGGAACAGTGTCAGCGGCACGTCGCTGGTTCCCGGCGGCATGTCGACGAACATGATGTCGACATCTTTCCAGAGGACTTCCTGATAGAACTGTTTCAGGATATTGGCGACCATCGGACCGCGCCAGAGAACCGGCGTGTCATCGCTGTCCAGCAGCATGTTGGTGCTGATGACCTGGATGCCGCCTTTGGTATAGGCCGGAATGATCAGTTCACCATTGCCGTAGGCCTTTTCCGTGATACCGAACGCCTTGCCCTGGCTGGGGCCGGTGATATCGCCGTCAAGCACAGCTGTGCGCTTGCCGCGGCGCTGCATTTCCGCTGCCAGCATGGAAGTCACGAAAGACTTGCCGACACCGCCCTTGCCGGAAACAACACCGATAATCTTTTTGATCGAAGAGCGGGAATCCGGTTCGATCAGAAGACTCTGGGGGTTGGCGCGGGCACCGCAGTTTTCAACAGAACATCCCTCACATTTATGATTGCAGTTCTGACTATTTGTATTTTCACTCATTGTTAATCACCTCAAGGAATATCATACACTTAATTCATTATTTCTGCTTTTGTTTTTCTCATGATGCGTCATGTGCTATCATTGTTGCGTTAAAGGAGAATCTTATATGGCAGGTTATGTCGTGGTAGGTGCCCAGTGGGGCGACGAAGGCAAAGGAAAAGTAGTCGACCTTCTGTCCGCCAATGTAGATCTTGTTGTCCGCTTCCAGGGCGGCAACAACGCCGGCCACACGGTGGTCGTCGACGGAAAGAAGACAATTCTGCATCTTCTTCCCTCCGGTATTCTCAGCAAAAACTCTCTCTGTATCATCGGCCCCGGTGTCGTGGTCAATCCATTCGTTCTGTTCAATGAAATCGACACACTGGAAAAAGGCGGTCTGAAATGCGACCATGTCCGCATCAGCGACCGTGCTCATCTTCTGATGCCGTATCACGTGCGTCTTGACGAACTGATGGAAAAGCAGGCCGGCGATCTGAAACTGGGAACGACCAAAAACGGCATCGGTCCCTGCTATGCGGATAAATATACCCGCATCGGCATCCGTGTCTGCGACCTGAAGGACTGGGATGTGTTCTGCGAGAAACTGCAGCACACCCTGCACATCAAGAATGAGGAAATCGTCAAGCTGTATGACGGTGAGCCGTTCGACTATGACGAAATGCTCGAGATGTTCAGACCGGTCCGGGAAAGAATGCTGCCGATGATCATCGACGCGACCGACAAGGTCAACAAAGCCCTCCGGGACAACAAGATGGTCCTGTTCGAAGGTGCCCAGGCCAACATGCTCGATATCAATTACGGAACCTATCCGTATGTCACCTCTTCCTCACCGACCGCGGCCGGAGTATGTGAAGGCATCGGTGTCTCGCCCCGCCTTCTCGACCGTATCATCGGTGTTGTCAAAGCCTATTCCACCCGCGTCGGCGAAGGACCGTTCGTTACCGAACTGCTGAATGAAACCGGTGAATCCCTCAGAGAAAAAGGTTTTGAATACGGTGCGACGACAGGCAGACCGCGGCGCTGCGGCTGGCTGGATCTTCCGGTCGTTAGACAGGCTGTTCTGATCAACGGTCTGACCGATATCGCCCTGACCAAGATCGACGTCCTCAGCGGCTACGAAAAACTGCCGGTATGTGTCGGCTACAATATCAACGGCAAATATTACGAAACAGTTCCTGCTTCACTGAAGGACTATGCCGCGGCCGAGCCGGTCTATAAAGTGTTCGACGGCTGGCAGGAGGATATCTCCGAAGTGCGCCGCTTCGAAGACCTGCCGGAAAACTGTCAGAAGTACATCCGCTTCATCGAGGAATACTGCGGCACGGATATCGCCATGGTTTCCGTTTCCCCGGAAAGAGACGGCAATATCATTCTCAAAGACCTGTTATAATTGACGTGACGGAAATCCCGTCACGTTTTTTACTGAGGTAAACCACAATGATCAACGGAATACAGATCGAAATCTGCTGCGGCAGCTATGATGACGTGCTTACAGCTTCGTCCATTCCCGAAGTGGACCGGATCGAACTCAACTGCGCCCTGGAACTGGGCGGTCTTACCCCTTCCTGTTCCCTCATGAGGGCCGCAAGGAAAGCCACTGACAAAAAGATCATCGCCATGGTGCGGCCGCGGCCGGCCGGATTCTGCTACACGCCGACAGAAAAGGAAATGATGTTCGCGGATGCGGAAGTCTTTCTGAAAAGCGGAGCAGACGGTATCGTTTTCGGTTTTCTCGATGAAGACCGTATGATTGATGCAGCAAATACGGCAAAGATGACGGAACTGATTCATTCCTACGGCCGGCAGGCAGTCTTCCACAAGGCATTCGACGCTGCCGAATATCCCTTTGAAAGTATGGAGACCCTGATCCGCTGCGGCATCGACAGAGTGCTTACCAGCGGCCGGGAAGCCTCCGTCACCGCCGGTATCCCGCTGCTGAAAGCCCTGCAGGACAGATTCGCCAATGCCATTGAAATTCTGCCGGGAGGCGGTGTGAACGCCGCCAATGCCCTCTCCGTCGTCAAGGAAACCGGTATCCGTCAGCTTCACATGTCGGCCAAATCATCCTTTCATGATCTGGAAGACTACTATGCGGTCGATGCCGGAAAGATCCGGGATGTTTTACATACACTTGCGGAATAAGAAAATACAGGCAGCCAATGGCTGCCTGTACTGCTTATGACTGGTCCGGTCTGCCGCTATTCCTCAAGCGGCGCATCCTGGTCGATGATCCGGATAACTTTCGCAGGCACACCGGCTGCCAGGACATTGTCCGCAAGGTCATGCGTGACTACGGCACCGGCTGCGATCACACAGCCGTTTCCGATCGTGACACCCGGCATGATACTGACATTGGCACCAAGCCAGCAATTGTTGCCGATCTTCACCGGCGAAGCCTTCTCCAGTCCCGTATTTCTGTATTTGTACTGGAGCGGATGGGATGCGGTGTAGATGCCGCAGTACGGACCGATAAATGTATGGTCACCGATCGTGATATCCGCGCAGTCCATCAGATAGCAGCTGGTGTTGATGAAAACACAGGATCCGAGATGGATATTGGTTCCGTAATCGCAGAAGAACGGCGGAACCAGATCGAGATGATCATATTCCCTGCCGAACAGTTTCTGCAGCAGTTCATGAATGCCTTCCTGATTGGTCGGCGGCACAGCCCTCAGTTCCGTGCATAATGACTGTGCTCTCTGCCGTAAGGCAAGGAGTTCTTCGTTATAGTTGGCGTCGTACCATAAACCCGCCAGCATTTTTTCTTTTTCGCTCATTATGATTCAAAGCTGTGGAACACCGGTTCCATATGGTCAAAGGTACAGAACTCTTCAAAACCGAGTTCTTCATGCAGGATCTTCATGGCATCGTCGAGATGATCGGCCAGGAATCTTGTCGTATGGGCATCTGATCCGATGGTGAGGATCCTGCCGCCGAGGTCTTTGTACAGACGCCAGATATCGCGGCTGGGCTGAATGTCATCCAGACCATAATGCCAGGAAGATGTGTTCAGTTCGATTCCCTTGCCGTCCTGAATGGCAAGCTTCAGGATTTCGGCGATCATGTCCCGGCAGTTTTCAAACGGATAACGGCCGGCCGGATCGTAACGGACAAGAAGATCGAGATGGGCCAGAACACTGTAGTTTTTAAACACTTTCATGACATCATAGATTTCCTGATAGTATTTCTCGTTGTATTCCTTCTGTGTCCTGTTGCGCTGGAAATCCTGGGTCCAGAATTCCAGGTTGTCTACCTGATGCATGGAAAGAAGGACAAAGTCCAGCTGGTCCCTGTATCTGTCATACAGTTTCCGGTACTGGTCGACGGTGATGGTCTGAATACCGAATTCAAGGCCTTTTTTGATCGTGATCCTGCCCTTGTATGTTTCCCGCATGCGGTCGATCTTGGAAAAGTATTCCGGATAGTTGACGTTGGCGCAGGGATCCATCTCGTCGACGGCGGTACCGATTCCGTCGCCGCCGCGCCAGAGAATATCGCCCTCGTCCCAGTCCTTTTTGATGCCGTAGTCGACATGGTCGGTAAAACAGATCTCATCCAGGCCGAGTTCGATCGCCCTTTTGATCTGGCTGTCCATCGTTTCCCGGGAGTCGTCCGAGAATTCACAGTGAAGATGATAATCAGTACGCATGCTTATTTTCCTTTCCTGATGCTTTCATGACCGACAAGGATATCCATTCCTTTGGCAAACAGGCCTCTGGCCAGAAGCAGATAAAAGTCGGTGACCCTTACAACATCGCATTTCAGCTGTTCGGGAACATTGATGTCTTTGGCTTTGATCGTTCCTTCGCGGATCACATCGCTGTACCAGCCGATCAGGGACGGGTTCAGTACCGCACAGAGATTCTGCATCTGGGCGATCAGGATCGATCTTGCGTCATCATTGTCTTTCACAGCCATATGCTTGATCTCGCCGGCTGCCCCGCGGCTGCCCTGATAGAGTTTCCTGTTGATCATGATGCCGCTGCCGACCAGCGAGACTTCCGGCTGATAGATCAGAACCAGATTCTGATGATTCCGGTGTTTCGCGGCGAAACCGGCAGCTGCGGTATTGACATCGTTTTCCAGTGCAACCGGCATGGCGAAACGTTCCCGCATCATTTCTTCAAGAGCGGTGTTTTCCAGCGCGTCGATATCGCATGTGCTGATGACACCGTCACAAACAACACCGGGTACGGATACGGTGATGCATCTGATCAGCGGATCCTTTTCGACCATCTTCTGTGTCATGTTCAGAACGAAATCGGCATCGAGTGTCGTGTCGTCCGCCTGTTCGCGGAAGATGCATTCCCCGTTGAGCTTATAGGACGCAGTCCACAGCGAATGCGACCATTTGCCGTAGGCGGCGATGACACAGCCGATATGGAATTTGTCCGGGTTCATGATGTACTGCTTGGATTTGCGGCCGACCTTGGATACGGCCTTGCCGGAGAGGATGATTTCCTCCTCTTCCAGAAGATATTTCAGAATATTCGTTGTTCCGGCAAGCGAAAGTCCGGTTTTCTCGCTCAGGGCATTCTTTGTCCAGATCCCGCCCTGATAGAAACAGGCTCTCACATCGCGGATATTCTCATATTTCAGATCACTGATTCCTGCCATAATACTCTCTTTTCTATTTCGTCAAGTTTTGTCGTAATTTAATTCTACTTTCCCTTCCCGCCTGCTGTCAAACGATATTCATCAGCGTATGTCAAAACAGAAAAGTCCCTTTCCGGGACTCTGCTGTATGGCTTTGTACTGCGTTTTCCTACTTCTTCATCAGTGAAGCAAGCATTTTCGCGGCATAATCGAGACCGAAGGTATCGGTATTGATTGCCAGATCATAGGTTTCAAGGCATCCCCACTCGCTGCGGCTGTGCCCTCTTTTCCAGTTTTTGCGGATCATATCCTCTTGCCTGATCGCAGCAATCACCGCATTGTCGTCCTTGACATTCTCATACAGGACAGAGACTCTTGCCTTGACGATCTTAGCCTTGATATCGGTCGCATAGGTCATGGCATTGACACAGCTGTAGCCTTTGGCAATCACTTCCTCTTTGGAAAGACGGTCGTGAATCAGGCATTTTCCCCTGCTCAGGGCGATGTCTGCCGCCTCGCTGAAGATTTCCGATAATCTTCTGAATTCGGCATCTTCCTGCAGTTCCTCGGCCGTGAAACTGCGGACGCGCAGTTTCTGCTCGAAAAGATCCACATCGTCCTTTGTGACATTGTACTGCGGTACAAGTTCCAGCAGTGTCACTGCGTCGTAATATGCATAGCCGCCCAGCTGGCATGCCTTGTATGCGATCATGCGGCCCATGGAGCAGTAACCGCTGTCCAGCACGATACAGTCAGGCAGCTCATACTGTTCGTTGAATTCCTTGATATTGCTTACATCCTTAACTTTGCGAACATCTTCAGCCATTGTTTATCTCCTTACCAGATATTGATCGTTTCCGTGAATTCGGTGCTGCCGGTCGGTGAAAAAGCCTTGATCGTCAGTCTGCAGGGCACGGCACTGTGACCTCTGTACTGCGGTGTGCATGAATAGCTTTTAACGCGGCCTTCCACCAGAAGTTCTTCAATGACGTCATCATACTGATCCTTGATGGCGGAAATGCCGACCGGCACGAATACACAGTTGCTGAGATCTTCCTTTCCTCCGAAACGCAGACCGATCAGATACAGCGGTTCCAGTTCCCCTCTGTCTGCCATCATCCTGGCAGCGGAAACCGAAATGACATCGCTGAAATCAGCAATACCGACCGTTTTCTTCAGCATTTTCAGTACACCCATGGTTCTTCACCTCCTGTCAGATTCATTATACATTGTTCTGATCTTTACGGTAAAACAGGAAGCCTTCCGCTTCCTGTTGTTTTTCTCTTCAATTGTTCATTGACTGTCACTGCTTTGCTGAAACCGGATTTCTTCTTTCCTGCAGCGCGCGGGCAAGCATTTCAACACCGGACTGCAGAAGGTTGAGAATGATGCCGTTGAGTCCGGTGACAGCAATGCCGATCAGTACGACCTTGAGATCATAAGCCAGCAGACCGCTGAAGCAGGTCAGGATACCGGCCGCCGAAATCGCCGTGCCGGTGCGGATATTGCAGCGTCTGGCAATGATTTCAGCTGCGGTATCGATGCCGCCGGATGCTGTATCGCTTGCAAACAGGATCATCTGTCCGGAAGACAGAAGAATGAGGAAGATCGCTATGCCCGGAAGCAGTCCGCACTGAACATGGGAGGGGTTCAGAATCAGCGGCAGGAGTTTCATCAGCACCGGCAGCATCACCGACACATACAGCGAACGGATGCCGAAACGTTTCCCGAACGCTTTGACACCGGCAAGGAAACAGAGAAGGTTCAGAATGAGAACCAGGGATTCCTGATTCAGCGGCAGTACCTGGGAAAGAACGAGGGCAAGACCCGTAACGCTTCCGGTCACCAGGTTCAGCGGTACCAGATAGTAAACGACGGCAGCTGCGATCAGCAGCGTTCCGGCAGTAATTGCCGCATAATCCGCGATAATTGTTCTGATTTCTTCTCTGTTATAATTCATGGTTACATTAAAACACGATATTTTAGTTTATTTCTTGTCTCTTTCTGCATATTAATATAAGATTTTCTTATATTGAGGTACCGATATGAATATTAACCAGCTCCGTTACTATATTTCCGTTGCCACACTGCGCAGTTTTTCTGCCGCGGCTGAAAAACACTATATTACCCAGACGGCGATGACCCAGCAGATCAGGGCTCTGGAGGAGACGGTTGGCTGTCAGCTGATCAACCGTTCAGTAAGACCGATTTCCCTGACTCCTGCCGGTCAGAGCTTCCTCAATGATGCCAGAGCCATTCTCGCCCATCTGGATGATGCTCTCGACCGGGCAGCCGAAGCCAGCAGCGGTATCATCGGAACCCTTCGGATCGGCTATATCAAAGGCTACGAAAGAAGCACCCTTTCCGACAATCTGCGTTCCTTTCACCGTCAGATGCCGAATGTTCTTCTGACCTGTTACCGCGATACTTCCGACAATCTGGCTGCCGGACTGCAGAATGACGAATACGATATCATCTTCACCTGGGACTCTACCGGCCTGCGCCACAGTCCCGAATATGTCCCGATCAGTATCGAGAATGCCCGCCTGACGGCAGTTCTCTATGCCGCCCATCCGCTCGGCCGCCGGGAATATCTGGAACGCAGCGATTTCCGCGACGAGGCTCTGATCTACATGTCCCCTTCCGGACGTGTCGACAACCAGGGCGACTCGCAGTTCATGGATCTCTACCGCAAGGCCGGCTACCAGCCGCAGATCGTCTGCCGCTCCACCGATGTCGAATCGGTGCTGATCATGGTCGCCGCCGAGGAAGGCATATCGATCGTTCCTGATTACTGTGTCAAGAAGATCACCGATGCCGAAGGACTGATCTTTGTGCCGATGCGCGGTGAAGAAGAAACCGAGCAGATCCATGCCCTGTACAAAAAGAAAAACGACAATGTCGCCCTGCAGAGGTTTATATCCTTCATGAACAAAGAAGCGCTCCGTCAATGACGGGGCGCCGTTTTCATTCCTGATGGAGATGCACTTCAGGATTCATCGCCGGAAAGGAACATCGTCTGCAGGAGTTTCCTGCCTGTTTCTGTCCGGAACCAGGCATTGCCGAATTCTTTGATCTTCTCTTTGCTGAAGCCGTGTTCGGAAGCATTGACCAGATAATCAGCTTCGATCAGGATCTGAAAATCGACATCGTCGATCAAAGCCGGGGTGTGGTGATGGCTGACCAGATATACGACTCTGTTCTTCACATCACCGGCAATGTCCTCACCCTGAAAGAATTCCGCCAGCAGAGCCGCGCTTTCCGCTTCCTGTTTGTCCCAGGGAGCGCTGCCGTATTTGCGGCGGCAGTACGGACAGGAGATGTCATGGACAATGGCTGCTGTTTCCACAACTTCCTGCCGGAAGCTGTTCAGTTCTTCCGCTTTGCTGATTGTCCGGGCATAGCCCCAGACCTTGAGAAAGTGTTCGATGTCATGCAGATTGCCTTCTGCCCGGGAAATCATTTTGATCATTGTTTCTTCTGTTTTCATATAACCTTTTCCTCCTGCGGGGCATAGTAATTTGTCAGAGCTTTCCGGAAATGCTGCCGGAACGCCTCGGCTGCCTGTCTTGATGTTTTCATCCGGGGACGGATCATGTCGAAGGCATGCATGTTGCCGGGATATACATCCATCTCCGCTTCGATTCCCGCTTCCTGCAGATGCCGGATATAATCCTTTGTTTCCTGCAGGAACGGTTCCCCTTCACAGACAAACGTATATGCCGGCGGAAGACCGCTGCAGTCACTGCACAGTGCCGGTGAGGCATAATACGGAATCTCATTTTTGCATTTGCGAAGATACATCGCCCATGCCTGATGATTGTTCCGGGTGTTCCAGATCCGGCCGTGGTTATCCCGGGAAGTTTCAGTATCGCGGTGATCAAGCATCGGATACAGCGGTATCTGAAAGGCGATATTCACCGAGTGTTCATCCCTTGCCTTCATACACAGTGCGGCTGCCATACCGCCGCCGGCACTCTCGCCGCCGACCATGATCTGATCGCTGCGGATATTCAGTTTCAGGGCATTTTCCTTCATCCACAGCAATGCCGCATAGCAGTCATCGAATCCTGCCGGGTAAGGATGAAAGGCCGAAAGACGGTAATCCACACTGACAACAGTGACACCGGATTCCTTCACCAGATCATACGCCCGGGATGAATAGACCATCTCCTTCATGCCGGTCGCATAGCCGCCGCCATGAATCCACAGCACACCGGCAGATACGCTGTGCATGTTCCGGTTTTTCAGAACCAGTGCCTTCCGTTTACCGATCCTGACAGTGCTGACAAGTATTTCCTTTTCCGGAAAGAAACGCATATTTCCTCCTGTCACTCCTGCAGATACGCTTCCATGATAGCGCGGATTTCATCCAGTTTACCGCATGTCACCTCATCTTTGCAGTTCATTGACTGTATCATGCGGCGGATGATGTCATTCATCTGTACATAACTGCGGCTGTAAGGATAGTTGAGATCGAAAATGAATGCCATGATGCAGACATAATAATCCAGCGGTTCTTTCCTGTCTTCAAGCTTTACGCACTGTCTTTGTCTTACCGACTCCATGACGGCATCGGAAATGCCGGAAGTACTGAGAATCTCATTGGTAAAACCGTAACCGGGAAAGGTTTCTTCCGGAGTCGTTTCCAGTTTGACCCGGAAGTTGTCGAGCTTGTCAGCATCGCGGATCAGACGGGCATGAAACAGTTCATGCGGTGTGAGACCGTCTTCGATCACCAGTTTGCTGTGATTGCTGATGGCTTTCAGAATCAGTCTGTCATAGCTGTCATCAACAATAAAACGGCGCAGAAGTCCCCTGCCGAGGAGATCCGCACCGTATTTGGCATGATCAAATCTGGTTCCGTCAAATGTATGAAAGACTGACAGTTCGGCAAAGCGTCCGATATCATGCAGCAAAGCGATCAGCCAGGCCAGGCCTGTGTCACTTTCATCGCAGTTTAAGGAAGCGGCGATTTCCAGAGCTCTTTGGCAAACATGAAACGTATGAACATATTTCAGTTCATATCCGTCTTCTTTTTCATAACCGTTTTCCTGCAGATATGCCTTGAAAGCCTCTGCTGCCTGTTCCCTGTTGATCATGATTTCTGATTAATAGCCGCTGAGCAGATCGGAAAGATCGGCATTGCGGTTGAGCACATTGAGATCGATTTTGCCGGCGGTTCCCTGAAAGCCTCCTACATCGCTGCTGTCGGAATACTGCCAGATCAGCCAGTTGTCGCCGTCACGGACAAATGCCGGATAGAACATGTTCGTTACCCAGCGCGGATATTCGTCGAAATATCCGCTGAGATAGTTCTTGAACACTTCGTCGGAAGCGTAGATGATCGGCTTGATATGATATTCGGCTTCGATCAGGTCCAGGAAGATGCCCAGTTCGCGCCGTACTTCCTCCACATCCGGAGGATTGGTCCTCTTGTCGGCATACAGTTCGACGTCGACGATCGGGCGCATCCTGCCGCTCAGCGAACCGACAGTGCTGATATACTGCTCAGCCTGGGTCACGGCACTGCTGTCGAACGAGAAGAAATGATAGGCGCCGGCAATCACGCCGTTCGTTCTGGCATTTTCCCAGTTGTCGTAGAAATAGGAGTCGACATGGCCGCTTCCCTCTGTCGCCTTGATAATCACGAAACTGATATTCTGTGATGTCAGGATATCCATATCCACTTCTCCCTGATACTCGGAGAGATCGACACCGATAATGTCACCGGCATTTACAAAAAGCTCGTTGATCCTGATCAGCCGGCTGCGTACAGCCGCTTCCCCTGCCCAGAACAGTGCGGCCGCAAGAAGCAGAACAGCAATGATCTTAAACAGTTTTTTCATGTTCCGCCTCCTTTCCGCAGACAATTGCCGTGATTATATCACAGTTATCAATAAAAGAAACCGGATCCCGATGATCCGGTATCACGGAATGCTCAGAGAATGCCGACCCGGCGGTAGATCTCGTCCACGTTGCGGACATGATACATCGGGTCAAAGCAGTCTTCGATTTCTTCCGGTGTCAGTGTTTCCCTTACCTCCGGGACCGCATTCATCAGATCGCGGAAGTTCAGGTTGTTTTCCCAGGCTCTGATGGCCTGCGGCTGGACTGTATCGTAAGCCTTCTCACGTGACCATCCCTTCTCGACCAGCTTCAGCATGAAGCGCTGGGAGAAGATGACACCGTTGGTCAGCCAGATATTCTTCTTCATGTTTTCCGGGAAGACTGTCAGGTTCTTCAGGATCCTTCCGAAACGGTTCAGCATGTAATCAAGCAGTGCTGTCGCATCGGGAGCGATGATGCGCTCGGCGCTGGAATGGGAAATGTCGCGCTCATGCCAGAGCGGCACATCTTCGAAAGCGGTGATCATATAACCGCGCAGCACTCTCGCGCAGCCGCAGATATTTTCGGAACCGATCGGGTTGCGCTTGTGCGGCATCGCACTGGAGCCCTTCTGGCCTTTGTTGAAATGTTCTTCCGCCTCTCTGACTTCGGTACGCTGCAGATGACGCACTTCCATGGCCATCTGTTCGATCGTCGAACCGATCAGGGCAAGCGTCGAATAATATGCGGCATGGCGGTCGCGCTGCAGGATCTGGGTGGAGATGTTCGCACTGGCGATGCCGAGGTGCTCGCAGACATAATCCTGGACAAACGGCGGAATATTGGCGAATGTTCCGACCGCGCCGGAGATCTTGCCGGCTTCCACTTCCTTTGCAGCGTTGTCGAAGCGTTCGAGATTTCGCTTCATTTCCTCATACCACAGGGCGAACTTCATGCCGAATGTCGTGATCTCGGCATGGACGCCATGGGTTCTTCCCATCATGATCGTGTCCTTGTATTTCAGGGCGTTCTCCTTGAGGACCTCCATGAAATCAAGAATATCCTGGCGCAGGATGGCATTGGCCTTCTTGTAGCGGATACCGTAGGCGGTGTCGACGACATCGGTGCTGGTCACACCGTAATGGACCCACTTCTTCTCTTCGCCGAGACTCTCTGAGACGCATCTTGTAAAAGCGACAACGTCATGTCTGGTCTCCTGTTCGATTTCCAGAATTCTGGCCACATCGAACTTCGCATTGGCTTTGATCTTCTCGACGTCCTCCTTGGGAATTTCGCCGAGTTCGCTCCAGGCTTCGTCAATCAGGATCTCAACGTCCAGCCAGGCCTGGAATTTCGCTTCTTCGCTCCAGATGTCGCGCATTACTTTTCGGGAATACCTGTCAATCATGTTTGTCCTCCGTTTTCTTCAGGAAAAAGGTTTCCTTGCGGGAACCTCTGTGTTATTTCAGCAGTTCGTTGACTGCGGTCTGGGCTTTTTCGATTTCGCTGCTGATGACCAGCACGACGACAGAACCGTCCTTGCTTGTCTCAAGAATGGCATTGTCGATCTTGAAAACTTCTTCCGGTGAATACATCTGCGAATTGGCTTTCTGGGTTTCCAGATAGCGGTTGAGATATTCGATGCACTGATCCTTGTCGGTTGTTTCGAAGACGCCTACGGTGTCGGCGTTCTTGTCTTCACCGCGGTATACCCGGCCATCGGTCACGAAGTTGTCCTCGGCGTCCTTGCGGGTCTCGAAAAACATGCCGTACATGACACGTTCCTTGACTTCCTTGAGTTCGCTCATGCCCAGCGTCTGTACCAGGCCGTCGGCCATTTCGGCAACCGGTTTATGGTTCAGAACCATTTCGCCGTCAGTTCCGGCAGAACAGCCGGCAATCAGCAGCACTGCCAGCAGGCTACTCACAAATTTCTTTAACATAAACATCCTCCCTTACTACATGGGTCGCGATAAAGTCCGCGAAGATCTGGGATCCTTCCGTATTCAGATGCAGGCCGTCCCAGACGATATCCTCCCTAACCTTGCCGTTGGAAGCGAGTGCTTCATCCGGATTCAGATAATACACATGTTCTTCTCTGGCAATACTGATCAGGCCGTCATTTTCCATCTGCAGATGCTCATTCAGTTCCTCGTCCGTCAGTCCCGAGACTTCCAGCGGATGATAGTTCAGAATGAGATAGATATTCACACCCGGATGTTCCTCCTTGACTTCCTGGATGACGGCACGGTACTCATCTGTCCAGGCGGTGAAATCCATGCTTCGGATTTCATTGATGCCAATCAGCATGTAGATGTTTCCCCTGCCGGTCGCCATCAGGATATCATAGAGGTTTCTGTCATCCGTTTCCATTGCCACGTCATAGATTCCCCACAGGCTCAGCGATGTCACGTAATGGATCTCCGCGCCGCGGTCCCTGAGGTCACTGAACAGAAACAGCGAACCCATCCGCGAATCGCCGCCGAACAGGGTGTCCTGGAAATAATCGTCACCGATCTTCTCACCGGCGGGAACAGGTGTGCTGTAATCATAGAAGTCAATTGCCCGGCAGGCAAAGACCTGTTCTTCCTCCTCCTGTACTTCCGCCGGCTGCGGTACGTCCGCCGCGGGTGCTTCGCATCCGCACAGAAGCATCAGGGCACAGAGTATTTTCAGCGTTTTCTTCATCATTGTGTAAATAAGTCGTCGCTTCCTTCCTGCTCCTGGCTGAACTGCGGCAGTTCCGGCAGTTCGTCGAGACTCAGCAGCTGGAACGCATCCATGAATTCATCCGTTACGGCATAGAGAATCGGGCGTCCCGGAGCTTCCGAACGGCCGGCTTCCCTGATCAGTCCCCTGGCTTCCAGTTTGCGCAGCATGACATCGGCGCCGACACCGCGCAGTTCTTCGATCTCCACCCGGGTAATCGGCTGTTTGTAGGCAATGATCGCAAGTGTTTCAAGGGCGGCGTTGGAAAGCTTGTTCGTCTTGTTGATTTGAAACAGCTTGCGGGCATATTCATGAATCGATGCCTTGCTCAAAAAACGCCACGTTTCACCGAAACGGGCAAGTTCGATTCCGCGCTCGTCTGCGTTGTAGTACTGCTGCAGATAGTCAAACAGTCTGGCCGTGTATTCGCTGCCGGTGCCGAGGGTCTCCTCTGCCTGCCGGGCAGTCATTCCCTCATCGCCGGTCAGAAACAGAAGACCTTCCAGGACGGCGGCCAGATGCAGAAAGCTTTCCTCATCGCCGGGATCCTGCGGCTGTTCTTCATTTATCTCTTCTTCGACCGTCACGGTGATTTCTGCCTGTTCGCCAAACGATTCAATATCGTCGCTTTCCGAGGAGATCACCTGCAGGCTGTCATCCAGCCGCCAGTCTTCCTCGGCTTCATCCAGAACACCGCTGAGATCGGCTATCATCTTTTCTTCACTCATGCGTATTTATCCCCTCTTGCAAACCAGATCGTGTCATCATCTTCAACTGTGAAGACAAGACGGTGCTGGCGGGCCAGATCAAGAACTGCCAGGAATGTCGCGATAAACATCGGGACATCATGACAGTCATCGAGAAGAGCTTCGAAGCGGAACGTCGGCGGCAGTCTGTCGAGTTTGGCCCTGACTTCCACGACCCTGTCTTCCATCGAGATCTCCCTGACGGTATAGCGGGTCTCGATCGGTCTTGACAGCTGCATCCTCAGCATGATGCGGCGCATCGCCTTCATCAGATCATACGGATTGCCGCTGTAGTGCTCTTCTTCCGCCGGTTTCATGAACTCGTCAGCTTCCCGGCTCAGCGGTTTGCTCATCATCAGCTGACGGCTCTCATAGAGATACATCAGCTCCTGCGAGACATCCTTGAACTGCTGGTATTCCAGGAGGCGGCGGACGAGTCTCTCCTTCGGATCCTCTTCCTCTTCGCCTTCCAGCGTGTCCCTGTTCCCCGGCAGCATCTTCTTCGATTTGTATTCGATCAATGTCGCCATTTCCACGAGGTATTCGCTGGCCACTTCCAGGTGCAGCTCGCTCATGCTGTTCAGATATGCGATATACTGATCGGTCAGCAGATTGACATCCAGATTCAGCAGATCCATCTTGTTTTCACGGATCAGATTCAGCATCAGATCCAGAGGTCCGTCGAACTGATCGATCGTTACATTAAACTCTCTTCCCATATTAACCTAGGTATTATAACAAAAATCCAACCGGGAAACTACCGTTTCCCGGCTGGTGTTGATCCGGTTTCTCAGACCGCCACGATATTGACGATCTTGTTGGGAATCACGATCACCTTGCGGATCGTTTTTCCTTCCGTGTGCGGTTTGACGCTTTCCAGCGCAAACGCAGCTTTTTCCAATGCTTCCTTGTCGCTGTCCTTGGCAATGTCGAAGCGGCCTCTGACCTTGCCGTTGACCTGGACGACGACCGTCACCGTGTCGAGTACGAGCTTGGACGGATCGTATGCCGGCCATGGCGCGTAGGCAAGCGTGTCCTCGCCGGTGTAATGATGGTATATTTCTTCGCATACATGCGGCGCAATCGGGCTGAGGGCCTTGATGAAGCCGATGATCATACCGCGGTTTACCTTGTCGGTCTTATAGCAGTCATTGATGAAGATCATCATCTGGCTGATGGCGGTATTGAAGTTCAGCGAGTCGATATCCTCGCCGACCTTCTTGATCATGAAGTTGTAGGAATAGTCAAGATCCGGCGTCGGTTCGTCAGTGATCTTCTCGTCGCTTTCCATGCACAGACGCCATACTCTTTCAATCCACTTGCGGGCACCCTCGACACCCTGCTCGCTCCATGGCTTGCTGGCTTCCAGCGGTCCCATGAACATTTCGTAAAGACGCAGCGTATCGGCACCGTAGACATCGACGATCTCGTTCGGGTCGACAATGAATTCGGGATAGCGCTTGCCCATCTTGATGCCGTTGGCACCGAGGATCATGCCCTGATGGACCAGTTTGGCAAACGGTTCCCTGACCGGTACCAGGCCTTTGTCGTAAAGGAAGTTGTTCCACATGCGGCTGTATAGCAGATGGCCGACGGCATGTTCCGGACCGCCGACATAGAGGTCGACCGGCAGCCAGTGCTCGAGCAGTTTATAATCGGCGAACATCTCATCGTTATGGGGATCGATATAGCGCAGGAAGTACCAGGAACTGCCGGCACTGCCGGGCATCGTGCTGGTTTCCCGCTTTCCTTTTCTGCCGTCGATTTCGACATTCACCCAGTCGGTTGCCTTTTCCAATGGTGAAGCGCCGGAGGAGGAAGGTTTGTAATCATCCAGTTCAGGCAGAATCAGCGGCAGCTTGTCAAGCGGCAGAGCGATCATGTCTTCGTTTTCAAGATGAACGACCGGGATCGGTTCGCCCCAGTATCTCTGACGGGCAAAGATCCATTCGCGGATACGGTAATTGACCTTTCTTTCACCGAGACCGTTGTCTGTGAGCCATTTCGTCATGGCATCGATGGCTTCTTCCTTGTTCATGCCGTCAAGGAAGCCGCTGTTGATATGTATGCCGTCTTCGGTCCAGGCTTCCTTCGTCACATCGCCGCCTTCCAGGACGGGAATGATCTCGAGGCCGAACTTCGTGGCGAATTCATAGTCGCGGGTATCATGTGCCGGTACGGCCATGATGGCGCCGGTTCCGTAGGTGGCAAGAACGTAGTCGGAGATCCAGATCGGGATCTTCTTGCCGTTGGCGGGATTGATCGCATAGGCACCGGTGAAGATGCCGGTCTTTTCCTTGTTCAGTTCCGTTCTTTCCAGTTCCGATTTGCTGGCGCAGGCTTTGACATATTCCTCAACGGCCGCTCTGGCTTCCGGGGCGGTGATCTTTTCGACCAGTTTGTGTTCCGGTGCCAGGACACAGTATGTGGCGCCGAAGAGCGTGTCGCAGCGGGTGGTGAAGACGGTGAAGCTGTCATCGAAGCCGTCGACCTTGAAATCCACATGGGCACCGACCGATTTGCCGATCCAGTTGCGCTGCATTTCCTTCGTGCTTTCCGGCCAGTCGATTTCCTCCAGGCCTTCCAGCAGCCGGTCGGCGTATTTGACGATATCGATGACCCACTGCTTCATCATCTTGCGGACGACCGGATAACCGCCGCGTTCGCTCTTGCCGTCGATGATCTCATCGTTGGCAAGGACGGTGCCGAGTTCCTCGCACCAGTTGACCGGCATGTCGACGCACTTGGCAAGTCCTTCCTCGAACAGCAGAGTGAAGATATACTGCGTCCATTTGTAGAAGGAAGGATCGCAGGTCGAAACTTCGCGGTCCCAGTCATAGGAGAAACCGATGTTCTTCAGCTGGCTGGTGAAGAAAGCGATATTGTCCTTGGTGAACTGTTCGGGATGATTGCCGGTGCTGATGGCATACTGTTCCGCCGGCAGACCGAAGGAGTCGAATCCCATCGGATGCAGGACGTTGTATCCTTCCATGCGCTTTTTTCGTGAGACGATATCGGTTGCCGTATAGCCTTCCGGGTGGCCGACATGAAGACCGGCTCCGCTGGGATACGGAAACATGTCCAGAGCGTAGAATTTCGGTTTGCTGAAATCCCAGGCATCGGTCTTGAATGTCTTGTTGTCCTCCCAGTACTTACGCCATTTTTCTTCTGTCTGCTTGTGGTTGTATGTCATACTCATTTCCTCTTTTCTCTTCAAAATAAGAAAACGCCCTTACTTCTAAGGACGTAGTTTACGCGGTACCACCTTAGTTCACATTTCTGTGCCCTCTTGTTTCAGTTAACGCCTGAAATACGTTTGCTCCAAAGGTGAGTCACAGGCTGTCATCTGACGGTTCGCACCAGCCACCGTCTCTCTGCAAAACGCTTCCCCTGCTACTGGTCTTTTTCAACGCATTAACGATATTTTAGCAGAGTCTGAAATGCTCTGCAAGACAGCTCAGCGGGTCAGGCCGAGAAGATCACCGACGATGAAATCGGGATGGCATTCTTCGCTGATATCGAGGTTGTCCAGACTGCCGCCTTCTGTCACGTAGACGCTCGGCATGTGCAGTTCGACAGCCGGACGGATATCCTTCTCGAAATCGTTGCCGACCATCAGCACATCTTCCGGTTCCAGCCGCAGATAGCGCAATGCCATACGCAGGCCGTTGACCGCGCCATGGCCGAATTCAGCGGCTCTGATGCCGGCGGCATATTCGAACATTTTCGCGATCGAACCATTGCCGATCACTTCCCTGCCTTCCAGCCGGATCGTCCGTCGGCTGTCGGTGGACAGAAGGATCGCTCCGCCGAGAAGTGTCTGCAGTGCCTCGGAGTAATCGTCATAGGTCAGATTCCGGTCAAGGCCGAGAAACAAAGCGCCGGCATCCAGATGCGAAAGTCTCAGACCGCTGACCTCGATGGCACTGCGGATGGCACTGCCACCGAGATACTCGACGGTCCGCCGTTCCGGTTCATAGGCCATCAGCCAGTCGACAGCGGCCATTGCCGAAGTATAGAAACGATGATCGTAAATACGCGGAAAACCGCAGCTTTCAAACAGATCTGCCAGCTGCGCCCGGTTGCGGCCGCTCAGTTCGCTGAGAATCAGATAGGGAATATTCTCCTCGTGAAAAAAACGGATCAGTTCAATTGCCCCTTCTCTGGGTCTGCGTCCGTCAAGCAGTACATCGGTCTGTAAAATATGCAGCTGATCGATCATGATAACACCATCTGTATTGTACCACCTAACAAGCATCTCTTGTGATATGATATTACGGATAAAGAGAGAAACAGCGGATGAAGACCTGGCAGAAAATCCTGGCTATTATCGTTGCAATTTGCCTGATTACAGGCTTTTTTGCCTTTGATTCATTCTATATCGCGCCGACCCGCATCGTAACCAGGCGCGTCAGCCTCAGAGCCGAGAAGATTCCCGACCAGCTGGACGGCGTGCAGATCCTGTACTTTGCCGATCTGGATTACGGCACATTCGTCGATGAAAAACGACTGAACAAGCTGATCGATCACATCAACAATCTTTCTCCCGACGTCGTCATCTTCGGCGGTGACGTGTATGATACCGACGCGGTTCCCAACGAGAACAGCAATGAACTGATCAGCCGCTGGCTGCGGGAAATCCGTGCCCCGCTCGGCAAGTTCGCCGTGCTCGGAGACAGCGATACCCGCGACGAAGAAACAGCCAATGCGATAGTAAATCTTCTGGACAACGGCGATTTCGAAGTGCTGCGCAACCGCAGCGTCAATATTCATAACAGCGGTTCCCAGTCCGTCACTCTCGTCGGTCTGGAAAACGGTCTGGCCGG
>CACYXJ010000028.1:0-9341 GCA_902778375.1 uncultured Erysipelotrichaceae bacterium
ATTATCTGTATTCTGTATGAGTCACTTCAACCGGAAGTTACTGTACGAGTGATTTCCACTTTCAGCCCCTGAAAGTGGAAGTTAACTTTTCACTTCGCAGTTATAATCAGAATCGTAATTGCCTGTTGACAGACAAAAATCAAACGAGTATTATTTTATCGTTATCAAATACCATAGACAGTAACGGCGGATGCTTAATCATGTTACCGAGGTAGAAAAAAGTTTTTTACAAAAGACCTTTTTTGAGCCCTCGTATGTCCGCGAGGGCTTTCTTCATATGTGTATGCGATAACGAGAAAAAGGAAGGTGAAGGAATGAATAAGACTGTATTGGAAGCGAAACAGAGTGTTGTTTCCGAAATCCAGGGCAAGTTCTCCAATTCAGGATCCACCGTTGTCGCTGAGTATCGCGGCCTTACCGTTGCTGAAGTATCCGAACTGCGCAGAAACCTGCGGGCTGAAGGGGTAGAGATGAAAGTCTACAAGAACACCCTGGCAAGCCGTGCCGCAGAAGCTGCCGGCTACGGCGAACTTCAGGAATACCTGACAGGCCCGAACGCACTGGCATTCGGCAGTGATGAAACAACAGCTGCCCGTCTGATGGCTCAGTTCGCCAAGAAGCACAAGGCACTGATCCTGAAAGCCGGCATTGTTGAAGGAAAGGTCGTCGATCAGAAGACGATCAAAGAACTGTCCAGCTTACCGAACAGAGAAGGCATGCTCAGCATGTTCCTGTCTGTACTGAACGCACCAATTTCTTCATTCGCCCGTGCCGTCAACGCTGTTGCTGAAGCAAGAGGCGGTGCACCGGCTGCTGAAGAAACACCAAAAGAAGAAACCGCTGCTGAGGCAGCTGCCTGAGAAAAGGGAGGAAAAATCATGGCAAAGTTAACACAGGAAGAGATCCTGGCATATCTTGATGAAGCTACAATTCTTGAACTGAATGAACTCGTAAAGGCAATTGAAGAGAAGTATGGCGTATCCGCTGCTGCTCCGGTTGCTGTTGCTGCTGCTCCGGCAGAGGCTGAAGCTGCTGCTCCGACAAACGTCACTGTCGTTCTGAGCGCTATCGGTGACACAAAGGTTGCCGTTATCAAGGCTGTTCGTGAAATCACAGGTCTTGGTCTGGTTGATGCCAAGAAGCTCGTTGATGGCTGCCCGGCAGAAATCAAGAAAGACGTACCGACAGACGAGGCTGAAAAGATCAAGAAGACTCTTACAGATGCAGGCGCAACTGTAGAATTCAAATAATCAGCAGAATCTCAAAATCGATTAAGAAAAAGCCGGGTTTTCTAACTACGGCTTTTCGCTCCTATGAAAGGATGTGGTTTTACGGCGCATTATTTTACCGATAACCATAATCTGACAGAAAACCGGAAGGATCATTCTTTCCGGTTTTCGGGTCATTTACTGACATTCACTACGGATAACGGCGTCTTTTCCAAGACCGGAATCGACGAAGGATCAAGAATCCTGCTGGAAGCGTTGGTTCAGGAAGGGGTACACGGAAGTGTCCTGGACCTGGGATGTGGGTATGGCGTTCTCGGCATCACGCTGAAGACGGTCTTTCCCGACATTGTTCTTACAGCAGCGGATATCAATCCCCGCGCAGCCGAGCTGACTGAGCTTAACTGCAAAAAGAACAATATCGAAGCTGAAGTGCTCGTTTCTGACGGATTCAGCGAAATCGCGTCTGTTTTTGATGCGGTCGTTACCAATCCGCCGATCAGAACCGGCAAAAAGGTGATCTACAGAATGTTCGAAGAAGCGTATGACCATCTTCGTAAGGACGGCATCCTGTATGCGGTGATCCGCCGCAAGCAGGGAGCGGAAAGCGCATGCCGGAAATTTGAAGAAATCTTCGGTAACTGCGAGGTCATTGCCCGGGAAAAAGGGTACTGGGTATTGAAAAGTTTTAAATTGACGGATTGAAAAGTGGATGTTATTATTATAAATTGCATAAGAGTCGAAAATGGGTAGGGGTCTTTATGCCCTTTTTGGCGTCTATATGGATGCAGACGAAAGGATGGCGTACATGGAAAATAAGCAGACATACCGCGTTGTGCATTACGGCAACAAAGCGACCCGTCGCGATTATTCCAAGGTTTCCAGCAGCCTGGATCTCCCGGATCTGGTAGAGATTCAGACAGCTGCCTTCGAATGGTTTCTGAAAGACGGAATCAAGGAAGTGTTTGACGATATTTATCCGATTTCCAACTATGCGGGAAATATCAGACTGAAATTCCTTGATTATGAGTTCGGTGAGCCGAAATATTCAATCAGCGAATGCAAGTACAGGGAAGTGAACTACTGTGCTCCTTTAAAGGCAAAGATGGAGCTGGAAGTCATGGATCCCGAAACCGGCGAAGTCATGACCAAGTGGGAAGAAGTCTTCCTCGGTGATTTCCCGCTGATGACACCGACAGGCACATTCATTATCAATGGTGCCGAGCGTGTCATCGTATCTCAGATCGTCCGTTCCCCGGGCGCGTATTTCGATATCGTTTCGGAAGAGCGTACCGGACGTGACACATACACGTGTGAACTGATCCCCAGCCGCGGTACATGGCTGGAGTTCATGAGCGACGACAAGAAAGCTGCTCTCGGCAGAATTCTGAACGTTTCGATCGACAGAAGAAGAAAGATTCTTTCTTCCATCCTCTTCAAAGCGATCGGTATGTCCCTGAATCTGGAGCGCGGCGAAGACGCTTTCGACACAACAGCAATGAAGAAGTTCCTGAAGGCCATGAACTTCGACGTCTTTGACGATGTCGTCGTGCCGGAAGAAGAACGTGAATTCCAGAACGATTATATGCTGCTGTATACCTCGGTATTCGGAAACTACGAAGAAGTCCGCAATACCCTGGCTGCTGACAAGACAAAGACGACCCATGACGCCCTGCTGAGTGTCTATGAAAACCAGCGTGCGGATGAAATCGCAACGATTGAAGGTGCGGTTTCCCTGATGGATGCGAAGTTCTTTGACTACCGCCGTTATGACCTGACAAAGGCCGGCCGTTTCAAGACAAGGAAGAAACTGAACATTCTCGACCGTATGGAAGGCCATGCCCTGAGCGAGGACCTGATCGGTTCCGAAGGCAAGGTCATCTTCAAGAAGGGTGTCGTCATTGACAAGAATGCCCGCAATGAACTGAAGGAAGAAGTCAACAGAGGCATCTGCAACCGTGCCCTGCCGTTTGTCCATGCCTTCTCGCACCCGACTGTCGCCACCCTGAAGACCTCCTGGACAAGAGCCCTCGTCGGCCGCGTCCTGGCACAGGATCTGGAAGGCAGCAGGGACGAGACAACCCTGGAAATGGGCACTGTCCTGACACCGGAAGACATCAAGGCCATCGCCAGGGAATTTGACGAGGTCCAGGTCTATACCGGTATCGTCGCCCAGCCGGTCGCTCTGAACAACGACAACGTAACAGCAGTTCTCAACTACGGCTCCCGCATGTATGTCCTGGGCCGTGTCACGGAAAAGGGTGCCGACCTCTGTGACGAGGACGGCATGTATCTGATCGACAGATATATCCCGGATCAGCCGCTGAACAAGCTCAGCGCCGCTGCCCGCGATGCCATCGTTTCCGAAGCGACGAAATCGAAGAATGTCACCCTCTGGGTCATCGGTACCTGCGTACAGGAAATCAAGATCAAGGACGGTGATTACGATGTCAAGCTGATCGGTATCGATCCGCTCAACGACAAGCATACGATCACGATGAGCGACATGTACGCTCTCTATAACTATGAACTGACAATGCTGGACGGCATCGGTTCCTCCGACGATATCGATATGCTGGGCAACAGACGTATCCGTACGGTCGGCGAACTGATCCAGAACCAGTTCCGTATCGGTCTTTCCCGTATGGAAAGAGTCGTCAAGGAAAGAATGTCGATTGCCGACATCGCTACCCTGACACCGAAACAGCTGACGAATATCCGTCCGCTGACGGCTGCCATCAAGGAGTTCTTCTCCTCTTCCCAGCTGTCCCAGTTCATGGACCAGCAGAACCCGCTGGCCGAACTGTCCAACAAGCGCCGTGTATCTGCGCTTGGTCCGGGCGGTCTGACCCGTGAGCGTGCCGGCTTCGAAGTCCGTGATATTCACAACTCGCACTATGGCCGTATCTGCCCGATCGAGACACCGGAAGGTCCGAACATCGGTCTGATCTCGTATCTGACAACATATGCCAAGGTCAATGAATACGGCTTCATCGAGACACCGTACCGTAAGGTTGTCGACGGTGTCGTTACTGATGATGTCAAATACATGCCGGCGGACGAGGAAAACGACCATGTCATCGCCCAGGCGAACGAAATCAAGGACGGCAGACTGGTAGGCGACCGTGTCATCTCCAGAATTGCCGGTGAAACCGTCATGGCTGACCGTGACAGCGTCGACTACGCCGACGTTTCCCCGCGTCAGATCGTATCGGTAGCTACCGCGTGCGTACCGTTCCTTGAAAACGACGACTGCACCCGTGCCCTGATGGGCGCCAACATGCAGCGTCAGGCTGTACCGCTTCTCAACCCGCACAGTCCGTTTGTCGGAACCGGTATGGAACATGTCATCGCCCGTGACTCCGGTGCCGCATGTGTTGCCACAGCGCCCGGCACAGTCACATATGTCGACGCTGAAAAGGTCGTTGTCAGCGAAGACGACGGCAACGAACATGTCTATGAACTGACCAAGTTCAGAAGATCCAACGCCTCCACCTGCCTGAACCAGAGACCGATTGTCTGGGACGGCGAAAGAGTGGAACGCGGCGATATTCTGGCGGATGGTCCGGCGATGCAGAACGGCGAACTGGCGCTCGGCCAGAACGTCACGATCGCCTTCATGACATGGCACGGTTACAACTACGAAGATGCCATTATCATGTCCGAGAGAATGCAGAGTGCCGACTATTACACCTCTGTTCATATCGAGGAATACGATATTGAATGCCGCGAGACAAAACTCGGTCCGGAAGAAATCACCAGAGACATCCCGAACGTCGCTGAAAGCGCCTGCCGCAACCTCGATGCCAGAGGCATCGTCATGGTCGGTGCCGAAGTCAAGGAAGGCGATATCCTGGTCGGCAAGGTTACTCCGAAGGGCCAGAGTGAAGTATCTCCGGAAGAAAAACTGCTGCTTGCCATCTTCGGCGAGAAGAGCAGAGAAGTACGTGACAACTCTCTGAAGGTTCCGCACGGCGGTGCCGGTATTGTCCACAGCGTGCGTGTATTCAAGCGCAAGGACAACCATGAACTGCCGCCGGGAGTCAATGAGGTCGTCAAAGTATATGTAGTCCAGAAACGTAAGATTTCCGAAGGTGACAAGATGGCCGGCCGTCACGGCAACAAGGGTGTCATTTCCCGCATCAACCCGGTGGAAGACATGCCTTACATGGCCGACGGCACACCGATCGATATCATGCTGAACCCGTTCGGCGTTCCTTCCCGTATGAATATCGGTCAGGTTCTGGAAGTCCACCTCGGCATGGCTGCCAAGAAGCTCGGCGTCAAATTCGCGACACCGGTCTTCGACGGCGTATCCAACCAGGATCTGGACGACATCATGAAGGAAGCAGGTACCCAGCACAAGTACCTTCTGACAGACGGCATGACCGGCGAAGTCTATGACGAACCGATCGCTGTCGGTGTCATGTACATGATCAAGCTGGCGCACATGGTCGACGACAAGCTGCACGCCCGTGCGACCGGTCCGTATTCACTCGTTACCCAGCAGCCTCTGGGCGGTAAAGCGCAGAACGGCGGCCAGCGTTTCGGTGAAATGGAAGTCTGGGCTCTGGAAGCCTACGGTGCCGCCAATACCCTGCAGGAGATCCTGACAGTCAAGTCCGATGACATCATGGGCCGTACCAAGACCTACGAAGCCATCGTCAAGGGCAAGGATCTGCCGCAGCCGGGCATTCCTGAATCCTTCCGCGTTCTTGTTCACGAACTCCAGGCACTTGCCATCGATGTCCGCATGATGGACGATGACGGCAACGAAATGGATCTGAAGCAGATGGAACAGGAAGAACTGAAAGAAGAAACTAACGTGGATCTCAGCCAGCAGACCATGGTCAACGACGCCGAAACAACCGGTGATCTGACGATCCGTGAAGATCTGGAAGATGAGATTCCGGAAGCTGCCGAAGTCGGATTCGACGACATGGGCATCGATGGATAAGGAGGATGTGAAGGATGAATATCAATAACTTTACAGCCATCAAGGTTGGCCTTGCATCACCTGAAAAGATTCGTTCCTGGTCCTATGGCGAAGTCAAGAAGCCTGAGACCATCAACTACCGTTCCCAGAAACCGGAACGTGACGGTCTGTTCTGCGAGCGCATCTTCGGTCCTACCAAGGACTGGGAATGCGCCTGCGGCAAATACAAGAAGATCCGCTATCAGGGTGTTGTCTGCGACCGCTGCGGTGTTGAAATCACCAAGTCCAGCGTCCGCCGTGAAAGAATGGGTCATATCGAACTGGCCGCTCCGGTTGCCCACATCTGGTATCTGCGCGGCATCCCCAGCAGAATGTCCCTGCTGCTAAATGTCCCGCCGAAAAACCTGGAAGAAGTTGTTTACTTCGTATCCTGGATCGTTACCGATCCGGGTGATACGAAACTCGTATACAAGCAGATCCTGTCCGAAAAAGAGTATCGTGAAAACAATGCGATTTACGGACCGGGCAGCTTCGTCGCCCAGACCGGTGCCGAAGCCGTCAGAACCCTGCTTGAACAGGTCGATATCGAAGCTGAATACAACAGCATCATGAAGGAACTCGAGAAGGCCAACGGCGACAAGAGAAAGAAGCTGATCAAGCGTCTGGAAACTGTCGAAGCCTTCCGCAATTCCGACAACCATCCGGAATGGATGGTCATGACGGTCCTGCCGGTCATTCCGCCGGATCTCAGACCGATGCTGCAGCTCGACGGCGGCCGTTTCGCGACCAGCGACCTGAACGATCTGTACCGTCGTGTCATTACCAGAAACAACCGTCTGAAGAAGCTTCTGGAACTCGGCACACCGGCGATCATCGTCCAGAACGAAAAGCGTATGCTGCAGGAAGCAGTCGACGCTCTGATCGACAACGGCAGACGTTCCAAGCCGATCACCGGCGCAGCCGGCCGTGCCCTGAAGTCCCTGTCCCATTCCCTGAAAGGTAAGCAGGGCCGCTTCCGTCAGAACCTGCTCGGTAAGCGTGTCGACTTCTCGGGCCGTTCCGTTATCGCTATCGGACCGAACCTGAAAATGTGGCAATGCGGACTGCCGAAAGAGATGGCAATTCAGCTCTACAAGCCGTTTGTCATCAACGAACTTGTAAACCAGCAGCTGGCTTCCAATCCGAAAACAGCTGAAAAGATGATTGCCAGACAGGATGCCCGCGTATGGGATATCGTGGATCAGGTCATTGAACACCACCCGGTATTCCTGAACCGTGCTCCTACACTGCACCGTCTTGGTATCCAGGCTTTCTTCCCGAAACTGGTTGAAGGCCGTGCAATCCGTGTCCATCCGCTCGTATGTCCGGCATTCAACGCCGACTTCGACGGTGACCAGATGGCTGTCCATCTGCCGCTGAGCGAGATGGCAAGAGCCGAGACAGAAATCCTGATGCTCGGTTCCAACAACATCCTCGGCCCGAAAGACGGCAAACCGATCGTTACTCCGGGTCAGGACCTGGTGCTTGGAAACTTCTATCTGAACATGGAAGAAACAGCCCAGGAATTCTACAACAAGGCAGACGCCCTGGAAGCGCTCGGCGAAAAGGTCGAAGCTGACAGATGGAGAAGATACGGTGACAATGAAGGCCACCTGTTCAAGGATGTCAACGAAGTACTGATGGCATACCAGACAGGTGTTGTCCATCTCCACAGCCGTATTGCCCTGCCGGCAAAAACACTGAAAAAGACCGGCTTCACACCGGAACAGAACGAGAAGTATCTGGTTACGACCGTCGGCAAGATCATCTTCAACGATGTCTTCCCGGCTGACTTCCCGTATCTGAACGCATGCACGCCGGAAACACTGAAGGCCACACCGGATTCCGATTTCCTGCCGCTCGGTGTCAATATCAAGGAAGAGATTGCCGCCCGTCCGGTAGCTTCTGAATTCAAGAAGAAGGACCTCGGCAATCTGATCGCCGCTGTCTTCGACCGTTACAAGACACACGGCACCAGCGATATTCTGGACGCCCTGAAGGACATGGGTTACCTGTACTCCACACTGGCAGGTATGACTGTTGCCCTGAGCGATATTTCCGTCGCTCCGCATAAGGAAGAAATCGTCGGTGAAGGCCGTCAGAAGGCTGACCAGCTCAACGCCCTGCGTGACAGAGGTCTTCTGACCCCGCAGGAATGGGAACGCGCGTTCTCCCAGCTGTGGGCAGACGTCAAGGACAATGTCGGTGACACACTGATGAGCTCCTTGCCGCGTATGAACCCGATCAACATGATGGCGATCTCCGGTGCCCGTGGTAACAAGAACCACTTCACCCAGCTCGCCGGCATGCGCGGACTGATGGCCAGACCGACCCAGTCCAAATCCCGTAAGGAATATCAGCCGTCCATTATCGAAGTTCCGATCTACTCCTGCTTCCGTGAAGGCATGAGCGTATCCGAGTTCTTTATTTCCACCCACGGTGTGCGTAAAGGTCTGACCGATACCGCTCTGAAGACTGCAGAATCAGGATACCTGACAAGACGTCTCGTTGACGTTGCCCAGGAAGTCATTATCAACGAAGATGACTGCGGAACAGACAAGGGATACCTCGTATCCGCAATCAAGGACCGCAAGAACGATTCTCTGATCGAATCCTTCTTCGACCGTATCGTCGGCCGTTACACAGCCCAGGCCATTACACATCCGGAAACCGGTGAAGTTCTGGTCGAAGCTGATGAATATCTGACGGATGATCTGGCAAAGGAAGTTGTCGATGCCGGCGTCGAAGAAGCATATATCCGCAACGTGTTCACCTGTGAAAGTTCTACCGGTATCTGCCGCAAGTGCTATGGCCGCAACATGGCTACCGGCAACCTCGTCGAGGTTGGCGAAGCCGTCGGTATCATGGCTGCCCAGGCGATCGGTGAACCGGGTACCCAGCTGACAATGAGAAACTTCCACACCGGCGGTGTCGCGACCCAGTCCGGTGATATCACCCAGGGTCTGCCCCGTGTCGAAGAACTCTTTGAAGCCCGTACTCCGAAGGGTGTCGCTGTCATCTCCAAGATCGACGGTGAAATCACCGATATCCGCGAGAACGACAACCACACCGGCCAGATCGTGACCGTTACGAACGAGAAGGAATCCATCGAGCACAAGTGTGACCTGACCCAGGTCGTA
>CACYXJ010000028.1:9354-61684 GCA_902778375.1 uncultured Erysipelotrichaceae bacterium
ATGTCTTCTCTTCTGTTGAAGCAGCTGCTTATCGGGCCGGTGAGAAACTGACAGAAGGACAGATCGCGCCGAAAGAACTGCTGGAAGTTGCCGGCGTCCGGGCTGTACAGGAATACATCCTCAAGGAAGTCAAAAAGGTATATTCCACCCAGTCCATCGATATCTCCGACAAGCATCTGGAAGTCATGATCAAGCAGATGCTGAAGAAGATCATCGTTATCGAAGGCAACGATTCCGGTCTCTCTGCCGGACAGACACTGTCGCTGGCCCGTATGAACGAGATCAACGACGAAGTTCTGGACGAAGGCAAGACACCGGCCAAGTTCGGACCGCTGCTCCTTGGTATTTCCAAGTCCGCTGTTGAGACCGACTCCTTCCTCTCCGCTGCTTCCTTCCAGGAAACAACGAGAGTGCTGACCGACGCTGCTGTCCGCGGCAAGAAGGACAAGCTCGAAGGTCTGAAGGAAAATGTCATCATCGGTAAACTGATTCCGGCCGGAACCGGCAGAAAGTTCGACCGTGAAACTTCCCGCAACATCGAAGAACTCGCAGCTGATCTTAAGGAACAGCGCGAGGCAAGAGCCAAAGCACTTGAGGAAGCTACGATTACCCGCCTTCCGGACGATGTTCTGGGCGGCGGCGAAAGCAGATTCGACAGTCTGCCGGAAGAAGAACTGCCGGCGGAAGAACCTGCAGGACTCGCTGAATAAAACCAAAAAGGAGATACGTCAGAAAATGACGGATCTCCTTTTTTCATGTCTTTCTGATATGGATCAGCGGCGCTTCCTGTTGAGGATATACCAGTCATAGAAGAATGAACCGGTTTTCCCTTCCTCAGGCCAGCTGCCTTCGGGAATATCCAGAATATATCTTCCGCAGCCGTTGATGATTCTGGTACCGGACGGATGGCTTCTCTCTCTTTGGAAGTCACCGTATTCCTCATGCACATGGCCGTGCAGGAGAAACTGCGGATGATATTCTTCCATCAGGCCGTTGAAGCAGTCGAATCCGGCATGGGGAAGGTCGTCGAGGTCGCCGTATCCTTCCGCCGGTGCATGGGTAAGCAGGATATCGAAACCGCCGGTGAACAGCAAAGTGCCTTTCAGCTTCCGGATCCTCTTCTGCATTTCCTTCTCGGTATACATGTCGCCGCCGCTGCGGTAGCGGTAGGAACCGCCAAGTCCGAGAATTCTCAGACCGCGATAGTTATAGACCTGATCGTCGATATCGACACAGCCTTCCGGTGGCTTGACGTCATAGCGGCCGTCATGATTGCCTCTGACATACAGCAGCGGCACATTGACGACAGTAGTCAGAAATTCCAGGTATTCCGGTCTCAGATCGCCGCAGGAAAGGATCAGTTCCACTCCCTCCGTCTTTTTCGGAGAATAGTAGTCCCATAAACCCGGATCTTCTCTGTCGGCTACGACCAGGATCTTCATAAGACAGTTCCTTTTTGATCCGGCAGGGAGCCGACAATGTTGTCGTTGAGCCAGTTCATATGAAGGATCTCTTCATTGCTCAGTTTTGCGTCATACGGTCCCTTGATGAGTCCCGTCTGGGAATGCAGTTCGCCGTCGAACGGGTTGATTCTTTCGAAAATCAGACCGTTCTTCAGCAGCTGCACCAGTTTTCTGGAAGAGTAGGGCAGGGCGTCGGAAACGCGAACATCCAGCACTTCCGCGCTCATTCCCCACCAGTAGTTCAGATGCGAGGATTTGAAACTGGTCTGTCCTTCCAGCAGGCTCTCCGCCAGTTTTGTATAATAATTACCCCAGTTGATGATCGGAACCGCCAGATTGACAGCGCCGTCATCCGTCAGCCGCCAGATGCCGTATTTTTTCTCGTCGCCTTTCAGGTCCGGAAGTTCGGTTCCGGAAAAGATGCTGATATTCAGAGCTTTCATCTGCTCCTGCCATTCCGTGTCCGGATGTTCTTTCCAGGAAAGATAGATCTCGGTATAAGGATCGATCATCGCCGCCCCGATGGCGAAAGCATTGATATTTGCGATCGTTCCCTCCTGCGGCATTTCCGAAAGATAGGCAATGCGCCTGGAATCGGCAAAGACCGCTGCCAGGGCACCCATCAGGAATTTGGCTTCATACATCCGCACGTCATAGACCGGTACGATGTTTTTTGTCATATTGCGCGAACAGTTGAGAAAGATTTTTCCCGGCTGGCGCACTGCCGCCCGGTATGTGTCCTCAAAAGCCTGCGGGAAGGTGGTGATGATGACATCATGGCTTTCTGCTGCTTCCTGCAGTACCCTGCGGCAGACAGCGGAATCCAGACAGTTCTCATAGGTGTCCGTTTGGATTCTATCACCCAGCCGCTTTTCCAGTATGATACGTCCGAGTTCATGGTCGAAAACGGATGCCGATTCTTTCGGCGAGGAAGAATACAGGAAGGCGATCCGCAGTTTTTTCGCAACGAACGGAAGTATGTTTTTGACTTCGCTGAGGGGATCGGTCTTTTTCGCCTGCGGATTCTCGGCAATGACTGCCGGTATCTCGTTTTTTCTCAGAGCCTCCTTCATGCGGATGACCTGTTTGCTGAAGGTTGTCTCATCCGCTTTCCGCAGTGCTTCCAGACCGTATACCGACAGGCAGTCAAGAAAGGCATCACCGGCCGGCAGGGTGGAGGACAGGGCGGAATAAGCTTTGCGGAAACGGTAATATACAGCAGTCAGCCGCCGTTTCTGCATGTCATCCCAGGGTTCTTCCAGACTGCATCCGCACAGCTGTGCAAGTTTCTGATAGCCGCCCGGAGTACTGATTTCCGGCTCATACAGGCCTGTGGCTTTAAACCAGACAAGGAATTCCTCATAGAGAGGATCTTTCCTGCTGCTGATGATTCTTGTCACATCGGCAAGGATCATCGGCACATCCAGATATTTCATGACAGAAACGCGCTTGTTGCCTTCCTGCACATAGAAACGGTGAAGGTATTCGAAAACCTGTACCGGTTCCTGGATGCCGGACTCCTCCTGGTAGGCGTACAATGAATTCCACTTCATCGCGAATTCCGTATGCGGATCTGCAGCCGGCATGAAATTGCAGGCAAAGGTATTCTTTCTTCCTGCTGTTTTTGTGCCGGCAACCTGGTCCAGGGGAATTTCCATGGTGCCGAGGCGGACAAATGAACAGGAATGGTCTTCCGGCAGTATTTCATCCAGAGCCGGAAGATATGGATACTCTCCGTTCAATACGGCTTTATGAATTGCTTTTTCGCCTTCTTTTCGGGCTTTTGCATATGCGTCGGTCATAATTGTTCTGCTTTCTTTTATTATCAGATCATCTGACAGTTCAGGGATCAGTCAGCGTTGATCTTCCATGTTCAAAAAAAGGCGGGCCGTGAAGCCCTGCCTTTTCGTAACCTGAATCAGTACTCCAGATTTTTTCCGGTCCACGGATCAAAAAGATGAACCGCATTCGGTGCGAATGTGAACTTGACTTTCGAACCGATTTCGAATGCTGCGTTGTCTCCGAGGTCAAGAGTCGGAACGATGATGATGCAGTCTCTGCCGTATGTGTTGAGATGCAGGTGTACGGAGGAACCCATCATTTCGCTGACTTCTACCTCACCTTCCAGCATGCCGCCTTCAACATTGTCGAGAGTGATGTGCTCCGGTCTTGCACCGACTGTGACATCCATCTCTTCGATGTTCTTTTCAGCGAGTCTCTTCTGCTTGTCTTCCGAAAGAACGATCTCAGCATCCTGTACGTTGACAACATACTTGCCGTTCTTCTTCAGCAGCTTGCCGACGAACATGTTCATGCGCGGCATACCAATGAAGCCTGCAACGAAAGTGTTGACAGGAGAATTGAAGACTTCCTGAGGAGTGCCGATCTGCTGGACTTCACCGTCTTTCATGATGACGATTCTGTCGCCGAGCGTCATAGCTTCGGTCTGGTCATGGGTGACGTAGATGAAGGTTGTGTTGATTCTCTGTCTCAGCTTGATGATTTCTGCTCTCATCTGGTTACGCAGTTTTGCGTCCAGGTTGGAAAGCGGTTCGTCCATCAGCAGGACCTTCGGCTCACGCACGATTGCACGGCCGATCGCAACACGCTGTCTCTGACCGCCGGAAAGTGCCTTCGGCTTTCTTTCGAGATACTGTGTGATACCGAGGATTTCAGCTGCTTCGCTGACTCTCTCATCGATCTCAGCCTGAGGAACTTTTCTCAGCTTAAGCGGGAATTCAAGGTTCTGTCTGACTGTCATGTGCGGATACAGAGCATAGTTCTGGAAGACCATTGCGATGTCTCTGTCTTTCGGAGCGACATCGTTGACCAGTTTGTCATCGATGTACAGTTCGCCGCGGGTAATCTCTTCAAGACCGGCGACCATTCGCAGGGTTGTCGATTTTCCGCATCCGGAAGGACCGACCAGAACGATAAATTCCTTGTCTTTGATGTCAAGATTGAAATCATCGACAGCTACAACGCCTTCGTCCGTGACTTTCAGCTTGTAGGACTTCTCCTCAACTGGTGCTTCTTCCTTCTTGTTCTTTTTCTTCTTCTTCGGTTTGGAAGCCTCAGCATTCGGGTAAACCTTTTGAATGTGTTTCAGTGTTACAGTTGCCATAAGTTGTTTTGCCCCTTTCTATGGTTTGAAAGAATTATGAAGCCGGCGACCGGTTGAAGCTTCGAAAAGGTCCCGACCTACTGGCGCGGTCTTTCACCGTTACAGCCTTTCTGGATGTGCCTTAAGCACGTATTCAATTGTGATTGAGAAGGTAGGCAAGATAAGTGCGTACCTCATCAATATGTCTGGTGTTTCCAATCACACCGATATACAGTTTGTCTTTGATTCCGGCATTGACGAATACCGGGAATTCAGAGACATCAATTGCGTTTTCAACCTGTTCCGTGACAGCCTCGTAAGTATCCGCTTCGTTAAGGTTGTATTCGACCGAGTTGTCCTCGATGATGACAGTTCCTTCAACGACATACGGCTGTATCTGTTCGGCCAGGGAGGGATCCGGTATCAGCACCATGTCCATCTTCAGCAGAAGGCCGCTGGCAGACATCTGTTTGAACGCATTCTCGTTCATGATCGCGACATCCATTTTGCCGGCGTTGATCGCACCAAGGATCTTCATTCTTGAAGCATATGCGTACTGATGATCGGCAAGTGCCGGATCTTCATCGATGTAGAGAGCGTCATATATCAGAACTTCGGTTTTCTGCGGATCCCGTCCGGTAAAATCCAGATATTCATCCGACAGTTCCCCGGTCAGGGTTTCACCGGGTGCGAAGTTGACATATGCCAGATACAGAACTTCTTCTCTTTTTGTTATGTAATGATACAGAGAAGAGACGGCAACCGCCAGAACCACGAAGGCGGTAAACAGCGGCAGTTTGTAATAAGCAAAGATATATGCCGCTTTTTCTTTCAGGTTCATGCGCTCGAACGATTTTTTGACAGCCGCCCGTTCTTCCGGTGATCCTCTCATACATCGACCTCGTCCGGGTTTCCGGAAACGACCCGCAGTACGTTGAGCATCAGATAGGAGGAAAGCAGCGCACACAATCCTTCGCCGAAGATGATCAGCGGTGTAAATATGGCAACGACCGCAAAGAACATCGCAAAGTGGATGGCTGCGACCGATATCGTGCAGAACAGGAAATGAATGCCGATCAGAAACGCGTTCTTGATCATTGCCCAGTCGGTATTCTCAAACCGCGAAATCAATGGGAAGACATAGATCAGAACAATGACATAGACAATTGCCGCGCAGATGATCAGAGCAAGGTTCAGTGTCCAGATCACCGCCATCGGACCGGTTGAAGCATCCCGCAAGTGGGACACGATATAGCCGTCCGTGCCGAGCAGGATCCCTGCCAGCAGCATGATCAGCCAGATTCTTGTTGCCTGGGCGAAATTGTCCCGGAATGCCTTGAAGAACTCTTTGGCGATCGTTGAATCGGTTTCATCCGCGACTTTCAGTGTGACCTTATACAAAGCGGTCGTTGATGCGCCGATCGTGAAGATGGGCAGCGAACAGACCATCCAAAGCGTATTCAGCCAGCAGCTGATAGAAATCTTCAGGAGAACCTGACTGAATTTGCTTTCATAGGAAAATATGTTCATATGCTGCCTCCGGATTCAGACCTTGTGCTGTTGCCGGCCTCAGAATTCGGTAGACTCCCTCAGAACAAGATCGGTTGAAACATAAATTGTACGGTAATCCAGGGACGGTTCCTCGATCCTGGACACAAGAAGGTGCAGGGCGGAAAAAGCCATTGCCTGGGAATGGATATGGACAGTCGAAAGGGCCGGATAGAAGATCCGCGATTCGTAGGAATCATCAAAGCCCAGGAAACGGATCTTTTTCAGCAGCTTTCTGTCTCTCTGAGCCAGCAGCTGCATGGCGTCGATCGCCACAAAATCGTTGGCGCAGATAAATGCGTCCGGCATATCGTCAAGATTCTCCAGCATTTCACCGAGCTCATCGACCATAAGGTTGCGGTTGAATGTTTCATGCGGTTTGAGGACAAAACGCTTGTCGATTTCAACATCCGCACTGAACATGGCAAACCGGTAAGCTGTATAGCGTTCCCAGAAAGACTGGCAATGATCATAATCACCGATAAAGCCGATACGTGTGATACCTCTGTCGATCAGACTGGTAACAAAGCGTGTGATTTCTGTGTTGTTATCCATCATCAGCATGTCAGCCTGTACAGAACGGGCACCTCTTCTTGCCGGTCCGTCCACAAACAGGACAGGTATGCCGAGACTGCAGATCATATCACTGTATGCCGGATCGAAGATTTCAGAGCAGATGATAGCGGTCACCTGGTCTTTATCGAAAGTTTTTGGCAGTGTCAGGTTCTCAATGTTCTCATGGCTGACGCGGTTAATGACAAATGAATAACCGAGGCGGCTGATTTCTTCGTGAATCTTGTCCATCATTGTGGATGCAAAATGGGAATTGCTCAGATAAGTGATGTTGAAAAGAGCAATTGTTCCCTTGTGTTCGATACCGGCAGTCTCTCCCTGACCGGCAGAAAGCAAACCTGACACATAAGAAAACTGTTTATAATCCATTTCAATTGCCTTCTGTACAATCTTCTCTCTGGTAGCATCAGCAATTCCGTCAGAATTGTTGATCGCTTTCGAAACGGTATTCCTGGATATGCCTAGAGCATCGGCGATGTCCTGGATAGTAGTCTTTTTGCCCATAATCTATCTTCTTTTCATCCTTATCTGAGTTAGTTTACTACACTATACCATCAGCATGGATGGAAAAGATAGTTGTCAAAAAGCGTTAATTAGTGTGCATTTGCACAATTCAAATATAGCACAGTTTCTGTCTTTGCAAAAAAGAATTAGAGAAAATCGAAAGCAGCATAATGAATGTGTTTTTCCTCCGCAGAAACCGCTTCTTCTGCTGTTGGCTCCAGCCCCTGCAAACAGAGACTTTCATTACATAATGCCCTTATTTCTGCTGTCTTTTCAGGTTTTGGAAAAAGTGTTTTCCGGTTGGTTTTCCGGATCACGGAAGGCAAACCGATTAACCAGATCCACGGCATGAGAAAAGGGTGGCAATTAATCAAAAAGTGTGCAAATGACACCTTTGGAATATTGCGTTTGAAATATCTGAATGTTAATATGAAATCATCTCGAAGTAACCGCTTTCATCATATGCACAAATATATATAGCCGCGGTGTGCAAACGAAGAAAACGCACTTCTTTTAAAGGGGGTTTTAATGGCAAAAGCTTCTGAAAACAATGCAGCCAGCGTTGCATCAGGATCGAAGTTTCATAATGCTTTGGTCTATTTCAGACAGCACTGGCAACTCTATCTGATTTTTATCCTGCCGGCATTCCTGCTGACAATAATCTTCAGATACATTCCGATGGGCGGGATTCTGATCGCATTTACAGAATATAACCCGATCCGTGGAATTCTGGGCAGTGAGTGGGTAGGGCTGGCTCATTTCTCCCGCTTCCTGTCATCACCCGACTTCATGAGCTATCTCATGAACACGCTGAAACTGAGTGTCTTCGGACTTCTCTGGGGATTCCCGATTCCGATCCTGCTTGCGTTCCTGCTCAACCGTATCCTGAGTTCGAAAATCAAGCAGAAGATCCAGCTTGTTCTCTACATGCCGAACTTCATCTCCGTCATCGTCCTCTGCGGTATTGTCCGCATCCTGTTGTCGCCGACGGGTATGATCAATTCGCTGCTGGGAACCAACACAAACTTCATGACAATGCCTTCCGCGTTCCGTACGATCTACATCGCATCCGGAATCTGGCAGGGTGCAGGATGGGCGTCCATCATTTACACTGCAGCCCTTTCCAATGCCAGTAAGGAACTGAAGGAAGCCGCTGTCATCGACGGTGCGAACATCGTTCAGCAGATCAAGGCCGTTGAGTGGCCGGCGATCAAGGATACCGTTCTGATTCAGTTCATTATGGCTGTAGGTAACATCATGAGCATCGGCTTTGAAAAAGCATATGCCCTGCAGACTGACATGAACATATCGTCATCCGAAATCATTTCGACCTATGTGTATAAAAAAGGTCTTCTTGACGGTGACTACGGTTTCTCCACCGCTGTAGGTCTGTTCAACACAGTCATCAATGTCATCCTTCTGATTACCATGAACAAGATCGTTCAGAGTATGAATGAAGGCAAGGGTATTTGATGAGGAGGCGGACATGTCAGAAAGAAAAAAGAAAAGCGAATTTTCCAAGTATCCTACACAGGATAAGGTAATTCTGATTATTGGATATATCCTGCTTGGTTTATTCCTGGTAGCGATTATCCTGCCGATGGTCTATATCATCCTCGCTTCCTTCATCGATCCGATTACCCTGCAGAACAAAGGTCTGACATTTGATTTCAGCAAATGGACTCTGACTGCCTATGAACGTGTATTAGGCAACGGTCAGATCTGGGTAGGTTTCAAAAACGCGTTGATTTATTCCATCCTGTTCACAATCATTTCGGTCGTCGTCACACTGCTCGCGGCTTATCCGATGTCACGGCCGGATTTCAAGGGCAAGGGATTCTTCAACACACTGTTCGTTATCACAATGTTCTTCGGCGGCGGTCTGATTCCGACGTACTTGCTGATCAGTAACCTGGGAATGCTTGACACGATCTGGGCGATCCTGATACCGGGCGCATTCAGTGTCTGGAACATGATCATTGCCCGAACGTATTACATGGGTATTCCTCGTGATCTGCAGGAAGCCGCTGAAATCGACGGTGCAGATGAGATGGTTTACTTCTTCAAGATTCTGTTACCGGTCTGCACACCGATCATCGCCACCATCTCCATGTGGCAGTTCGTCGGTATGTGGAACAGTTACTTCGATGCCCTGATCTATCTGAACAGCGCATCCAAGCAGCCTTTGCAGCTCGTTCTCCGTGCCATCCTTATTCAGAGCCAGCCGGAACCCGGTATGGTTGCTGACATGCAGAGCACAGCTGAACGTGCACGTCTTGCAGAACTGCTTAAATATGCAACAATCATCATTTCCAGCCTTCCGCTGATGATCATGTATCCGTTCTTCCAGAAGTATTTCGACAACGGTATCATGGCCGGTGCGGTTAAGGGCTGATCCACAATCAGAAAACAATTTAGGGAGAAAAGACAATAATAGGAGTAATTATGTCAAATTTATTCGCAAAAGGTAGCAAACTCGTTATTTCCCTGACGATGGCCGCTGCTCTGCTCGCAGGTTGCGGCGGCGGTTCAGGCGCAGGCGGCGGCGCAGGCAGTGCCGGTCTCGATGTCGACCCGGCAGATGTGGCATTCCCGCTTGCTGAAACAGCAACAATCAGCGGTCTGACCAGTTATCCGGTAGGCTCCGAATCCAACCCGAACAACCGTACGATCTTCAAGCGTCTTGAAGAAAAGACAAACGTTCATGTTGACTGGAAAGCAATCCAGAGCGACCAGTGGGGCGAAAAGATCGCTCTCGAAATGTCCAACATCAAGACACTGCCTGAATTCGTGTTCTCCGCCGGCTTCGGTGACACCGACCTGCTGAAGTATGCAAAACAGGGAGTCATCATCAACGTTGAAGAATACATCGACAAGTATATGCCGAACCTGAAGAAAGTATTCGAACAGGCTCCGGAATACAAGAAAATGTGTGAAGACGAAAACGGTCATATCTGGGCTCTGCCGTGGATCGAACAGCTCGGTTCCGAAAAGACAGCAATTCAGACTGTCGGCAATATGCCGTTCATTAACAAGGCATGGCTTGACTTCCTCGGCCTGCCGGTTCCGACAACTGTTGATGAATTCGAGCAGACTCTGATCGCATTCCGTGACAACGCTGACAAGCTGAAGGCTGAATTCAATGTCGATGGTGACATTATCCCGATGTCCTTCATTATGGGCGGCGGCAACGAAGACAGCATCATTCTTACCAACGGCTTCGGCGAAGGCTATGGTGATCCTGACCAGGGCCGTCACATTGTCGTAACTGATGACCTGAAAGTTGTCTGCCCGGCTACAACAGAAGGCTGGAAAGAAGGCGTTCAGTGGCTGCATAAGCTCTATGAAGAAGGCCTGATCGACAAAGAAGCATGGACACAGGAATGGTCCACATATGTTTCCAAGGGTAAATCCGGCCGCTATGGTGTCTGCTTCTCCTGGGACGTTGCGAACATCGCTTCTGTTTCCATGGATGATCTGATTGCCGGCAAGGGCTGGGTACCGCTGCCTGCACTCACAGCTGATGTCAGAAACATCACTCCTGCAAACGGTTCCTTCACATCCGGCTTCGACCGCGGACGCTGCGTCATTACAGCAAACGCCAAGAATCCTGCTCTGATCTGCGCATGGCTCGACCAGATGTATGATCCGATTCAGTCACCGCAGAACAACTGGGGTACTTACGGTGAAGACGATGAATTCGATATCTTCGAAGAAGGCACAAATGCAAACGGCGAATTCATGCTCAAGCACAAATGGCTGGGCGATGCTTCTCCTGTAGAAGTACGTGAAGCTGAATGTGTCGGCGGCCCGCTGGCTATTCTCGACAGCTATTATGATGTATACGTAACATGCCCGGACGATGCTCAGTACAGACTTGACTGGATCAAGGATGTCTACACACCGGATATGAATACGAAGTATGTATTCCCGAACATCCTCATGACTTCAGATGACGCTAAGACACTTTCCAATCTGAATCCTGACATTGACAAGTGCATCAAGGAAGCACGCGCCAATGGTATTATGAACGGCTTCACAGATGCGGATTTCGCAGATCTGCAGGCTAAGCTGGAAGGTTATCATCTGAATGACTTCCTCGCCGTCTTCCAGAAGTATGTAGACGACTACTACAAATAATCAATCAGTGAATCATTGGCTATATTATCCTGGGATATCCGCTCTGAAAAGGGCGGATATCTCGTCATTCCAACAACGGACAACGGAGGTTTTATGATCAGTCAGATTTTAAAAGAAGCACGGAACTATGAAGAAACTGAAGGAACGCAGATTCCTTCAGATAAACGGCCTCTGTTTCACCTGACACCCTATATCGGATGGATGAACGATCCAAACGGATTCTCCCAGTATAACGGTAAGTATCATCTTTTTTACCAATATTATCCCTATAAGAAGAAATGGGGACCGATGCACTGGGGCCACGCGGTAACCGAAGACCTTCTGCAATGGGAATTCCTGCCGGCAGCGATCGCTCCTGACACAGAGCCGGATTCCGGCGGATGCTTCTCAGGTAGTGCCCTCAGCATGGATAACGGCAAGCATCTTCTGCTGTATACAGGCGTTGTAAAGCTGAACGATATGGATGAAGATACATTCCTGCAGACACAGTGTCTGGCGGAAGGAGACGGTGTCGATTATGTCAAATATGAAGGCAACCCGGTCATCGGCATGAAAGACATTCCGGAAGGACTCAGCAAATATGATTTCCGCGACCCGAAAATGTGGCGGGAAAAAGACGGCACATACCGCTGTGTTGTCGGTGGCTGCACAAATGACAAGAAAGGCCGGATCCTGTATTTCCGCAGCGATGACGGTTATGACTGGAAGTTTGTCAGTGTACTGGCAGCCAACGACGGCAGTCTCGGAACAATGTGGGAATGTCCTGATTTCTTCGAACTTGACGGCAAATATGTTCTTCTGATAAGTCCTCAGGATGTTTTGCAGAATGAGGAATACAACTGCGGCAATATCGTCGTGGCAATGATCGGCACCTTTGATCCGGAAACCGGAATATTCCATAAAGAAACGGAACAGCTGGTGGATGCAGGTATCGATTTCTATGCGACACAGACACTTCTTGCTGAAGACGGCAGAAGACTCATGGTGGCCTGGATGCAGAACTGGGACAGCATCGTGCATACCATCCGCTCCCTGCGCTGGTTCGGACAGATGGTTCTGCCGAGGGAACTCTCAGTTAAAAACGGCAGACTGATCCAGAAACCGGTCAGAGAACTGGAGAATATCCGCAAAAACCCCGTAATCGTAAAAGATGTTCTGGTGGAAAGCACAACAAAGCTGGAGGGCGTAAAAGGAAGAACGGTCGATCTGACTGTAAGGATCCGTCCGGAATCATACAGCAGCTATCGTAAGTTCGAGATCCGTTTCGCGGAAGAAGGAAACGAGTATACATCGCTGATCTACAGACCTGCAGAATGCACACTCGAATTCGACCGCAGCAATTCCGGAACCAGGAGGGCGACAAGTCATACAAGAAAGTGCTCGGTTGCCGAAAACAACGGTGAGATCAAACTGCGGATCATTCTTGACCGCTACAGCTGCGAAGTATTTGTCAACGACGGCGAACAGACACTGTCGAACGTCATCTACACCGATCAGGAAGCAGACGGAATCAGTTTTATCAACCATAAAGGCAGAGCTCTGATCGACGTTGAAAAATACGATCTCAGTTTTGAATGATACAGATCCCTTAACAATACATTTCCAGACAAAGGTAAAAGGAGACATCTGATGCCGGAAGGCGTGCAGAAGTCTCCTTTTACCGTCTGCAGATAAAGAAATAAAAAGCTTCTGTCCGCAGACAGAAGCCTTCAGTCGGGATGACAAGATTTGAACTTGCGACCCCTTGAACCCCATTCAAGTGCGCTACCAAACTGCGCTACATCCCGACAGCATTTATATTTTAGCGCAAGTAGGGGAAAAAGGGAATGTGCAAAAAGCAGGCGGTTCATTTTGTCTATGTATTCTGAAAAGGAATAACTTGAAATAACAAAGAAGTATTTCCCGGGAAAGACATCTCTTTGTAGAATGGCATTGGAAAGAGGATGGACTATGGAATACAAAAAACTGAACAATGGCATTGAAATACCGATGGTTGGCTTCGGAACATGGGATGTCAGAGGCAAAGAAGGCGTTTCCTGTATCCGCCAGGCTATCGATCTCGGCTACCGGCTGATCGATACCGCCATCATGTACGGCAACGAAAAGGAAGTCGGACAGGCAGTCAGGAGTTCCGGTGCAGACCGCGGCGAACTGTTTGTGACGGACAAGATCAACAGTCCCTATGCGTCTTATGAAAAAACCAGAAAAGCGGTAGATCACTGTCTTGCGGAAACCGGACTGGATTACATCGACCTGATCCTGATTCATGAACCATATGGAGCATATAAGGAAATGTACCGGGCCCTGGAAGAAGCATATGAAGCCGGCAAGGTCAGGGCAATCGGCATATCCAATATCAACCGCCGGCTGTATGATGCGCTGCTGAAGGAATGCCGTATTCAGCCGGTACTGAACCAGGTGGAATGCCATGTCTATTATCCTCAGCTGACTTATCAGAAATATCTGCAGGATCACGGAACCGTAATGCAGAGCTGGGCGCCGTTCACGGAAGGAAGAAGAAAGATCTTCGACGAACCGATACTGAAGGAAATCGCATCCGCCCATGGAAAAACCTCCGCTCAGATTGCGCTGAAATATCTGGTGCAGAATGGTATCCCGGTGATACCGAAATCTTCCAAAGCATCCAGAATGAAGGAAAACCTTGATCTCTTCGACTTTGAACTGAGCCAGTCAGAACTGTCTTCCATCCAAAAACTGGACGGCGGAAATTCCCTGTTTGGCTGGTACGGCGAATAGAAGAAACGGTCTGTATTCTCCCGTGAATACAGACTTTTAAAATGTTATGAAACAAATATGCGCAAAGTGTTACATAAGTAACAACAAACGGAAAACACCCGTGCAATCCTTTTGGTGAGAATGTATTCTGTAAATGCAAGCAGAACAGGAGAACAAGAACATGAATGCAATGGAAGAAAAATTTGCTTTAAAGGAACTGTGTGACACCTTCAGCGTGCTGGCTGACGAGATGAGACTGCATGAACAGTCCTTCCTGTTTACAGAGAACGGAACACTGACCGCAAAGAACAACGGAAAGGTATCTCATTATGAAGGCAGGAAAGCGATCGAAGAATCCTGCACGAGATTCATGAATCTGTTCGATATCCATTTTCATAACAACGGCCAGGCTCTGTTCGATATCATTGACGAAACACACGCGACCGGTACTGCCTATAACGAAACGATTCTGATCGGAAAGAATTCCGAAGGTAAAAAAATGATGACAACCAACGGTATCGTGTATCATGATAAATATGAAAAGGTGGACGGCAGATGGCTGATCGCAGCCAGAGAGTCCAATTTCGTATGGTCGAAGAGTGAGGAGTATAACAGATGAGTATTTTGGTAGTTTATTTTTCCCGTGCAGATGAAAACTATTTCAGCGGTTCGCTGCGCACGATCGAAAAGGGAAACACAGAAGTTGTCGCCGAGAAGATCAGTGAACTGAACGGAGCTGATCTGTTCAAAATCGAAATGAAAACCCCATATTCCAAAGACTATAAGGAATGCATCAAGGAAGCACAGATTCACAAGGACAAAGGTATTCTGCCGGAGCTGGTATCCGTACCGGAAAGCATCAGCCAGTATGATCAGATCGTTCTCGCTTATCCAAACTACTGGGGAACCTACCCGATGGCAGTACTGACTTTCCTGCGCCAGTTTGACTTTGCCGGCAAGACGGTTTATCCGCTGTGCACAAACGAAGGCAGCGGCATGGGTAGCAGCGAAAGCGACCTGAAGAAGGAACTTCCCGGTGCTGATATCAAAAAAGGTCTGTCCATCAGAGGCAGTGATGTCTATGGCTGCGACGATGATCTCCGTGCCTGGCTCAGAGACAACGAACTGTTATGAAACTGAGCGGTCATGAAGACCTCAGGGTCAGAAGAACACTGGAGTCGATCTGCAGGGCTTTTGAGGAACTGATGCTGGAGAAGGACTATGAAAAGATCACGGTCACTGAGCTTGCTCAGCGGGCTATGATCAATAAGAAAACCTTCTATACATACTATCCGTCCCTGGATGACCTGCTGGCGGAGATCCAGGATGAACTGTCAGAAGAGTTTTCCCTGCGGACAAAGGATTATACATTCCACGACATTGACAAACTGACCCGTGAGTTTTTCCTGTTCTCGGAAGAAAAAGGACCGTTTTACGAGAAAATCACCTGCACCGACAGCATTATCCGCAACCGCATGATCCGCAACGTGACAAAAACCAATGACCGGAAATACGCAGAACTGAAACAGTATTCAGAGTATGAACAGAACCTGATCCGTACCTTTGCCAACAGCGCGACGCTCAGCATCTACAAACAGTGGATCGAAGACGGCAAGAAAGTGCCGGTGGAAAAAGCCATCGAGCTGACAACTGCAATGATCAACGACGGTCTCAAGGAAATCATCAGAAAGAAGTAAGGCAGAAGCGATTCTGCCTTTTTTAGTAACGGATGACTGCAAAGCGTTACCTAGGAAACCTCGATACGTTAAGTGAGATTGTGACACATAGAAGCGAATGGTACCTTAAAACCGGAAAAAAGGACGGAGGTTATGAATATGGATGTATTTGAAAAACTGAAAAGCGGCGAAGCTGTGGACATGCACAGCGAAGAATACCGGCCGGTCATCGCCGAACTGCACCGTACTTATAAAGCACTGCATCATCTCAACAATGCAGAACCGCTCTCGGATGAACAGAGCGAAGCGCTGGAGGAACTCTTTGACGGCAATGTGCCTTCCGGTCTTGGATTGTTCACGCCGGTACAGATCGATTTCCCGAAACAGATGACATTCGGTGAACATGTATTCATCAACCACAGTTTCACAGCCATGTCGATCGGAGGCATCACGATCGGAAACAACGTCCAGATCGGACCCCATGTTACGATCGTTACCGACAATCATGATTTCCATGACCGCTATATCCTGAACTGCCGCAGTGTTGTCCTGGAAGACAATGTCTGGATCGGTGCCGGTGCGACAATCATGCCGGGTGTCACTGTCGGAAAGAACGCCATCATTGCCGGCGGTGCAGTCGTTGCCAAAGATGTCCCGGCAAATACGATCGTCGGCGGCAATCCCGCCCGCATCATCAGGGAGATTCCGAAGAAGGATGCGTAAAGGTAATAGGTATGATGGAACAGAAAAACAGGAAGTGCTGCAGGTATTTGAAACCATTCAGCAGGCGATGATCGATAAAGATCTGGAAACCATGCGGAGAATCACAACAGAAGACAAGACATTCACCCACATGTCCGGCAAGACGCAGACCAGGGAAGAATTCTTTGAAGAGATCCGCAACGGAACATTGAATTATTACAATTACGAGATCAGAAATCTACAAATCACGGTCAATGATAATACCGCTCATCTCAGCGCTGATGTGACACTGACAGCGAAAGTTTACGGCATGTCGGGAAGCTGGACACTGAAAACTAAACAGAATTTCCGGAAGAAAAACGGAAGCTGGATCATCTGCAACTAAAAAAACCTGTATTCCAGGCGATGGAATACAGGTCTTTTTGATTACTTATCCGCGTCGAAGAAGATACCGGCTGCCTGTCTGGCTTTGGTCTGAACTTCCGCTACCGCCACACTCTTGTCGAGCATTTCATAGCAGAAGTCATAGTCTTCCGCATTGATTGCCTTGATGAAAGCCTCGAATTCCGGAATCATCCGCTTGTCTGTGAAGCCGTCGTCATATTCTTCCACGGTGCCGTCATTCAGTTCGAGAACCGCCTTACCGACCAGGTTCGGAGAAACGTCGGTCTTAATGACACCATCTGTTCCCTGGATGATACTGCCGCGCAGTCCCTTGGAATCCTTGGCAGCCAGACAGATTGCCTGGAAGCCGTCATATTCCATGATCAGGGTGCCGGAAGTATCGATGCCTCTTTCAACGTTGGCGTAGTACTTATAGCTTTTCGGCATGCCGAAGAGTCCCATGATGTAGTGGATATTGTAGAGGTTCAGATCCATCAGGGCACCGCCGGCCTTGGCAGGATCGAAGGCAGGCAGCACTTCGCCGGCCCGGAAGGCATTGTAGCGGCTGGAATACTGGCTGTACTGGCTCTGGGCGATCTTGACTGTGCCGATTCTGGGCAGCCATTCCTTTACCTTCTTGTAATTGCCGAGGTACAGAGTGGTGATTGCCTCGAAGAGGAAGCAGTGATTATTTACTGCAATATCCCGCAGAGCTTTCGCTTCGGTGTCGTTGCTGACCATCGGCTTTTCGACAATGACATTGAGCTTGCGCTCCATGGCCTTTTTGCAGTAGTCGAAATGCATGTAATTCGGCACAGCGACATAGACTGTGTCGATATCAAAGCCGCAGAATTCATCGAAGTCGGATGTGACATTGGCGATACCATACTGACCGGCGAGTTCTTTCGCCTTATCAACGCTGCGGGGTGTGCTGAGAATGGCATTGACGCTCAGACCATCCATCTTGACAAGAAAAGGAAGGAAGTTGCTGACAATCATGCCGGTTCCGATAATTCCGAGTTTCATTATGAGATGTGTCCTTTCATCTGATAAGAGTCTTCCGTATACTGCATGATTTCGTACATTTTCATGCGGATCGGCCGGCTCAGATACTCTTTAAATTTAACATATGTTTTCAGTTTCCGGCCAAGGATAATGGTGTAAAATTCAATCATTTCGTCACTGTGACCGATACAAAAAGCATACGTAAAACAAAACATGGGATTTCCGAAGATGTCCTCCCGGAAACCCCATGTTTTTTTTGCTATATCTGATTTCGTGTCTGCGCAAGAATATGCCGGGTATTAAAGTTTATAATCCCAGATATCGATATACAGACCCCGGTAATCAAAGTCGAGTTGATTGCCGTCCAGTTCCTTGATGAAGTCATTGCGGGTATAGCCCATTTTTCTGTATGTTTCAACGATGGTTCTGGCAATCATGATCTGCTCAGGTGAGAAATCTCTGCCGCCGCTGACACCATTCAGTTCTTCCGCACTGAGGAGGCCGACTTCTTTTTCTGCCGCTTTCTTAACTTCACTAAAGTTTAATTTCTTTTCCATGATCAAACTCCTTTCACCTATACTATACGGCATTTTATGATTTGCCGTTTCATAAAAATCATACCGTTTTGTCATTCCTTTGTTTATGCCGGAATGTATGCATGCAAAAATCCCGGAAACAGTTCCAGGTCTGTAAAATTTGTAAAAAACAAGCTGTCATTCGTTAAGACAGAATGATGAGCGAAGCGGCCGATAATGTGAACTGCAGAGAAGGCGCTAGTGGTTTCTTCAAAAGAACAGGTGCTGCCGCGTTCTTCTTTCTCAAATACAATTTCATGGAAACCACGATCGGTACCGGCTGGAACGGCAAAGTCAGCGGTGAAGATCGCAATTGAGAAATAGAATCGTCATTTCTGTGAGGTTTCTCTGGTGATAGAATAAAGACAACAATAAGGAGGCAATTATGGCAGACAAGAGAATTGTATTATTCTGTGCCGGTGGTATGAGCACATCGCTTCTCGTCAACAAGATGAGAGCTGCTGCGGCAGCAGCAGGAAAGGACTACAGCATCGATGCTTACGGACTGGGTCAGGTCGACGAATACGGACCGGATGCGGACTGCATTCTGTTAGGCCCTCAGGTCCGTTATGCACTGAAAAACCTGCAGGCAAAATTCCCCGGAAAGCCGATGGACGGCATCGACATGAGAGTATATGGAACCATGGACGGAAAAGGGGCAATTGAAATTGCCAGAAAACTGCTGAATGACTGAGAAAAGATACCTGTGAAAGCAGGTGTTTTTTCTGTAAGCGGAATTGCAATTGCTGAAACGCGATTGCTTTTTTCTTATAATGAAAACAGATAAAGAGGTGTGTTTATGATCAGATGGGGAATTCTCGGTGCCGGCAATATCGCCCACCGGTTTGCCAGAAGTCTTCAGAATGAAGAAGACAGCATTTTATATGCAATCAGCGGCCGCTCCCAGGAAAAACTGGATGTTTTTCAGCAGGAGTTTCCATGTGAAAAAACATATGTCGGACACGAAAACATGCTTAACGACGATCAGGTAGATGCCATCTATCTGGCACTTCCGCACGGTATGCATAAGGAATGGGCAATTGCCGCGCTTTCCAGGGGAATTCATGTTCTCTGCGAGAAACCGGCAGTTCTGACAGAAGCAGAAATGAAAGAAGTGAGTGCCTGTGCAAAGTCAAACAATGCACTGTTCATGGAAGCGATGAAACCACGCTTTGTGCCGGCCTATGCCGAACTGAAGGAAATGCTGGCAGATGGTGTGATCGGTGAGCTGCTTCATATCCACACCAAGGTCTGTTTCGAGATTCCGAAGGAAGCTGTCGGCAAAAGCTATCACACAACAAGCAAGGACGGTGGCGCATTGCTCGACAGCGGTATCTATTGCGCCAGCCTGCTCGACGATCTGCTGGCAGGGGAGCCGGAATTCATCCAGACCTATGCCAATTATCACAACGGAGTGGACTGGTATGTCGACAGTCTGATGAAATTCGATAACGGAACAGCAGAGATGGAAGTCGGTTTCGACCGGAAAGCACCGCGCAATGCCGAACTGACCGGTACGAAAGGATCGATCACACTTGTCGATCTGCACCGGCCGCAGAATTTTGTGATCCATCATGCAGACGGTCGCGAGGAAGAAGTCATTGTTCCTTATGACAAGGACGATTTCTATTCCGAAATCCATCACTTTGCACAGCTCATCAAAGAAGGAAAGACGGAAAGCACTGTGCATACCTATGCGGCTATGGAACGGGAAGCACATATTCTCGACAGGATCCGCGAACAATATACGGTCTATGACCGGAATGATCTGAAAGCCCTGGAAGAGCAGGAAGAACTGCTGGCCATGGAATCATTTGAAAGCAGTGATGCCCTGGCGTTCGGCAATGCCATTGCCGAAGCAGCACTGGACTATGACCGGCCGGTTGCCATACGCATCGACCGCACAAGCGACGGTCTGACACTGTTCCAGTACATGATGGATGAAAAGACAGCAGCCAATCTCAAATATATGGACGGCAAGAAACAAAGTGTTCTGGACAGCGGTCACAGCAGTGCCTGGGTCTATGTCAAAACGCAGATGGATGATGAACTTGCTGAGTGGAAAAATGATGGTGTTCATCTGATCAGCGGCGGTGCATTCCCGATCTATGTCAATGGCGAAATCGCGGCTGTCATACAGGTCAGCGGGCTTCATGAAGGAAAGGATCACGAACTGATTATTCAGGGTCTTTCCGCCGCAGCGGAAAAGCATGTGCCTCTTTTCCGCAAAGCCCTAGGCTGAACAGAAAATAGTATCTGAATGTATCAGAAAAGCATTTAAAAAAAGCAAGGCATTAGGTAAAGTAATATCAGAGGAAGGTTACAGCATATGAAAAAAGTATTATTTCTTTGTGCTGCCGGTATGTCCACGGCTCTTCTTGTAAACAAGACGATGGAAGCGTTGAGAAAAGCAGGTAAGGAAGATGAACTGACATTCTCTGCCAGCGAAGTTAATAATGCAGATGAAGTGGTTCCCGATGCAGACTGTGTACTGCTTGCTCCGCAGGTCCGCTTCAAGTTGAAAGAACTGAAAAAAAGATTTCCAGACGTGAAATTCGATTTGATTCCGCCGGCGGTTTATGGTATGTGCAACGGACCGGCAATCATCAAGCAGGCAGAAGATCTGCTCAAATAATTCCTTTTCATCCGAAAAGGATTTTTTGCGTCATAAATGGCAGCTGGAGCTTATATCAAGGAGGAAAAGAATGAAGCTTGCAATCGGAAATGATCATGTCGCGGTTGACATGAAGAATGAAATCAAGGCTTATCTGGAAGAAAAAGGACATGAAGTGATCAATGTCGGCACTGACACCAGTGAACGGTTCAATTATCCGGTATCCGGATACAAAGTCGCAAAAATGGTCGCCAGCGGCGAAGTAGACGGCGGTGTGTTGATCTGCGGCACCGGTGTAGGCATTTCCCTGGCTGCCAACAAGGTTCATGGTATCCGTGCCTGTGTCTGCTCGGAACCGTATACAGCAAGACTGTCCAAGCAGCATAACAACACCAATATCATTGCTTTCGGTGCAAGAGTTATCGGTGTTGAACTGGCCAAGATGATCGTCGATGAATGGCTGGAAGCAGAGTATGAAGGCGGCAGACATTCGATCCGGGTCGGCGAAATCATGGAGATTGAGGAAACCCAGCATCTGAAAGAAGCAGAGCAGTAATCAGGATCCGGAAGGATCCTTTTTTTCATTGTCAAAGCTTTGTGTGGGACTAGAATATATCTGTATGAAGATATTGAAAAAAGCATTGATGATCATTACGGCGGTATCGCTTCTGACCGGCTGTCAGAAACCGGTCAGTGAAGAAGCAGTCACTGAAAAAACGGAGACGGCAGCGGAAGAAAATACAGGGACTGTATATGCTTCCCTGAAACAGACAAACAGCTGGCAGGAAGACGGAAAGACGGTCTGCCAGTATGTACTGCAGATCGAAAACCATGGCGATAAGGAGATTCATGACTGGCAGGTGAAGCTGGCCGCGGCGGATTTCTCAGAAATCCGCGATCTCTGGAATGCCGAAGCCGATGTCAAAGAAGGGACGGCGTTTATTCTGAAGTCTGTTGAGTATAACAACACGATCGCTCCTTCTGCTGTGTATTCTGATGCGGGAATGATTGTCAAAGGGGCGGAACCCGTGCTGGAAGAAATCACCTTCATGATCGGCAGTGACACAATCGTTCTCAAAGCCGGTGAACTACAGAAACCGCATCCTGTATACCAGCATCCTGACATACAGCCGGCGAAAACTGCCGGCATTGCCGGAAAACTGTATCTGGACGGGACAAAACTGAAAGATGAAAAAGGAGACACAGTACAGCTGCAGGGAATCAGCCTGCATGGCATTGCCTGGTTTCCCCAGTATGTGGATATCGAAACATTCCGGACATTGCGGGATGAGTGGGGTGCCAATCTGATCCGTATCCCGCTGTATACAGCCGAATACGGCGGCTACTGCAGCGGCGGGGATCAGCAGCAACTGAAAGAACTTGTCGACAAAGGCGTACAGGCAGCGGATGAACTTGGCATGTATGTGATCATCGACTGGCATATTCTTTCCGACAGCAGTCCGGAAATCAATGAAGAGGAAGCAGTCCGTTTCTTCGATGAGATGTCATTGAAATATAAGGACTTTGACAATGTCATTTTTGAAATCTGCAACGAACCGCAGAACAGTCCCTGGGAATCAGTCATCAGGCCATATGCGGAAAGGATCCTGAAGGTGATCCGCGGCAACGGCAGCGACGCCCTGGTGATCGTCGGCACCAACACCTGGTCGCAGGACATCCAGGAAGTCGTCGGATCGGAACTTGACGATGACCGGGTCATGTATGCCATGCATTTCTATTCCTCAACGCATAAAGACCAGCTGCGCCAGCGGCTGAAGGAAGCGGTGGAAGCCGGTCTTCCGGTGTTTGTCAGCGAATGCGGCATCAGCGAAGCCAGCGGCAGCGGTATCATCGACTATGATAGCGCCGGTGCCTGGTTTACCCTGATGTATCAGGAAAACAAACCCTTCGCGGTGTGGAATCTTTCCAACAAGGATGAAACATCCGCTTTGATCGCACCGGACTGCCGGAAGATATCCGGTTTTGCGGAAGAAGACCTCAGCGAAGCCGGACAGTATATCAGGTCGCTTCTGCAGAAACAAAAATGACCCGGCGGGTCATTGAATCAGTACAAATGCTGTCGCATAATCCTGCTCAGTCGTGATTGAGAGCAGGATTTTTTCTGCCTGTGCCTCCTGAAGCAGCTGTTCCATTCCAGCAGTGATATGAATATATGGCGAGCCGTCTTCGTGATGCAGGGATTCGACAGTGCGGAGGTCGAAGTGTCTGGCGGCAGTCAGCGGTGCCAGGGCTTTGAAAACTGCCTCCTTGGCTGCGAATCTTGCCGCATAGTATTCCGCTTTGCGGCCCGTTTCAGGCGCGAGGCGGTTTTCTTCAGCGGTGAAGGTATGCTGAAAAAAGGATGTCTCACCTTTGTCGAGAAGTGCCTGGATGCGGGGAATATAGACTGTATCTATACCGATGCCTTTGATCATATAAAACAATGATACTTTCAAAGAACGTAAAAATCCATTCCCGGTGAGGAAACATGATTTCGCATAAATGAATGCCGCTTTTATGAATATAATGAAAGTAATACTAAACTGTGGAGAAATTCTGCTTATGACTGAAATCAAACAGACACGTCAGGAGCGTATCGAAGATATCAACAGAAAAATCCTGACATTGCCGAAGACAAACATCAATCAGTTCATACTGTTCGAAATCCTGTACAAGCTTGGTGCGGTCTTTGTCTTTTTTCCTGTTCTGTCCTATACCGAGCGGCTGCTGCTGATGGTGAACGGCGAACATGTGATCGCCTGGAACAACATCGGCAAGATCGCGCTGAATCCGCTGACCTGGATCGTGATTCTGGCAATCATTTTTCTGATAACGGTTTTTGCGGAAATCGAGAAATTCGGACTGATCCGGATGCTTCAGGAAGCCATCGACTATAAAAAACTGAAAGCCACCGACGGCATGAGGGAAGGATTTGAACTCACGCTGGCCAGTATCAAGCCGGAAAACTGGATGCTCGTTCTGTATTGCCTGGTGATTCTGCCCTGTACCCAGACAATGGACAGTGCCAGTGTGACGAAATTCCTGTATATGCCGGGATTCATCCTTGAATTCTTCGAGAAATATGCTGTGCTTCAGTATGTTTACTACGCGCTGCTTGCGGCGCTTGCCTATCTTGGCTTCCGGCTGTCCTTTCTGATGATTGCCATGGTAACGGAAAATCTGAATTTCATGGATGCCTGGAAAATGAGCTGGAATCTGACCAAAGGGAAAAAACAGCTGACCCTTTTCAAGGACTGGCTTCTGATGAGTATCAAACTGCTGCTGATCTTCCTGACGGTTTCCCTGGCAGTCATTGCCATGTCGTTCCTGGTGATCATCTGGATCGAGCCTGGCTATACGTTTGAAAAACTGGCGACAACGGAAAATATCTTTACCCTTCTGGCAATACTGACACTGGTCTATGCCTGGATCAATATTGCTGTGTCGCAGTCGCTGTTCGTCAGCCGCTATTATCTGCTGCGCCTGCAGGACGGAACAGAAATACCTCCCTGTGAGAATGCATCTTCGTCAATCACTGGCAAATGGGTTTACGGTGCTTTCCTGGTGACATGTCTTATCATCCTCTATTTCTCTGTGCCGAAACGTTTCCATCAGTTCAAGGGAGTGATGCAGGGCAATGCCGACAGCGTACTGATCATGGCTCACCGCGGATATTCGGCTGCGGCTCCGGAGAATACGATGCCGGCGTTCGAAGCGGCATATGACAGCGGTGCGACAGCTGTGGAACTGGATGTTCAGATGACGAAGGACGGTGAGATCATCGTTCTCCATGACAGCAGCCTGGGCAGGACAGCCGGATTGAATAAGGATGTTTGGGATGTGACATACGACGAGATCCGCTATCTCGACAACGGTTCCTTCTTTGATGAGAAATTTGCCGGCACACCGATTCCGACTCTGGAACAGGTGCTGCAGTATGCTGACGGCAAGCTGTTTCTGAATATTGAAATCAAGCGCACAGGCCATGACGATGGCATCGAGGACAAAGTCGTCGAACTGATCCGGCAGTATGATTTCAATGCCCAGTGCGATGTCACTTCCCAGGATTATGAAACGCTTGTATACATTCACAAAAAATATCCGGATATCCTGACAGCTTATACTACGACAGTGGGTATCGGTGACGTACCGCGGCTCGATGCCTGTGATATCGTCTCCATCCAGGAGACATTCGCGGACTATGATCTGGTGGAATCCATGCACAGACAGGGCAAGCGCGTATTTGTATGGACGGTCAATGAAAGCGAGACAATGGAACGTCTGATTGGTCTGAATGTGGATGCGATTCTGACCAACGACCCGGTGCTCGGTGCTGAAATCATCTCCCGGCACAGCGGCCCGCTGGACAAACTGCAGAGGATCCAGCAGGTCATGACCTACTTCTATTGATAAATTCATCTTGCGTTCTGTAAAAACTTGCTATAATGAAGTTGGAAAGTGCGGGTGCATGCCCCGCATGTTTCAGACATTCCCGCTGACAGTGTGTCATGGCTTCGCACAAACGGAAGGAGGCGGAGGATGTGTGCGAATATCCGCAGCCGTGCGGACGAATCGCAAAACTCATGAAAAAGACCTGCATATGCAGTCATTCCTGCGCAGGTCTTTTTTTATGTTAATGATATAATGGAGGAAACAACAGAAAGGACAAGATCATTTATGAGTTTCCCGAAAGGCTTTTTATGGGGCGGTGCGACCGCTGCCAATCAGGTGGAAGGTGCCTGGAATGAAGGCGGAAGAGGACCGGCCAAAACAGACGTGACGACCGGCGGAACGGTCAACACACCGCGTTACATTACCTATCTCGACAAGGACGGCAAGCCGGGAAAGATGAACCAGTTTGCCCAGCTGCCGGAAGGCGCCCGTTATTATGTGGATCCCAATTACTATTATCCGAACCACAAGGCGGTAGATCAGTATCATCATTACAAAGAGGATATCGCCCTGTTCGCAGAGATGGGCTACAAGGTATACCGCATGTCCATTTCCTGGAGCCGTCTGTTCCCGAAAGGAATCGAAAAGACACCAAACGAGGAAGGTGTAGAACATTACCGCAACGTCTTCAAGGAACTGCGGAAGTACGATATCGAACCGCTTGTTACCATCTGGCATTTCGATACACCGCTGTATCTGGAACAGGAACTGGGTGGCTGGACGAACCGCGAACTGATCGATCATTATGTCCGTTTCGCGACGACCTGCTTCACCGAATACAAGGGTCTGGTCAAATACTGGCTGACATTTAATGAGATCAATAACGAATGCGCGTTTATTGACATGATCAACGATCAGCTGCATATGACCAAGGAAGAACTGGATGCCCGCTACCGTCATGCATATCAGCTGCTGCATTATCAGCTGGTTGCCAGCGCCAAGGCCGTGCAGATCGGCCATGCGATCGATTCAGACAACATGATCGGCTGCATGCTTTCCACATCCTGCTCCTATCCGCTGACATGCGATCCGGCAGATATTCTCAAGACCGAACATGACTGGGAAAATGCCATCTTCTACTGCGGTGACGTTCATGTCTTCGGCGGCTATTCCCCGTTTGTAAAGAGGCTGTGGAGAGAGCATGACTGCGATCTCGATATCACCGAAGACGATCTGGCAGAACTGGCGGCAGGTACTGTCGACATGTACACGTTCTCCTATTATTCTTCCGGTGTATCCACGACCCACGAGATTACCGAGAAGACAGCCGGCAATATGTCGCTCGGTGCCAAGAATCCGTATCTGGTAGCAAATGACTGGGGCTGGCAGATCGATCCGACCGGCATGCAGTATTTCCTGGAAAAGATCTATGACCGCTACCGCATTCCGCTGATGATCGTCGAAAACGGCCTCGGTGCGATCGACAAGGTCGAAGAAGACGGATCCATCCATGATGACTACCGCATCGATTACTACCGTCCGCATATCGAAGCGATGAGCAGGGCAATTGAGAACGGTGTCGATCTGATCGGCTATACGACATGGGGCTGCATCGATGTTGTCTCGGCTGGTACCGGCGAAATGAGAAAACGTTACGGCTTCATCTATGTCGACATGGATGACGAAGGCAAGGGCTCGATGGCCAGAAGCAGAAAGGATTCCTTCTTCTGGTATAAGAAAGTCATCGCCAGCAACGGCGAAGATATTGCCTGATTCATTCAGTGTTTCAGCAGGGCAGGCGGAACAGCCTGCCTTTTTCTATGCCCGATAGTAGGTGTTTGCCAGTAATACAGAGAAATAACAAGCAAAAAATGAAAACACTTTCATAAATTGAAACGATTTTCATACAATTTGAAAGAAATGTGTAAATTTGGTGTTGAAATTGAAAAGAGTTCAAGAATATAATAAGTTCATTCAACTAACTAGAAAAGCGAGGGAAAGAACATGAAGTTTAACAGATTAGTTAAGGGAGGTCTCGCCGCGGTTATGGCCATGGGAATGATGGCCTGCAGCAACAGCAACCCAAGCGGCGGCGGCACAACAGAGCCGACAGCACAGGCGGCTTTCAAACTTGGTTTCTCCGGCCCGCTGACAGGTGATGCATCCGTTTACGGTCTGGCAGTGCAGCACGCTGTAGAAATCGCAGTCGAAGAAATCAATGACCAGGGCGGCGTTCAGTTCGAAGTCAACGCTCAGGATGACCAGGCAGACGGCCAGGCTGCAGTTACAGCCTACAACGCTCTGATGGACTGGGGCATGCAGGTTTCGCTGCTGACAGTCACATCCGGTGCCGGCCAGGCGGTCGCTCCGAACTATCAGAAGGACAACATCTTCGCAATCACACCATCCGCTTCTTCCACAGCAGTCATCTTTGCTGATCCGGAAAACAGCAGCGGCGCATATGGAACAGTCTTCCAGATGTGCTTCACTGATCCGAACCAGGGAACAGCTTCCGCTGACTATCTGAAGTCACACACAGAACTCGGTACAAAGGTTGCTGTCATCTACAGAAGCGATGACAACTATTCCTCCGGTATCTATAACACATTCATGGCCGAAGCCAACAAGGTCGGTCTGGAAGTTGTATCTGAAGGTGCCTTCGTCGAAGCTGACAAGGACTTCTCCGTACAGGTCAAGCAGGCTGCTGACGCAGGCGCAGACATCGTCTTCCTGCCGATTTACTACCAGCCGGCATCCCAGATCCTTGTAGAAGCCAACAAGCAGGGCTACAAGCCGACATTCTTCGGTTGCGATGGTATGGATGGTATCCTGACACTCGAGAACTTCGATACAAGTCTCGCTGAAGGATTATACATGATCACACCGTTCTCTGCTGACGCAACAGATGAAAAGACAGCAAACTTCGTCAAGAAGTATCAGGAAAAGTATGGCGATGTTCCGAACCAGTTCGCAGCTGACGCTTATGACAGTGTCTATGCGATCAAGCAGGCACTCGAAGCAGGCAACGTTACACCGGATATGTCCACTGACGAAATTACAGCAGCTCTGGTAAAACAGTTCACATCGATGAAATTTGACGGTCTGACAGGCTTGTCCATGACCTGGGCAGAAACCGGCGAAGTCTCCAAGACTCCGAAAGCTGTCGTGATTCAGAACGGCACATACGTTGGTGTTGAAGACTAACTGATTCAGTAACTGATTTAGGGAATAAAAGGTTGCCAATAAATACGAATATTGGTAACCTTTATTTGTTTAACGCTTATTTTAATAAGGGGGAGAAGTTATATGGCTTTTCTATCATATTTAATCAGCGGACTCGGTCTGGGCAGTGTATATGCCATTATTGCCCTGGGTTACAGTATGGTTTACGGTATTGCAAAAATGCTGAACTTCGCCCATGGTGATGTCATCATGGTCGGCGCATATGTGTCTTTTTTCGCCATGACCCTGGCAGGTATTCCGTTTGTTGTCAGTGCTCTGATCGCTGTCGTTGCCTGCACACTGCTCGGCATTACGATCGAGCGGCTGGCCTATAAGCCGCTGCGGCAGGCATCCAGCCTTTCCGTTCTGATCACCGCGATCGGTGTCAGCTATTTTCTGCAGAATGCGGCCCAGCTGCTGTGGGGCTCCGATACAAAGATCTATCCGACGGTTTTCCCGGGATCCGTGTCGCTGTTCAACGGTCAGCTTTCCGTATCCTATCTGACAATAATCACGATTCTGACATGCCTTCTGATCATGACCGTTCTGATCATGTTCATCAACAAGACCAAGACCGGCAAGGCAATGCGTGCCTGTTCGGAAGACAAAGGCGCCGCAACCCTGATGGGAATCAATGTCAACAAGATCATCTCGATCACCTTTGCCATCGGTTCCGGTCTGGCTGCGATCGCGGCCGTGCTGTTATGCGCGACCTATCCGTCCGTTTACCCGACCCTTGGTTCGATGCCCGGTATCAGAGCCTTTACAGCTGCCGTATTCGGCGGCATCGGTTCGATTCCCGGTGCTTTCCTGGGCGGCCTTCTGCTGGGCGTCATCGAGACGTTCGCCAAGGCATATATTTCCACCCAGCTGTCAGATGCGATCGTTTTTGCAGTGCTGATCATCGTGCTTCTGATCAAGCCGACCGGCCTTCTGGGCAAAAAGATCAGTGAGAAAGTGTGAGGCAGCTGTTATGAAGAACCTTTTCAATCGCTTATTTGATAAAAAAGTACGCGGCCGCACGATTTCTTTTGCGATCGTGATCGCTGCCTATATCATTCTTGAAGCTCTGATGTCTGCCGGTCAGCTGAGCCGTCTGTTCATGTCTCTTCTGGTGCCGGTCACAGCCTATATCGTGGCTGCTCTCGGTCTGAACCTCAATGTCGGTATTTCCGGCGAACTGAATCTCGGCCAGGCAGGCTTCATGAGTGTCGGTGCCTTTACCGCTGTTGTCGTATCGGGAATTCTTCAGTATTCCGGTATTGAAACTGCGCGGTGACTATCTGGCAATCGTCACCCTGGCATTCGGCCAGATCATCATGTCACTGATCAACAACTCCTATGTCGGATTCGATTCCAAAGGCCTGCACTTTGCCTTTGTCACCAATACCATGCAGATGGAACCGGGCGGAAAGCTTCTGATCAGCGGTCCGATGGGAGCGACCGGTGTCAGTACCGCCTCCACCTTTACTGCCGGAACGATTCTCGTTCTGATTGCTCTGGCAGTCGTCTATAACCTGATGTACAGCCGCAACGGCCGTGCCATCATGGCCTCCCGCGACAACCGTATCGCAGCCGAATCCGTAGGCATCAATGTTTCCCAGGCCAAGACGCTGGCTTTTATCACGGCATCCTGTCTTGCCGGTGCAGCCGGCGCCCTGTATGCCCTGAACATTTCCTCATTCGCGGCAACGAAATTCGATTTCAACAGCTCGATCCTGCTGCTTGTCTATGTCGTACTCGGTGGTCTGGGCAACATGACCGGAACGATCATCTCGACAACGCTGCTGATGGTACTGCCGGAAATCCTGCGTTTCCTGCAGAACTACCGTATGCTGATCTATGCCATCGTCCTGATCCTGATGATGCTTGTTTCCAATAACGAGAACCTGCGCACCCGTATGCAGATGCTGAAGACGCGGTTCGCACGGCAGAAAGGAGACCGGTGATATGAGTGAGAATACAAATATGACACCGATCCTGGAAATCATCGATCTGGGCATCGACTTCGGCGGTCTGACAGCAGTCAACGACCTGAATATGACCGTATATCCCAATGAAATCGTCGGTCTGATCGGACCGAACGGCGCCGGTAAGACGACCGTCTTCAACATGCTGACGAAAGTCTACCAGCCAAGCCGCGGCACGATCCGTCTGCTTGGCCAGGACACGGCGAAAATGAACACGATTGACGTAAACAAAGCCGGTATCGCAAGAACATTCCAGAATATCCGCCTGTTTATGAACATGAGCGTGCTGGACAATGTTCTGACCGGCATGCACAACGATATTTCCTACGGCAATGCCAGCGCCATCTTCCGGCTTCCGAAATTCTACCGTGAGGAGAAGGAGAAAACGGAAAGGGCAATGGAACTGCTGAAAATCTTCGACCTTGACGGCAAGGCGGATCTGATTGCCGGCAACCTGCCGTATGGCGAACAGAGACGTCTGGAAATTGCCAGAGCCCTGGCAACCCAGCCGAAACTTCTGCTGCTGGATGAACCGGCGGCCGGCATGAACCCGCAGGAAACAGAAGAACTGATGAAGACTATCCGTTCCGTGCGCGACCATTTCCAGATCGCCGTACTGCTGATCGAACATGACATGAAACTGGTTATGGGTATCTGCGAAAGAATCACCGTTCTGAACTTCGGTATGATGCTGGCACAGGGTACACCGGACGAAGTCCGCAACGATCCGAATGTAATCAAGGCTTACCTGGGAGAGTGACGATATGCTGAAAGTAGAAAATCTGGTAGTAAAATACGGCATGATCGAAGCCATCAAAGGCATCTCCTTCGAAGTCAATGACGGCGAGATCGTGACCCTGATCGGTTCCAACGGAGCCGGCAAGACAACAACCATGCAGACGATTTCCGGACTGCTCAAACCATCCCAGGGATCCGTTCTTCTCGACGGCGTGGATCTGACAAAGATCGCGCCGCACAAGATCGTTCCGATGGGACTGGCCCAGGTGCCGGAAGGAAGACGTGTCTTCGCCCAGCAGACAGTCGAGGAAAATCTCGAACTCGGCGCCTATCACCGCAAGGACAAGGATGAGGTAAAAAAGGACATGGAGAATGTCTATGAACTCTTCCCACGTCTTCTTGAACGTAAGAGCCAGCTGGCAGGAACCCTGTCAGGCGGCGAACAGCAGATGCTGGCAATGGCGAGAGCCCTGATGGCAAAACCGAAGATCATGCTGATGGACGAGCCGTCGATGGGACTTTCCCCGCTTCTGGTCAAGGAAATATTCCGCATTATCGAAAATATCAACCGTCAGGGAACAACCGTCCTGCTGGTTGAACAGAATGCGAAAATGGCACTTGCCATCGCAGACCGTGCATATGTTCTGGAAACTGGTAAAATAATATTGGAAGGTACTGGAGCCGAACTGGCCGCCAGTGAACAGGTAAGAAAGGCTTATCTGGGAGGATAATCATAATATGTACGTAAAAGATCATATGACGAAGGATCTGAAAACGATCGACGCCGATACTTCCGTGCTGAAAGCACTGGAAATCATGGGCAAGAACAATTTCCACCGTCTGCCGGTCACCGATGAAAACGGACAGCTGATCGGTCTGATTACGGAAGGACTGGTTAATGAGTCATCCGGCAAAAATGCCACATCGCTTTCGATTTATGAACTGAACTATCTTCTGTCCCGCACCAAGGCCGGTGATATCATGATCACGGACGTGAAGACGATCACACCGGATGCGTTCCTGGAGGAAGCCGCATCAGTCATGCTGGACAATGCCATCAATGTTCTTCCGGTCGTTACCGAAGGCAACAAGGTCGTCGGTATCATCACCGAAAAGGACATGTTCCAGGCATTCACGGAACTGATGGGCTACAAACACCAGGGCACAAAGTTTGTCATCAACTGTGATGACGTTCCGGGAATCTTCGCCAAGATTGCCAATCTGTTTGCCGAAAATGATGCCAACCTTGAATCCGCGGCTGTCTATCACAACAGCGAGCGCGGCACGGAAATCGTTGTAAAGGCGACAGGTATCATTCCGGTCGAAAGCATGACAGACATTCTGAAAGAAGCCGGATTCAATGTCACCCGGGTCATTCAGACGACAAACGAAGGCAAGACCGTCGTATTCATGTAAACAAAAAAATTGTCCGCTTCAGTGGACAGTTTTTTTATGCTGGAGTATGATATTTTAATTTATAAAATTCATCCGGAGGTGACTATGCTGAAAATACTGACAGTTCTATTGATACCGCTGCTGGGAACAACGCTGGGTGCGGCAATGGTGTTTGTTCTGAAAGACAGGATCTCAGACAATCTGCAGAAGGGACTGACCGGTTTTGCGGCCGGTGTCATGACCGCGGCTTCGTTCTGGAGTCTTCTGGAACCGGCACTGGAACAGTCGGCGCATATGGGCAGGCTTTCCTTCATACCGGCAGCCGTCGGCTTTCTGGCCGGTATGTTTTTCCTGCTGTTCCTGGATGTCGTCACTCCCCATATTCATATGGATCAGAGTGCGGAAGGACCGAAAAGCACATTGTCAAAGACTGCCCGCATGATTCTTGCCGTGACCCTTCACAACATTCCCGAAGGCATGGCGGTCGGTGTTGTCGTTGCCGGATGGATGAGCGGCCATGCCGATATCAGCTATGCTTCCGCTCTTGTACTGGCGATAGGCATTGCCATCCAGAACTTTCCTGAAGGCGCCATCGTGTCGATGCCGTTGAAAGCGGAAGGCATGAGCAAGGCGAAAACGTTTTTCTGGGGATTTCTCTCCGGGGCGGTGGAACCGCTTGGTGCCTTGGCAACGATACTGTTTACAGCCCAGGCAGCGGCCATCCTGCCGTATTGTCTTTCATTCGCAGCCGGGGCGATGATGTATGTCGTCGTCGAGGAACTGGTGCCGGAAATGTCGGAAGGGGAACATTCCAATATCGGAACGATTGCCTTTGCGGCCGGCTTTGTCATCATGATGATTCTTGATGTTGCTTTGGGGTAAGGCTATAATTCACTCATGACTGGAGTATTTATGGAAGATATTGTTTTTTACATCATGGACGCGGGCGTGTTCTGCCTGTTCATATATATGCTGTGGCGCTCCCGCAGTGTCGTCATTGAATCGAAAGTTGGCAATAAATGGATCGTTGCCGGTCTGTTCTTTCTGCTCGGACTTGTCGGCTTCATGAATTACCGGCCGTTTTTCACCTGGTTCCAGATGATCTTCATGGCTGTCATCGCTGTCATGTACATGCTGCTGAAAAGCGGTCTGACAGAAACCGGAATCGTCATGGTCGGATCCTTCATTTCCTTTGAGAAAGCCGGCCGGATCACGCTTTACAAAAAGGACCACTGCATCAGTTTCGATTCCCGTGGGCGCAAGGTCGATCTCTTTTTCGATGAAGGCCAGATGGAGGAAGTGCGCAGCTGGCTGAAGAAATACTGCACAAGCGGCATCAATACCCGCTGACAACTGTGGGATTATTCACGTATATACAGCCGGAATATGGTAATATACTGACATATCAAAACAGAAAGCAGGATTTGAATGGCTAGACAGAAGGATTATTTTTCGTTTGAATCGATCCGTGACAAAGAGGGAAACGTGATCTGCTATCACGTGACAATGATCGGAACGATTGAATATGACGGGGTTGCGAGAATGCGCACGGACCTGGGCGTGAACGAAGACCAGAAAATGGCGTTCGGAAGACTGACGGTCACCGGTCTGGACAAAAAGATCAAGGTATTCACCGATGAGCTGAACTGCCGCATCTATTACCATTCCTACGACGAGGAAAACGGTTCGACAGATATCATCAGTTATTCCGCCAAGGACTGGCGGGCAGACGAAGCCTATAGCTTCCGGGAAGGTGACAGGGTGCTGATCGAAGGCAGGGCATATGTCAGAGCGGTATCGGATAAGTATCCCGGCCGTCTGCCGGAAGTCAGTGTCACCGCGACAGGTCTGTTCCTGCTCGGACACAGACGTCCGCAGGGAATGAACGTCGGTCTTGTTCCGCAGAAATAAAGAACAGAATCCCGGAATGATTCCGGGATTTTCTGTTTTGAGCATGATGAAGAATAAAGCATTCAGACAATGAAAAAGAACTGCCGGAAATTCATTCCGGCAGTTTTCATCTCTATTTATGATTCGTAAGGCCAGGGGATGGAATCGTCGATCGGACAGACGTAGGATTCACCATTCAGCGACTGGCGGAATTCCTCTTTGGCGGCTTCGACGAGGGTTGGATCCTTCATCATCTTGTACGTGCCGAGCGCCATGACTTTGGCAGCCCTCAGCATGCCCTTCATGCCGATGGAATGACCGGAAGAAGCGGTCATCATCCAGCTGTGGCCGGCGGAGAGGGAAGCGGCTGTGCATTCGTTGACCTGGAATCCCGGGCAGATGTATTCGACATCGCCGTAGTCGGTGGAACCGAATATATTGCGATTCAGCAGTGTCTGGTCTTCGTAATCCAGCGGCAGTGTCTTGCCGGGAACATAGGCAGGCGATTTCTGGTTGATCTCGTCGGCGAATTTCAGCTCTTCTTCGGTATATGTGTTCAAAGGTACTTCCGCTCTTGCTTCCTGGATCGCCTGGGCGATGACATGGTTCTGCAGCGTCGGATAAAGACCGCCGAGTCTGGTGATGACGGCTTTGGTGTCGGTCATCATGGCAGCGCCTTCAGCACAGCGGCATACTCTCTCATACGCGTCGACTGTCGCCTTGCGGGAAAGGGCACGGATGAAATATCTGGCGGCCGCATAGTCAGGCACGATATTCGGTGCAAGACCGCCGTCGGTGATCGTATAGTGCATACGGACATCATCCGTGACATGCTCGCGCATGAATTCGACACCGATATTCATCAGCTGCAGGGCATCCAGGGCGCTGCGTCCCATATGGGGAGCGCCTGCCGCATGGGCAGTACGGCCGTGGAATTCCACCTTCAGTCCTTCGACGCCGGTATGGGCGCCAAGGGTGTCATGTGATGAAGTCGCTGGATGCCAGGCAAGGGTGAAGTCGCATTCTGTAAAGGCGCCGAGTTTGGCCATCAGGCCTTTGCCGAGCAGCTGCTCTTCCGCCGGACAGCCGTAGAAGATCACGGTTCCCGGAATGTTTTCGCTGATCATAGCTTCCTTGAGGGCAAGACAGGCACCGAGACAGCCGACGCCGAGCAGGTTATGGCCGCAGCCATGGCCGTCGCCGCCGTTCACTACCGGGTTCTGATAACTGCAGACCTGCTGGGAAAGACCTGGCAGGCAGTCATATTCGGCACAGAAGCCGACAACCGGATGGCCGCTGCCGTAAACGGCGCGGATGCAGGTCGGCATGCCGTAGGCTCCGACTTCCGTTTCGAAACCGTAGGAACGCAGAGCTTCTGCTGTCCATTCCACTGCCTTGGTTTCTTTCCAGCCCATCTCGGGATGATTCCAGATTTTTTCCGCCAGGCTGACCAGTTCGTCAGCGTGAGTGTCAATTGTACGGATGATCGTATCTTTCATAAGAGAAATATCCTTTCTGATTACCACTATCATACTCAAGTGAACGGCAATATGCATTTGAGATGATACACAAAATACAGTAAACTCATATATAATATGAGGGCTTTATCAACGGAGGCTTGTTGTCATGAATGATATCAGTGCAAAAATCGTCAGCGCTCTGAAAGGCGTGCTGAAGGAAACATATGATCTGGATGCTGAAGCGGGCATCCTGAATATCGAAATTCCGAAGGATCCGAAGATGGGAGACTATTCTTCGACCTGCGCAATGCGTCTGGCAAAGACCCTGCATCAGAATCCGAAAATGATCGCTGAAACGGTCGCGGAGGGTCTCAAGGGAAAACTGCCGGAAGCTGAAACAATCGAAATTGCCGGGCCTGGCTTTATCAATTTCCGGATGAAAAAATCAGCGCTTGCGTCGGTGATCAACACGATCCTCGATGCCGGAGACTCCTACGGCCGCAATAACACCGGCGAAGGAAAACGGATCCTGGTGGAATGGGTCAGTGCCAATCCGACCGGCGACCTGCATTGCGGCCATGCCAGAAACGCGGCATGGGGCGACAGTATCTGCCGTCTTCTGGAAGCCAGCGGCTATGATGTATTGAGAGAATACTATGTCAACGATGCCGGCAACCAGATCGTCATGCTGGGTGAATCGCTGATTGCCAGATATTTCGAATACTTCGGAAAAGAATATCCGCTGCCGGCGGATGGCTACCATGGTCAGGATGTCAAGGACATTGCCATCGGTCTGGCAAAGCAGGACGGCGACAAATGGCTGACAGCCGATTCCAAGGAACGTCTGGAATATTTCATGACCGAAGGCAAGGAACGGGAACTGCAGAAGATCGATGCCGATCTGAAACTGTACGGTGTTCTGATCGAATCCTGGGTCCACGAAACCCTGTTCTATGAAAACAACAGGGCAAGGATCAACGCCTGCCTCGACCGTATGAACGAATTGAATCTGACATACGAAAAGGATGGTGCCCTTTGGTTCAGAAGCACGGAATACGGTGACGACAAGGACCGCGTTCTTGTCAAGAGCGACGGAACCCTGTCCTATATGACACCGGATATTGCCAACCATGTATATAAAGTTGAAAGAGGATATACCCATCTGGTAGACCTCTGGGGAGCAGATCATCACAGTTATGTCACAAGAATGAAAGCTGCCCTCAAGGCACTGGGATATCCGGAAGGAACACTGGAAGTCGATCTGATCCAGATGGTCAGAATGGTTGATGACGGTGTGGAAGTCAAGATGTCCAAACGTACCGGAAACGCCATCACGATCCGCGAACTGTGCGAGGATGTCGGTGTCGACGCGGCAAGATGGTTCTTCGTGTCCAAGGATGTCGCGACCCATATGGATTTCGACATGAAACTGGCACGGAGCCGTTCCAACGACAATCCGGTCTACTATGCCCAGTATGCCTATACCCGCATGTTCAATATCCTGCATAAGGAAGGGACACCGGAATTCAGACGCGAGGCAGATTACGATCTTCTGAACGAGGAACATGAAACGGAAATGCTGAAACTGATTGCCGAATTCCCGAAAATCGTTGCCGAATCGGCGAAGAACAGAACGCCGAACCGTGTATGCAACTTCTGCCAGCAGCTCTCCCGCGAATTCCACAGCTATTACAACAGCTGCCGGGTCAGCGATCCGGAGAATCCGGAACTGACAAACCAGAGACTCGGTCTTGTATCGGCAGTGATGGTAACAATGAAAAACGCCCTGGACCTGATCGGTGTCAGTGCTCCGGAAAAAATGTAATTCCCGCAAACTGTCCGCAAGGGCAGTTTTTTTTAGCACATCGTTATATGTGATTTCGCAAATCGGGTAGAATATAAGAGATGAAAAACCTGCGCACCTATCTCAGACCATGGATGAAAATGATGATTATCGGTTTTCTGATCAAGACGACCGGTACTTTTCTTGAACTGCTGCTGCCGGGAATCCTTTCCCGGATCATTGATGAAATCGTTCCGGCCGGGCAGATGGATCAGATCATCCTCTGGGGCGCGCTCATGGTCATCGCTTCGCTGCTGGCATTGATTTTCAATATCACCGCCAACCGCAACGCCTCCCGGGTTGCCAGAAACGTCACCCGGAATATCCGCCACGATCTGTTCGACAAGGCGCTTTACCTGACCTGCGAAAAGACGGACGCATATACGATTCCTTCCATTGAAAGCCGTCTGACTTCCGATACATATCATCTGCACCGCATGATCGGCATGATGCAGAGACTCGGCGTCAGGGCACCGATCATCACGATCGGCGGTCTGATCATGACATTCGTGCTCGATCCATATCTGGCACTGGTTTTTCTTGCGGTCATTCCGTTTATGATCATCGTTCTGGTGCTGCGCGCGACCCGCGGTGTTGCCATGTACAAGAAGGTGCAGAAGGCCAACGACAAAATGGTGACGGTCGTGCGTGAGAATTCCCAGGGAATCCGCGTCATCAAGGCGCTGTCAAAGGTTCCTTATGAAAAGAACCGTTTCCATGGCGTCAACGAACACCTTAAAGGTGAAGAAGTACGGGCCAGCCGGATGATGGCTATGATTAATCCGGCGATGAATTTTCTGTTGTATCTGGGTATGGTCGGCGTCATTCTTGTCGGTGCCAGACGGGTGGATCTCGGACTGTGCAAGACCGGCAGGATCCTTGCCTTTATGTCCTATTTCCAGATGATTTCCCGTTCCCTGATGGCGGTCAGCCGCATGTTTATCATGTATTCCCGCGGCATGGCGTCCTCCGCCCGTATCATGGAGGTACTGAACAGTTCCAGCGAAAAGGATATTGTTCGCGGCACATATCCGGACGGGGATCCGCAGTATGCGCTGGAATTCCGCGATGTGACATTCTCATATCTCGGAATCCGCGACAATCTGCAGCATATCAGTTTCCGGCTGAAAAAAGGACAGACGCTCGGCATCATCGGCGCCACCGGTTCCGGCAAGAGCACGATCCTTTCGCTTCTGCTGCGTTTCTATGACATCAAGGAAGGCGCGATCTACCTCAATGGACGCGACATCCGCAATTACGCTCCGGACGAACTGCGGCAGATGTTCGGTGTGGTGATGCAGAACGACTTCCTGTTCCGCGATACGGTGGCGGAGAATATCCGCTTCGGCCGTGAGGTTTCATTTGAAAAAATGAAGAGGGCGGAAAAGAATGCCCAGGCACTGGCTTTCATCGGGGAACTGGACGGCCAGGAGGAATATGAACTGACGACCAAGGGAACCAATCTCTCCGGCGGCCAGCGCCAGCGGGTACTGCTTTCCCGCGCTTTCGCGGCTGATCCGGGATTCCTGCTGCTGGACGATTCCAGCAGCGCCCTTGACTACAAGACGGATGCGGCGCTTCGTAAAGCCCTGCAGGAAGAGTATCCGGACACAACGATGATCATCGTCGCCCAGCGCGTTTCCTCGATTAAGAACTGTGATGAGATCCTGGTTCTTGAACATGGCGTGATCAATGGCCGCGGCACGCACGATCAGCTGAATGAGAACAATGAGCTCTATCAGGCGATCGCGCAGTCACAGATGGGAGGTGCGTTGTTTGACTGAGAAAACAAAGCCTTCCAGGGACGAGACGAAAATGCCTTCTTCGGAAGTGGCCAAAAGACTGATGAAATATGTCCTGCGGCATAAGTACCTGACACTGGCAGCCGTGGTGACGACATTGTGCGGAAACCTGGCCGCACTGTATATTCCCCATTATTCGGGTCTTGCCATCGATGCGATCGGCGAAATGGGACATGTGAATTTCGACAATGTCCTGCGCCTGTGCGGTTTTATGATGGTGTGCATCGTTTTGAACAGCGTGCTGGCGTATACGACCCAGCTTCTGCTGATCAGGATTTCTTCCTCGATCACGGCGGAAATGCGGCGGGAAGTGTTCGACCATCTGCTTGAGATGCCGGTAAATTTCTTCGACCGCAATGCCGCCGGCGATATCATCTCCCGTATTTCCTACGACATCGATACGATCAACGCTTCACTGTCTTCGGATATCGTGACGATTGCGACCAGCGTCATCACCGTTGTCGGTTCGTTCATCATGATGATGCGAATCAGCCGTACCCTGTGTATTGTCTTCTTTATCACGACACCGCTGATCTTCTATATCACCCGTCACAGAGCCAGGGTAGTGCGGCCGCTGTTCTCCAAACGCAGCCGCAAGCTCGGCGAACTGAACGGCTTTGTCGAGGAGATGCTTTCCGGTCATAAAACGATTAAGGCATACGGTCAGGAAAAAACCATCCTCGGCCGGTTTGACAGCCGCAACGAGGAAGCAGTTACTACCTACTATGAAGCGGATTATCAGGGATCAATCGTCGGTCCGACTGTCACCTTCATCAACAATCTTTCGCTGGCTATGATCTCGGGTCTTGGCGGTGTGCTGTTCCTGAACAAAGCGATTTCCATCGGCAATATCTCCGCCTTCATCCTGTATTCCAAGCGTTTCTCGGGACCGATCAGCGGCGCTGCCGAAGTCATGGCCGAGATCCAGTCGGCATTCTCCGCTTCCCGGCGTGTTTTCGCGCTGCTGGACGAACCGGCAGAGAAAAAGGATGATGAAGATGCTGTCGTACTGGATCATGTGCAGGGAAGTGTGGAGATGGAAGATGTCCGCTTCTCCTATGTGCCGGAGCGCGAGATCATTCACGGGCTGTCCCTTTCAGCAGAACCGGGACGGATGATTGCCATTGTCGGTCCGACCGGCGCCGGCAAGACGACGATCATCAATCTCCTGATGCGTTTCTATGACCCCGACAGCGGTGTGATCCGTGTCGACGGTCATGACATCCTGCACTGTACGAGGGATTCGCTGCGCAGGCAGTTCTCGATGGTTCTGCAGGATACATGGCTGTTCCAGGGAACGATTTTCGAAAACATTGCCTACGGCAGCGAGAACGCGACGATGGACGATGTCGTCCGGGTATGCAAGGCAGTGGAAATCCATGACTTTGTCATGTCGCTCAAAGACGGATACGATACCGTGCTCAGCGATGACGGTGTCAACATTTCCAAAGGGCAAAAGCAGCTGATGACGATTGCCCGGGCGATGCTGAATGAATCGAAGATGCTGATTCTGGACGAAGCCACCAGCAACGTCGACTCCACGACCGAGCAGAAAATCCAGCGGGCAATGCTGCAGCTGTGCAGGGGCAAGACAACCTTTGTCATCGCCCACCGCCTGTCAACGATCAAGGAAGCAGACATGATCCTGGTACTGCAGAACGGGACCGTCATCGAACGGGGAACCCATGAGCAGCTGCTTGCCGCCAAAGGTTTCTATGCGTCGCTGTTCAATGCCCAGTGGGAAGCATAAAGAGACATCTCATTATCAGATGTCTCTTTTTCAGAGGAGAGTCCTCCTTTCTGAACAATAAGACATTCAGAAGGGAGAAAAGACAATGAACGACAGTTACAGCAAACTGACAATCAGCAGTAATTTCATCTTCACCCGGGTTATGCGCGATCCCCGCCTTCTGAAGAAACTGCTGGAAAGGGTAATGCCGGAAAAGAACATCTCTGACCTGAATGTGGTGATCGAAGAAAAGACATTCGATGAATTCTATGATGCTCATGGGATCCGACTCGATGTATATTCGGAAAACGAGGAATCGGTATTTGATGTGGAAATGCAGGTGCTGGAAAAAGACCTGCCGGCAAAGCGGGCAAGATACTATGAAGCGATCATGGACGCTGCGTTTCTGAACAAGGGAGAAGATTACCGGAAGCTGAAGGAACAGTACGTGATCTTCTTCTGCCTGTACGATCCGTTCGGTGATAATATGATGGTGTACAGGTTCCGCAATCAGTGTCTGAGCAATGGAAGACTGCTGGAGGACGGAACGGAGAAGATCTATATCAACTGCACGGCGAAGGAAGCGGGAGAGTATGAAAGCCTGCGGCCGTTTGCAGAATATGTGATGGGAAAGATGAACGAGGACCCGTTCGTCAGGGAAGTGGACGAATCGGTATATCTGGCGAAACAGAATGCCGGATGGAGGAAAGAGTATATGCTGTTGGAAGATCATCTGAGGCATGCGGCAAATATCGCCCGGGAAGAAGCCCTGATAGAAGGAAGAGCAGAAGGTTTGGCAGAAGGAAGAGCAGAAGGTCTGGCAAAAGGCAGAGAAGAAGGTCTGAAAAAAGGAAGAACCGAAAGCAATCTGAAATTCCTGAAGATCCTGATGACGGACGGTAGAACCTTTGAAGAAGCCTGTGCCTATATGGAGCTGGATCAGGAAGAAGCTGCTGAACTTGCGGAACTATTGAATCAATAAGAAAAATGCGGGGTGTACGGACCCCGCATTTTCATTCTTTTATCGAACAGCAAGTACTATTTCTGGTCAAGTGCTTTCTGATACAGCCGGATATAGGAAATGGCCATTTTATCAAGATTGTAGTAACGGATGACATCCTGCTGGGCATTCTCGACGATTTCCCTGGTCTGCGGATCGTTGACATGGGTGATCGCATTGACGAAAGACGCGGCACTGTTGCACAGATAGCCGTTTTCACCATTGTGAATGACATCACGGCTGCCGATTACGTTGTTGACGATGCACAGTTTCTTCAGATACATCGCTTCCAGCAGTGAAAGCGGCAGACCTTCCCACAGGGAAGTCAGGATAAAGACATCTGCCTGATAGGCGCGTTTCAGTGCATCTTCACGCTCCAGCCAGCCGGTAACTTCGATATTCCTTGATTTCAGTTTGTAGCGCATTTCACCGTCGCCGATCCAGACAAATCTGACATCCGGCATCGCATCAGCGATTTCATTGAACAGGTCCGGATTCTTCTGAGGATTGATCAGACCGGTCGTGAAAACAGTCAGCGGATGTTCGGTATTGACTTCATCCTTGATGCTGTGGTCGATTTCGACGAGATTGACACCGTTGTTGATATACACGGCGTTGTCGGTGAATGCCAGGGTTTCGGCATATTCACCTTTACTTACCGCCACAGTCGTGCAGTTCGTTCTGGCGCAGCTTTGTTCATTCATGCGGAACAGACTGCGGGAAAGAACGTTGTGATCTTCCGACAGAAACAGGTAGCCGTGCGGTGTGTAGAACATCGGAATGTCGGCATCTGCGAAGGTCTTGCGTCCCAGGCGTCCGGCTTCATAACCGTGGAAATGAATAATATCGGGCTTTTCCGCCTCGGCCAGAGCACGCAGTTCGGTACGGGCTGATGCATCGTTGATCAGATTGGATTTGCCCTGAAAGGAAACAATCGGGACAAGGGAAATACGTTTGTCAAAGTGACTGCGGATATTCTCCGGTGTCTCTTCGTTGGTGGCATAGCCGATCGTAATATCATACAGATCGACAAGGCGGTTTGAGAGCTCCACAAGATAGGTAAAAATACCGCCGCTCAGCCGCCTGACAATGTACAGGATCTTTGGCTTCTTTTCACTCATGATAAAAACGTCCCTTCTTTCAGAAATACTTCTTATATCTTTATGATAACCAAGAAAAGGCAAATTGTCCTGCTATTATGTGTTTTCTTTATGTTGAAGCAGGCAAAATATGCTAGCATAAAATTAGTTTCGAATTTCTAAGGGGAGAAAATAATTATGCTTTACTGGTTCTGTATTCTGGCCATTTCCATCATTACAATGGCCTATGTTTTCTACAACTACGGCGCCATCAAAAAAATGGATGAAGGCACGGAAGAAATGAAGGAACTTTCGGGTATCATCCGCAGCGGAGCCGACACATTCATGAAAACGGAATTCAAATACGTTCTCATCGTTGTCGCGGTGCTGGCTGTCATCTTCACCACCCTGGTGGAAGTGACCAGCGGTATCACGCTGCTGATCGGCGCTGCCATGAGCAGTACCGTGTGCATTCTCGGCATGCGCAGTGCGACATACGCCAATGTCCGCACCACCAACCGGGCTAAGGAAACACTCTCGATCGGTGAGACTGTCAAGGTCGCCCTGCTGGGCGGTTCCATCAGCGGCCTGTCGGTACAGGCTATGGGACTGATGGGTCTGATTCTGATCCTGATTATCTGGAATGGTATCAGTGCCGATGCCACAAGCCAGGGTCTTCTGACCGGTCTGCCATGCAATCCGACGATTACCCGCATCACGACATATTCGCTTGGCTGTTCCATCGTCGCCATGTTCAACCGTGTCGCCGGCGGCAACTATACAAAGGCGGCGGATATCTCGGCTGATATCCTCGGCAAGATCCGCCATGACCTGCCGGAAGATGACAGCCGCGTCCCCAACACGATCGCTGACTTCATCGGCGACAACGTCAACGATATCGCCGGCAACTGCTCCGACCTTCTGGAAAGCTTTGTCGCCACTATATCCGCAACATTGATGATTGCGGTAACAGTCTTCAACAATGCCGAAGGAGCTTTCGCGGCTGATACATTCAACGCCACGATCATGTTCCCGCTGATCATGGCCGGCGCGGGTTTGTTGTCCTGTCTGATCGGACTGTTCATGGCGAATATGAGAAAGATGTCGGATGATCCTTCCCGCGAGCTGAATCTTGCGACATGGTTCTCGGCCGGCATTACGCTTCTGCTGTGCCTGGTTGCCAGTTTCTTCGTCTTCAGCAAGGTTCCGCTGTATGATTCCTTCAAATTCGGCTGGATCTCGCCATGGATCTCATCAGTCCTCGGCATTATCAGCGGTATAGCCATCGGTTCCATTACCGAGTATTACACAAGCACGGACTTCAAGCCGACCAGAGGCCTTGCCAATATTGCCCACGAAGGTGAAGCATTCGTTGTTACCAAAGGCGATGCCATCGGCTCCAGATCCTGTCTGGCACCGATCGTCGTCATCGGTATCGCGCTGTTCGTTTCCGGCCGCCTCTGCGGAACGTACGGAATCGCTGTTTCCGCTCTCGGCATGCTGTCGTTTGTCGGCGCGACTGTTTCCATCGACGCCTTCGGTCCGATTGCCGACAATGCCGGTGGTATTGCTGAATCCTGCCACCTGGATGAAAAGATCCGCGCCATCACGGACAGACTGGACGCTGTCGGCAACACGACTGCCGCCATCGGCAAAGGCTTCGCCATCGGTTCTGCCGCGTTTGCGACCGTGTCCCTGATCGTCGCCTATGTATCCAACTACACAAGTGTCGGGTCCGAACCGGTTCTGAATATCGCTTCCTATATCGTCATCGCCGGTTCCATTATCGGCGGTGCGATGGTCGAATACTTCAGCGCCCTGCTGACGGACAACACCATCGACGCTGCCAAGCTGATGGCTGACGAAGGCGACCGCCAGCTCTCCGAGCCGGGCATCCTGGAAGGCACGAAGAAGCCTGACTACAACCGCATGATCGAAATGGCCGCCAACACAGCCATCCGCAAGATGCTGATTCCCTCAGTTCTGGCACTGTTCATCCCGGTTCTCGGCGGCTTCCTGTTCGGTGTCGAATTCGTCGGCGGCATGCTGATCGGCGCGACGATCTGCGCGATCCCGCGTGCGATTTTCATGGGCAACTCGGGCGGTGCCTTCGACAATGCCAAGAAGTATATCGAAAGCGGCGCGATTGCCGGCAGCGAAAAAGGTTCTCCTGCCCATAAGGCTGCCGTCACCGGCGATACCGTCGGCGATACGAGAAAAGACGTTGTCGGTGTTGCCCTGGATATCTTCATCAAGACGATGTCCACAGTCGCAAACTCGATGGCAACCGTATTCATGCATATCAGAGTCTTCAAGTAATCAGAAGAACAGACAAACGGCCTGCAGAACACTGCAGGCCGTTTTTGTATGCTTTATCTGTTTTGAACGATATCAGATCATCAGCTGTGTCCATTCGCCTTTGCGGAAGCGCAGGGACAGGAAGATAAAGCGGGAGATCTGATCGGAAAGAATACCGATCCAGATACCGGCAAGACCGAGGTGGAAGACGCTTGTCAGTCCCCAGGTAACCAGGGTTCTGATGATCGTGACACTGATCAGGGAAGCGAACAGTGTGAACTTGACGTCGCCGGCACCGCGCAGGCAGCCGCCGAAGATGATCTGGGAGATCTGGAAGACGACGATGACGATGATGAAGTCACAGATCATGACACCCATATCCAGGACTTCCGGATCGCTGAAGAACAATCCGAAGAGGTCTCTGCCGAAGAAGAACAATATCATTGCCAGGATCAGTGAGATGGCCAGGCCTGTGCGCTGGCAGAGGCTGCCGTAGGCTTTTGCCTTGTCGGGATTCCTTTCACCCAGTGATCTGCCGATCAGGGCAACTGCCGCGACCTGCATGCCGTCGCCGAACGAGAAGCCCAGCGACAGGAAGTTCATGCCGACGTTATGTGCCGCGAAGGCATCGGTTCCCAGTCTTGCGGCGATCATGGCGGTGGTAACGAAACCGACACGCATGGCAATGTTTTCCACCAGCATGTTGCTGCCGAGCCGGTAGATGCTTTCCAGGGCAGTACCAAGCGGCCTGATCTTGTTTTCGAGAATGTATGGAATGGATACATAACTGTTCTTGTTGAACAGTGAACGCAGACTCATGACGAAGGCGGCAACTGTGCCGAGCACTGTCGCGACCGCGGCACCGAACAGTTCCCAGCGGGGGAATCCGAAGTGACCGCCGATCAGCAGATAGTTGAACAGCATGTTGACGATCGACGACGTGATGTTGGTGGTCATCGCGATTTTGGTGTTGCCGGAACCGCGCTGGGCGGCGTTGATGACCAGCGACATGACATTGAAGAACATGCAGCCCTGAATGACATTGAAGTACGTGACAGCCGGACCATGGGTATCGGGATTGGAACCGCTGATGGAAATGATCTGGTTGGAGAAGGCGACCGACAGTACCGACAGCACCAGACAGGCGATGACGGTAAACACGATTGCTGTCACCAGGATTTCGTTGGCGTTTTTCCTGTCATCCTGACCGCGTCTTCTGGCAATCAGCGCCGATACGGAAACGTTGCAGGCGAAGAATACCGCCAGGGTAATGAATTTCGGCTGGGTTGTCAGGCCGACAGCCGCAACAGCATAGGTTCCCAGCGACGATACCATCATGGTATCGATCATTCCGGCCAGTGAAACAAAGAAGCTTTCCAGTACAGCCGGCCAGGCCATCCTGAGAGTCTCCAGAAACAGAGACTTTTTGTCAAATGTATTTGATGTGCTCATAGTTTGCCTCGTGTCAAAATTATAACATTTATCACTGCGTATGACGCTTAAATAGCCCTTATCGCAGAGTTTTCAGATAATCTTTCGTTTCCTGGGGAATCCGGTAGCTTTCCACTGCCTTGCGGATCGTCATGCGGTGCACAAACGGATTCAGAAGACCGTTCTGCAGATAGACGATGACGTCGTCATAGTGATTGATCATAGCAGTCGCCAGATACCAGGCAATCATCATGTTGATATAGTATTCCTCGCCCTGTACCGACACCGCCATCCGCAGATGTTCCCGGTCATAGGCTTCACCCAGGTAATAGGCCATCAGAAAACCGATTGCCAGACGTACCGTATAGACATGTTCCGAGCTGATCCACTTCTGAATATACGGAAACAGTTCGCCGGTATGCTTCTTCAGGATTGGATTGCGGATCACGTCGCAGCTGGCCCAGCATCTGACTTCCGGCAGGATCTCCTCCAGTTTCCGCATATAAGTCTCAAAGTCCTTCTCCCAGGACAGTAAAAAAATATGCAGGTTGAGTTCTTCATAATACGTATGGGGCAGCTCCTTCAGGAAGGCTTCGGCAGTTTCTGTGCCGCGGTATTCCCTGGCCAGACTGCGCAGCACCGGAGTCCTGACCCCGACGATGGTCTTTTTGTCCACGCCCGGCATCAGCGGCAGGGAAAAGGCACGGTAATCAGGGTCTGAATTCGCCAGAATTTTCTCAGTGAGTTCGTTCATAAATCCATCTTAACATAAGCGAAAAGTATATAATATTGAGTAATATGGCAAAGAAAATCACAGGTACGGTCATGGCGGCAGTCGGGGTTGTTTTTTCACTGCTTTCATCGGCCATGATGACAATGTTTATCGTGCAGTGCTTCAAAGGCGGACCGGATGCGGGCATTTTCGCGATCCTTGCGGCTTCCATGGCGGCACTGGATCTGACCGGTTTCTATATGGTGCATACTGCCAACACGCTCTATGACGAAGCGGAAGGCTATAAGAACAACAGCGTCCGGCTCAGCCGCTGGGTGAAGAATCTCCTGTTCGCCTGTCTGATTATTGTTTTTCTAATGCTGATGACCCTCACCAGTATCGACAAACGGGAATGGATCGAACAGAATCCCTGGGTTCTGACAGTCATGCTGTTCGCAGTATGCGGGGCTTCGGTGATCTACCTGAACCGCTTCGGCAAATATGCGGCCAGACGGCGGCGTATCCGCAGCCTGAAATACGCTGCTTCCTCCTGCCATAACCGCCGGTTTCATTTCACCGTATACAAAACGGAGAACGGAATCTGCAGTGGCTATGTGCAGGGAAAGATCATGACGGGAGACAAGGTATATGTGCTTCTGCCTGGATCGGACAAGGCGGTATTGGCCAGGGTTCAGAAGATCATTGCCGGCGATAAGGAAACAGAAAGTGCCGCTGAATGCCATGTGTCGGTGACTCTTGAATGTTCTGTCAATATCGTTCCGTTTACTGTCATCTCGACCCAATATCCCGGCCACAGCATCGAAAACATGATCACTTCTGAAAATCCCCGTGTTTCGGGAATCATATCAGTCTACAACGACCATTATGCCGAAGATGAATACATCGGCATTCTGAATTACGATATCTGCCACGGTTATTATCTGGTTCCGGCCAGGGACACCAATGGCGGAACAGGGGATATGATGTATCCGCTGAAGGATCAGACATCGGTATCGTTCCTTTCCGTCAATACGGTGGCAAGACCTGATCTTGCATGCCTGCCGGTGTTTACCGACTGGGATGCCCTGGGCCGCTATGGTTATGTCATAGAAGATCCGGCCAGTACGGTCCTGGTCATGGAGTTTGAAAAATGCCGGCAGCTGATGCAGACCGGATATACCGGCATTGTGATCAATCCTTTCGGACCGCGGCCTTTCTATCTGGGCAGTGACTATATCAGGTCATTGACAGAACTCGAGGAGTATCAGAAAGAATTCATGAAAGAAGAGGACAGCGAATGAAAACGGAGAAAACACCACGGAAATATGCATTGACCGGCGCCCTGATACTGAACGGTCATGAGGATATGGAAGCCGTTGCCGGAAAAGCAATCCTGATCAGCGGTGACACGATCGAAGACATCGTAAACGAAAACGAAACCGGTGACGGCTATGAGAAGATCGATCTGAACGGCAGATATGTCATGCCCGGTCTGATCAACATGCACGTCCATCTTGCCGGCAACGGCAAACCGCAGAAGAAACAGCGCGACAACGAGAAACTTGTCAATCTGATTTTCTCGGTGCCATTCGGAGCAACTGCTGCCCATTATCTGGTTTCCAGCTACGCCGGATATGAACTGCTCAGCGGTGTCACGACGGTACGTACGGTTGGCGGTCTCAGGGATCTGGATACCCGTGTGCGCGATGAAATCAATTCCGGCAGCCGTGTCGGTCCCCGCATCCTTGCCGCAAACGAAGGTATTACCGTGCCGCAAGGTCATATGGCAGGTTCGGTGGCAATTGCCGCAAACAATATTGATGAAGCGGTACAGATGGTCAGAAGCAGGGCGGCCCAGAAGGTCGACCTGGTCAAGATCATGATCACCGGCGGTGTCATGGACGCCAAAGAGAAGGGTGTGCCGGGAGAAATGAAAATGGATCCGGCAATGATCAAGGCTGTGTGCGATGAAGCACATAAACTCGGTTTCAAAGTGGCGGCGCACGTCGAATCGCCGCAGGGAGTCAAGGCGGCACTGGAAAACGGCGTGGATTCCATCGAACACGGCGCCAAAATGGATGACGACATGATCAGACTGTTCAAGGAAACAGGTGCCTTCCTGATCACGACGCTGTCTCCGGCGCTTCCTTATGCGCTGTTCGACCGCAGTGTGTCCAATGCTTCGGAAGTGGAACAGTATAACGGCAAGGTGGTTTTTGACGGTATTATCGAATGCTCGAAACAGGCACTGGCAAACGGCATCCCGGTGGGTCTGGGCAATGATGTCGGCTGCCCGTGGGTTTCCCAGTATGACTTCTGGCGCGAGCTTGTCTACTTCCATAAATATGTCGGTGTTTCCAATGCATTCGCGCTCTATACCGCGACACTTGGCAATGCCCGTCTGGCGGGAATCGGAAATATCACCGGATCCATCGATGCCGGCAAGAAAGCGGAACTGATCGTGACGGAAAACAACCCGCTGGAAGATCTGAATGCCCTGAGAAATATCTCGATGGTCATCAAGGATGGCAATGTGATCCGCGACCCGGAAGTAAAACGGAAAAAGATCGTGGATCAGGAACTGGACAAGTTCACAAAATGAAAAAACTTTCATAAAAAGAAAATCTTTTCACATAAACTGAAATGCTTTATAATTAACCCGTGTTTTTTTACAAGGAGGCTTTCATGTTTGCTGGAAAGACAGGACGAAAAGAATACAGACAGCAGTCAGCGATTCTTTACCGACCGTCTCTCTGACAACATACGGAAGCCTTTTTTTGAGGAATCAGCCGTTTCTCAGCAAAGCAGTGAAATGAATCAGGTAAAACGTATTGGAGGAAAAGAGAATGAACGAGTATGTACAGAGAGTCATCGAAGAAACAAAGAAAAAGAATCCGACTGAGCCGGAATTTCTGCAGACAGTCGAAGAAGTTCTGACATCCATCGAACCGGTCATCGAAAAGCATCCGGAATACGAGGAAGCAGCTCTGCTGGAAAGACTTGTGGAACCGGAACGTACAGTTGAATTCCGTGTCGCCTGGGTCGACGATGCCGGCAAGGCGCATGTCAACCGCGGTTACCGTATCCAGTTCAACGGCGCGATCGGACCATACAAAGGCGGTCTGCGTTTCCATCCGACAGTCAACCTGTCGATCCTGAAGTTCCTTGGCTTCGAACAGATCTTCAAGAACAGTCTGACAACACTGCCGATCGGCGGCGGCAAGGGCGGTTCCGATTTCGATCCTCACGGAAAATCCGACGCGGAAATCATGCGTTTCTGCCAGGCCTTCATGACCGAACTGCAGAGACATATCGGACCTTCCACTGACGTACCGGCCGGTGACATCGGTGTCGGCGGCAGGGAAATCGGCTTCCTGTTCGGCCAGTACAGAAGAATCAGAGACGCATTCGACAACGGCGTTCTGACCGGCAAAGGTCTCACATACGGCGGTTCCCTGATCCGTCCGGAAGCGACCGGCTTCGGTATCCTGTACTATGCCCGGGAAGTATTCGCCCATGAAAACGACACGATCAAAGGCAAGACATTCGCAATCTCCGGCTACGGCAACGTTGCCTGGGGCGCAGCCACGAAGATCGCCGAACTCGGCGGCAAGGTCGTTACCATCTCCGGCCACAACGGCTATGTCTATGATCCGGAAGGAATCACGACAAAGGAAAAGCTCGACTATCTGCTGGAAATGAGATCTTCCCGTCATGCCAATGTCAAGATGTATGCAGACAAGTTCGGCTGTGAATTCCACGAAGGCAAAAAGCCGTATGAAGTCAAGGCTGACGTCTACATTCCGTGCGCAACCCAGAATGAGGTCGGCATGGAAGAAGCGAAGATGATCGTCGACGCCGGTGCCAAATATTATTTCGAAGGCGCCAATATGCCGACGACCAACGAAGCCGTGAAGTTCCTGCAGGACAGCGGTGTCATCGTCTGCCCGGCCAAGGCAGTCAATGCCGGCGGTGTTGCTGTTTCGGCACTGGAAATGTCCCAGAACTCGCAGCGCTACGGCTGGTCCAGGGAAGAGGTCGACGAAAAACTGCAGGGTATCATGAAGTCCATTCATGACAACTCGGCGGCAGCGGCCGAAGAATACGGTCTCGGCTATGACCTGGTCAAGGGTGCCAATATTGCCGGCTTCCAGAAAGTCGCCGACGCTATGATGGCCCAGGGTCTGTTCTGATCATTGAATCTGGAAATGAAACCGGAGGAAAACAATTCTTCCGGTTTTCCTATGGATGAATTACTATTTTAAGCGCAACACATGACCTCCGGCATATAAAAACGCCCACAGGTTCAAATGATAGAATGTGAGTGACCAAACTTACATCATCAG
>CACYXJ010000029.1 GCA_902778375.1 uncultured Erysipelotrichaceae bacterium
TTATTAATCACATGATTGATCACAACTCCATAGACAAGTTGAAAGAAGTTCGTGATGAGTACCAAAGTGAGATAATCAAGCATCATCAATAGTCGCCCTAGCGTATCCAGGCATTATTCAGCCGCACCCCTTGCGGCATATGGATGTTTATCCTGCAATAGCCTACTTCACCTTAGCGGTGGGGTAGGCTTTTTTGTTTGTCTTTAACTAGCTTTTTCTGGTTTTTTCTAATTTTTTTTGACTCGGGGCAAATGAAACGTATAATGATAATAGAAAAGGTGCAGATGAGCACCTTTCTGAAAACTTGGATTGGATATTTAAATCAGAATAATTCTTCGTGAGTGCCAAGTCGATATAACCAGAGAATCTGCTGTTTCTTGCTTGTTCGGTATACAAGTAATGTGTCTGGTTCTTCGACGTGGCACTCTCTTACGTCTTTGAACTGTTTAGAGTCGTTGAGCTTATGGTCCTTAAATCTTGCGGGTAGTTTTTCGCCATTAGCAAGGAGATCAACGACTTCTTTTAAATTTGCTGGGTCAAATCTTCTTTTTTGACACTTTTTTAGGTCGCTTTTAAATCGCGCAGATACAATTATCTCATACATTTAAATCCTCCCATAATTCTTGAGTGGTTTTGTATTTCGATACATTGATGCCGTTGTTTGTGTCCTCAATAACCTTAATCGTTTCTTGATTAGGGGTAAGTATCACATCGAACGGGAAGCCTCCGCAGGCAATAGATTTTTTTAAAAACACATTGACTGCTGTTGATAGATCCAATCCAAGTTGTTCATAAATTTGTTTTGCATCAGACTTTATTTCGTTTGTAGTACGAATATTGATTGTGGCCCCTTTCATATAAAACCTCCCTATTTCCTCCTGTAATACATTATAATTACAATGTATGTACAATGCAATATTGATATTCCCTCGTTTAGATCATGAACAACCCAAGTAAAACCTTTAAGCAAACCTGAACGCTTTATATAAATATAAGGATAGGAAAACCAGTGCAAAAAAAGGTGAGAAATTGGTGAGTTTTTATTAAAAAGGTGCGAAAAGGTGAGTTTTTTCTCACCGTTTTTCACCAATTACATACCAGTTGAGAAATAAAGAAAAGTGGCTGTAAGTCCAGTATTCATGGGCTTTTTGCCACTTGTATACCAGTTACATACCACTTCTCTAAAATGCTTTCATGGTGCGCCAGACAGGACTTGAACCTGCACGAGTCTCCTCATACGCCCCTCAAGCGTACGTGTCTGCCATTCCACCACTGGCGCGTGCTTATACATTATAGAGCCGCAGGGTAGGTTCGTCAATCTGTTTTTGGTTGTAATTTATGCGTTTGGCAAGTATAATAGGCACGCGTATTTTGAAAGACGGTGATTGATATGGACTATCAGAAGATTATTAATATAGCAGTCATAGCTCACGTTGACGCGGGCAAGTCCACCCTCGTGGATGCCTTCCTCAAGCAGAGCCATGTATTCAAGGATAACGAGAAGGTTGTTGACTGTGTCATGGACTCCAACGATCTGGAACGGGAAAGGGGAATCACGATCTACTCCAAGAACTGTTCCGTTACCTATAAGGATTATAAGATCAATATTGTCGATACACCGGGCCATGCCGATTTCTCTTCGGAAGTGGAACGTATCATCCGCACTGTCGATACTGTCATCCTGCTGGTTGACTCGGCGGAAGGACCGATGCCGCAGACCCGCTTCGTTCTGCAGAAGTCGCTGGAGATCGGTCTTCGTCCGATCCTGATCATCAACAAGATGGACAAGCAGGATGCCCGGGCAAACGAAGTCATCGACGAAGTATACGAACTGTTCCTGGAACTGAACGCGACCGACGACCAGCTCGACTTCCCGATTCTTTACGGAACCGCAAGGGAAGGAATCGTCCGCTATGAACCGGATGACACCAACGAGGACATCGTGCCGCTGTTCGAAACGATTATCCATCATGCCCAGGTCTATCCGAACCTGATGGACGAACCGGTCCAGATGCAGATCAGCGCCCTGGCATACGATGACTATATCGGCCGTCTCGGTATCGGCCGTATCTACAAGGGAACACTGAAAGAGGCGACGCAGTATGAAGTATGCAACGCTTCCGGAGCTTCCCATAAAGGCAAGACCAACCAGGTCTTTGTCTACAAGGGGCTCAGCAGAATCGCGGTACCGGAGATCCAGTGCGGCGAGATCTGCATGGTCTCCGGCATCCCCGACATCAACATCGGCGACACCCTGTGTCCGGCCGGCATACCGGATCCGATGCCGATGATCAAGATCGAAGAACCGACACTGTCGATGAACTTCATGGTCAACGATTCGCCGTTTGCCGGCCAGACCGGCAAGTTCGTCACTTCCCGCAACATCCGCGAACGTCTCGAGAAGGAACTGGAAGTCAATGTCGGCCTGAGAGTCGAAGAGACGGATTCCACCGATACCTTCAAGGTCAGCGGCCGCGGTGAACTGCATCTGACGATCCTTCTGGAGCAGATGCGCCGGGAAGGCTACGAAGTCGCGGTTTCCCGCCCGGAAGTCATTCTGAAGAAGATCGACGGCGTTACCTGCGAACCGGTCGAACAGGTCGTGATCGATGTGCCGAATGAATACTCCGGTTCCGTGATCGGCGCCCTCAACATCCGCAAAGGCATGCTTGAGAACATGGAGGATATCGGTACCTATACAAGAATCACATATATGTGTCCGACCAGAGGTCTGATCGGTTTCCGCTCCGACTTCATCAACATGACTCACGGCGAAGGTACGATGGTACAGCGTCTGGCTGACTACGAACCGTGGAAGGGCGAGATTCCGCAGCGTGAAAACGGCGCCCTGATCTCAACCGAAACCGGCAATGCCATGACTTACGCGCTATGGAACATCCAGGAAAGAGGCCAGCTGTTTATCGGAGCCCAGACACCTGTCTATGAAGGAATGATCATCGGTGTTTCCGCCAAGAACATGGACATGGGCGTCAACCCGATCAAGAACAAGAAAATGACAGCGGTCCGCTCCACCGGCAACGACGAAGCGATGAAGCTCGTGCCGCCGCGGATCCTGACGCTGGAAGGCGCGATCGAATTCATCAACGACGATGAACTTGTGGAAGTCACACCGACCGATATCCGCATCAGAAAGAAATATCTGACCGCGATCGACCGCCGCAGACATGCCCGGGAACTCGGCAAGATCGAAAACGAAGAAAACGACTGAGGAGACGCAACGTCTCCTTTTTCAAATGAAAAAAGGACATGAACAGTCATGCCCTCAACATTTATATTTTATCAGATACAGATAATCAAAAAAAGGCTTTATTTTGTTCTGCGCATCAATATTATAAAAGTACAAGAAGCACGGCTGCACAAATATCATAATAGAACGGACACGGTTGTCAAAACCGCTTTTCGTGGCCTGTGCAAGCTGTCAATAATCTGTTGCCCGAGCTGAAATATAAGTCTAGGTATCCACTAATTGAAAAAGCCGTAAATTCTTTCCATACACTGCCGAAGCAGTTAAAAGGGTCGTGAAACGGTGTGAACCGGGAAAAGGATCAAGATGAACGCCTATAAGGATTGTTCAAAAGAAAGAGATGAAGGCATAGTCGTCGAGATGTCAGATTGCCAGTAATCAGGTACGGCGCAAGCGAGCAGGCGGATTGAACTGCAAGCAGAACCGTAAATGACAGAAAACATTCTGATCAAAAGGAGAAGTCTAGAAGATCAATCGCGTGCACAATTGATCGAGAAATAGGCTGAAGATTCAGCGGAAGGACACAGATGAAGAAAAGGGAAGCCTGTGTGGTTTCCCTTTTTGTATGCAGACAGGAATGCTATAATGAGGCATAGGGAGACACATATTATGAAATGTGCAATTTATCTGGCAGACGGTTTTGAGACCTGTGAAGGTCTGATTACTGTTGATATGCTTCGCCGTGCGAATGTCGAAGTCGTGACAATTTCCATCAAGGACAATAATTTTGTAAGAAGTTCCCATGGCATCGAAATGCTGACAGACGATATCTTCATGGAGACGGATCTTGAGGATTTTGATGTTCTGATCCTGCCGGGCGGCAAGAAGGGCACCGACAATCTGGAGCAGTTCGACGATCTGAGAGAAGCGGTCAAGGCTCATTTCGAAGCCGGAAAACTGACATGTGCGATCTGTGCCGCACCTTCCATACTCGGCCATATGGGACTTCTGAAGGACAGGAAGTATACCTGCTTCCCGACTTTTGAGGATCCTTCCTATGAGGGCGAGTATCAGCAGGTGCCGGCTGTGCGTGACGGCAATCTGATCACCGGCCGCGGCATGGGCGCGACGATCGAATTCGCCCGTGAGATCATCAAGGTCATCTGCGATGAGGAAACCCTGCGCAAGGTCGAATACGGCATCCAGTATGAACACATGCTTTGTGATGACGAACAATGACGAGAAAACATATTGATCCCCGCGATCTGGCCTGGATCTGCAAACCGCAGCTCTATCTGCAGAACTCCGACAAGGTCGTTCTGGAAACAGAGCCCTTTACCGATCTGAAACCGGCCGGCCGCAGCGCCGAGGCAATCGAACTGTCGCTGGAAACAAACGGCAGTTTCTGTTTTACCATGCGCTGTGATTTCGAGTTCCGGAATGCGTTCGACCAGTGCGGCATGATCGTTTATGAAGGCGAAAGACGCAAGGCAATCTGCGGAACCGAATGCCGCGATGCTTTCACGACCTGTCTGAAATGTATCGTCTACCACGATGAGAAGGGCGACATTTCCAAACGTGACATCGGCAGTCTGATTTCCGTCATGTATTACCGGGTCTGGTACCGCGGCGGCGCGGTGCGGATTCAATACAGCTTTACCGGCAGCCGCTATTCGGATCTGCGTGAATTCTGGATCGATCCGGAAAGCGAAAAGACAATCAGTATCGGTATCTATGCCTGCAGTCCCGCCAATTCCTGGTTTGACTGCACCTTTTCGGGCATGACGCTGGACGAAGAAACAGAAAGGGGCGATACAGATGAAAACTGAAGAAAAACTGATTCGCTACTGCCGGATCGACACCCAGTCCGATCCGGCCAATGAAGATGCGACACCTTCTTCCGCAAAACAGTTCGATCTGGCAAGACTGCTGGAAAAGGAACTGACAGAAATGGGCATGCAGGATGTCAGTCTGGATGAGCATTGCTATGTATATGCCAAACTGCCTTCCAATCTCGATTACGAAACGAAGACAGTCGGTTTTATCGCCCATATGGATACCGCACCAGATTACAGCGGAACGAATGTAAATCCCCGTATCATCGAATGCTTCGACGGCAATGACATCCCGCTGAATCCGGAGGTCACACTGAAGATGGACGACTTCCCCTGGATGCGTCAGCTGAAGGGCAAGCGTCTGATCGTCACCGACGGAAACACACTGCTCGGCGGCGATGACAAAGCCGGTATTGCCGCCATCATGGAAGCGATGGAATACCTGATTGCACATCCGGAAATCAAGCATGGTCCGGTTGCGGTCGGCTTTACACCCGATGAGGAAATCGGCAACGGAACGAAATATTTCGATATTGAAAAGTTCGGCGCTGATTTCGCCTATACCATGGACGGCGGATCGGTCAGGGAACTGGCGGATGAAACCTTCAATGCCGCTTCCGCTGTCGTTACCTTTACCGGTTTTTCGATCCATCCGGGCGAAGCCAAGGACAGAATGATCAACGCTTCCCGGGTTGCGACGGAATATGAACAGCATCTGCCCCAGCATATGGTGCCGGAACATACAGACGGCAGGGACGGTTTCATCCATCTGCACGGCATGAAGGGGGACTGCGACAAGGCTGAATTAACTTACATCCTCCGCGATCATGATGCTGATAAACTGGAGGCGATGAAGGACCTGATGCGCAGTGCCGCCGACCTGGTCAACCGTCAGTACGGCGAAGGGACCTGCACTGTGACCTTCCGCGATTCCTACCGCAACATGATTGAAGTCCTGCGTCAGTATCCGCAAGTCACGGCCATTGCCAGAGAGGTGATGGAAGGTCTGGGACTGAACGTTGTCAGCGAACCGGTCAGAGGCGGCACGGACGGAGCCCAGCTGTCGTTCCGCGGCCTGCCGTGTCCGAATCTCGGCTGCGGCGGCGGAAACTTCCACGGCCGCTACGAATATCTGGTCAGTGAAGAACTGGATATGGCAGTCAATGTCATACTCGGTATCATAAATAAAACTAGCGAGAGGTAATAATTATGATTTCCACATGCACAATGAATCCTTCCCTGGACTACTACATGGAAGTGGACGGTCCGCTGCAGAGAGGAAAACCGAACCGTTCCAATCTTGAATTCTATGAAGCCGGCGGCAAGGGCATCAACGTTTCGATCGTCCTGAACAACCTCGGAATCCCGACCCGGGCTTTCGGCTTTGTCGGCGGTTTCACAAAAGACTTCTACATTTCCCTGCTGGCGAAGTACCAGGAGATCCGTCCGTATTTCACCTATATCGACGGCCATACCCGCATCAATGTCAAATGCCATGCCGATGTTCATACCAATCTGAACGCGACCGGACCGTACATTACCGATGCCGATATGAAGAACCTCAGGGAAAAGGTGGAACGGCTCGGCGACACGGACTACTTTGTCCTGGCCGGCATCACACCGGAATATCTGGAAGATGAAACTGCGGACATGCTGAAGAAGGCAATCGAAGCCGGCGTCAAGGTCGTGGTTGACACCAACACGAACATCATGCGCCAGGTCCTGCCGGCAAAACCGTTCATGGTCAAGATGACTGACGATGATCTTGCCCTGCTTGTTGACCGGGAACTGAAATCCAAGAAGCAGATTGTCGCTGCTGCCAAGGAAATCCATGAAGCAGGTGCCAGACACGTTCTGGTGCTGATCGGCGGTTCCCAGGCAGTCCTGGTTTATGACGAAGGCGTCTATGAAGGCGAAGTCATGGATCATGACAAGTTTGTCAATACCGTCGGTACCGGTGACTCCCTGGTAGCAGGCTTCCTGATGGACTACCTGCGTACCCGCGATGTTCTCGACAGTTTCAAGTTCGCTGTCTCCTGCGGTGCCGCTACTGCCTATTCAAGAGGTCTTGCGACCCGCGGCAAGATCGACTCCTTCTACAAGCAGGCAGAAATAAAGAAGTTAGACTGAACAGGGCAGAAGTGCTATACTTTTTAGCATGACAAAAACAAAGAAACAGAAACTGCTGTTATCCACGATGCTGGCTGTTTTCCTGTGCGCCGGCTGTAAAGCTCCCGCAGAGCCGGCTGCGACGATCACGAATCCGGTTGAGATCAGTTATGAAGTTGCCGATATGTCCGGATACCAGTATCTGAGCGGCGAAACAGTGGAATTCCGCGAGATCACGCTGGAAGAATCGATCCGCTTCTTTTCGGAAGGCGGCTCCGGCATTCTTTATTACGGCAAGGACGACTGTTACTGGTGCAACCGGGCAGTTCCGGAACTGAATAAGGTCGCCCTGGAATACGGCATTCCGATCTACTATATCAATACGGCAACATATCCGATGCCTTCGGCTGAAATCGTCAATAAACTGGTATCCTATATCGAGGAAACATTCATGGTCGTCGAAGGTGAAGGTCCGGTCTTCTATGTCCCGGAAGTCATCGGCGTCAAGGAAGGAAAGATCACCGGCGCTCACGTTTCCCTGGTCGACAGCTTTGAAGGAACGATCAAGGACAAGCAGCTGGATGATGAACAGAAAAAGGAACTGCAGGGTTATTACCGCGAAATCATTGAAGCGACTGTTGACTGAACAGCCGCTTTTTTTGGTTATAAAAACAATTACAGGAAAAAAGGGCAAACCATATAACAAACACAGGGTTTACCCTTTTTCTGTCTTTTTGAAAGTGTGTCCGGCAGTATCCGGAACGCACATGATTGTTTTTATTGACTGCTCTGCTTCAGAGAGTCATTCTCAGACTGCTGGATTTCCAGCCGCATCAGCCTTTCCAGTTCTGCTGTATACCGGCAAAGATAATCTGGCTTGCCGCTGTATTCACCTGTCTCATACAATGCGGATGCCGGACAGTTGTCACAGATCGAACGGCGCGGACAGACTGTACAGTCTTCATTCATGAGCAGAGTATCCATACCATCCATGATGGTCTGCCAGGCTTCTGTGAACGAAGTGTTTTCAAACAGATTCACCCCCGGCTTTGTAAGAATGACACACGGTCTCAGTTCGCCCTGCCAGTTGACAGAGAAAGAACATAAGCCTGCCAGGCAGCCTGAGCGCTGCGGCTTTTTCATTTCCGGATGCTCAGCAGCATACTGCTGTGCCTTGTCTATATTGTCAATTGCATTCTGACAGTATGCCGTAAATGTTCCGTGTTCAGCGCATTTTCTCCGGTGTATTTCGTGAGCATATCGTGCGGCTTCCTCCGGTTCCAGGCGGGAATCGAATTGATATGTCCGGTTTCTTTCCCTGGTGGCGGGAATCATGTACGGATCGATTTCGTAATAGAGTTCCATCTGTTCGGCATAATCCATAAATGGTATCAGATCTTCTGCGTTGGCTCTGGTCAGACTGTAGCTCAAGCGGAAAGGTATATCATATTGTTTCAGCAGATCGATTGCCTGAATGGTTTTTTCATAGCCGCCCGGATGGTGACAAAGCCGGCTGTATGCCGTATCGTCTGCACCATATAGTGTCACATTGATCCGGCGCGGTTTGTTTTTTGCGAAGAACTGTGCCCATTCTTCATCCAGGAGAGTGGCATTGGTATTGATCGTTATGATCATTCCCAGTTTTTTCAGACCAAGATACAGTTCCTTCAGATCAGGATATAAAAGCGGTTCCCCGCCAGTCAGCAGAAGAAACAGAACACCTGCATCCTTCATCTGCCGGGCGATCGAAAGCCATTCTTTGGCAGTTCTCAGATGTCCTTTTGATTGCATCTCGGAAGGGGAAAGGCGCACGAAACACATATCGCAGTCCATATTGCATAACGGTGAAACTTCGATACTGCCGTTGACCGGTATTCTTCCTGCGGAAGCACGTCGGAAGAGCATCCGTTCCGCAGTATCCGCATATTTCAGAAATTCATCCATCAATTGTTTTCCTCAGGCAGAAGCAGGCCCAGCTGCAGGCTCTGCATGATATATGAATAGACACCTTTGATGATATCTGCTTTGTCCTCTTCGTCGGATTCATATTCTGCCATGGCTGCTTCAAGCACTTCCCTGGGTGTGCTGCCTTCCATGAACATTTTCCACATGAATGCTGCGGTTTCGTTGAGTGTAAGCATACTGTTTTCAAACGGGGTGGCTTCGCCGACCGGTACAAGAATGCATTCGTCCCCGATTTGCCTCAATATATAATCCGGATTGGCTTTGAGCCTGGTGTTTTCGGTAATTTCGATTGTTTTCTTTTCTTCGTCCATTTTCTTACTCCCTTGCTGATAACTCCCGGTCAAGGATGTCGACCGCATGTTCGCTGATAGTACATTGCAGCAAGTAAACAGGTACTTCACTGATAAGGGATTCGATCAGATCCATCGTACGGATCAGTCTGGTGCGGTTCCACCTGTTGCAGGTGATTTCCGGATATACTTTGGAATAGGCTTTCATGCCTTCCAGTTTCGTTATGCAATCTTCCGCTGCCTGTTCCAGCATGATAATTGCCCTGAGCCGGTGCTCTTCGTTGTGGCAGATTTCTGATGAACCGCATACCGGCCATCCCTGAATATACCAGATTCCGTTTTTTCTGGTTAACAGATTCTTATCGCCATTGACGACTCTGCTGCCACGGTAGATTTTCCATTGTTCACCCTGGGTGCTCTTGCCCGTCCCTGAAGGTGCGGAGAAGAGAATTGTCTCATCAGCACCGTATGTCACAGAACAGCTGTGCAGGATCAGACAGTCCTTCTCCCACATTCTTTTTTCCAGTGCAAACAATGAAGTGAATGTTGTGTCATACTTCATAATTTCATCAGCACCGGAAGCGCCAAGATAAATACGGATATTGCCGTTTTCCAGTTCCCTGTAAACAGCATATGGATGATCGTCTCCGGGCAGTGATAGGTATCTGCTTTCCAGGCCGTTCTCTTCGCTGATAATCACGTCATCCGTACGATGGACAATCGTCCCGGATATTTCCGGCAGCTTGTCAGTCATTTGTATTTCACAGATTGTTTCAGCGTTATGATCATCTGTTTCAAACAGGGAGAAATGTGCAGGTACCTGCAGTTCCTGTTCCGATTCAACAGCAAAACGGAAATCTCCGATTTTGTAATACCGTTTCATATCAGAAGCTCCGCAGCAGCCGGCAATACTATGCCTGAACGCAGACAAAATGAGAAATCATGCATCTCAGATGCAATGGCAGCATCTGCTTTCTGTTTTGTGTTGTATTTCCTGAATGCCATAATACTCCTCTGAAATGACTGACCTGCATGTATATAATATGCTATCCGGTATTATACTTCGTGACAGTATCATTGATAGATATAATACTGTAACTATTAAAATAATACCAATGTTTGAATTTACATAAATTCGAATTTGTTTTCTGCACCTCTAAGTTTATGGGAGAAATATACATTCTTGCACGATTGCATGCAGGAATGTATAATGGCTCTACACAAATGACAGAAATGCTGTTTTTAGATGAGGTTTTTGAGTTTCGTGAATAGTTTTTTTTTTCTTTACTTTGTGCAGGAGCTACAGCTTATGGAAAAATGGATAACACCTGAAGTAGTAATAGAAGAATTCGCTTCCAATCAGTATGTTGCAGCATGTACTGTTGATGTTCGAAGTGTAAATTCCAATTACATTGATCTTGCCTATGGTGTACCAACAACGGGAATTATATTTTCTTGGGGAACCGGAGATGGTTATGAAGAGGATCAAGAGACAGTTCAAAGCAAACAAGGTTATACACTTCATTTTGATGGGCCAACACTAGTATGGAATCTTCCCGAAGACTGGTATACAAATATAATGTTATATGGCGGTCATGTGCTTGGTGTTTATATTGATGAGTCAGGTCCATACGATATCTATGTTCATAGAGATGGCCGTACTTTCTATGCTGATATCTATACGACGGGAGCAGCTGATGCTGCCGCAAGCGGCAAAAGTCCTTCGAATCATTCATAACAAAAAGGAAACGAAATTAATCACAGGGTAAACCATGTAAACAAACATAGGGTTTATCCTTTTTCTTTTTGAAGACTCGTTTTTTTATCCGACCTCGCGTTTGTGTCCGGAATTGATTTTTCATTATCAGGACATATCAGAGACGGATGCTTTGCGTTAGAATATATCTGTTAAACAGATAAGATTATGAAGAAACTGCGTGACTGGTTTGGCAGAAAACGGTATGAAGGAGATCCTGTTGATCTGAAACAGGAATTCACCCGCTCCGCCAACGCCTTCAACAACTATATACCTTCCGTGATCTACGGTATCTATGAACATGGCACCGACAGAAAAGTCGGGGAGTGCGACCTGCGGCTGGGAATGGACGAGGAACTGTACTATGCCGGTCAGGTTGGCTACCGTGTGTATGAACCATACCGCGGCCACCGCTATGCCTACTATGCCTGCCGGATCCTTTTTGCGGTTGCCCGTGAGGAATACGGCATGGACGAACTGCTGCTGACCTGTTCGCCGGAAAATGAAGCCTCACGGCGGACCCTGGAAAACCTCGGCGGCGTCTTTGTGGAAAACATCGATGTGCCGCAGTGGCACTGGCTGTACAAGCGGGGCGAAAAGAACAAGAATATTTATAAATTTTCACTGAAATAATAACGTTTGGTATAATACCTCTATGCGCAGACTTATCAAAATACTGACCGGACGAATGATGTTGATCGGACCGCTGTTCCTGCTGCAGTTCGCGGCAGTGGCAGCGCTTCTTTACCGTGTGACGATCGCCTACCGCATCATGCCGGTCGTGACCGCGGCATCGTTTCTGATTACGATCATGGTCGTCAATTCACAGACCGATCCGTCATATAAGATTGCCTGGATCATTCTTGTACTGGCTTTGCCGGTTGTCGGGGTGCCGCTGTATGCGATGGCGGCCAACCGTAAAATGCCGAAAAAGCTCAGCAACGGAACGATCCGTGCCTCCCAGAAAATGGAAGGACTCCTGATACCGGATGAATCCATTCTGCCGGTGGACGAGGAAAGCGCCCATGTATTCCGTTATGCAATGCACAGCGGTTTCCCGGTGTTTCAGAATACCGAATGCAGATATTTCAGCAGCGGCGAGGAGTGGAGTCATGTCTATCTTGAGGAACTGAAGAAAGCCGAACATTATATCTTCATGGAATTCTTCATCATCGACGAAGGCTCCTTCTGGGACGAAGTGCTGGAAATACTGAAGGAAAAGGCGAAAGCCGGAGTCGAGGTCAAAATCATCTATGACGATTTCGGCAGTATCACGCTGCCGTGGCATTATGACCGTACCCTGCGTTCTTTCGGAATCGAAGCCTACCGCTTCAATCATGTCCGACCGGCACTGATCTTCCGCATGAACAACCGTTCCCACCGCAAACTGACGATCATCGACAACCGGGTCGCCTTTACCGGCGGCGTCAATCTGGCGGATGAATATGTAGGCCGCGAGGAGCGTTTCGGCAAATGGAAGGACAGCGCCCTGATGCTGAGAGGGGAAGCTGTATGGTCGATGACAGTCATGTTCATGGGCATGCTGACATATGTGCGCGGCGATGACAATCCGGTGGATTACGAACATTATCATCTGCCTTGCGACAAGGTGAGTGACGGCGGCTGGTACCAGCCGTATTCCGATACGCCGACCGATTCCGAACCGGTCGCCATGAACATGCATCTGAACATGATCGCCCATGCCAACCGGTATATCTATATCGACACGCCGTATCTGATCCTGACCGAAGCGATGAAGAACGAACTGACGCTGGCTGCCAGGAACGGCGTCGATGTCAGAATTCTGACCCCGCATATCGCCGATAAGAAACTGGTCTTCATGATTACCAGGTCGCACTACCTGCAACTACTGGAAGGCGGTGTCAGGATCTATGAATACACACCGGGATTCAACCACACAAAGAACTTTGTCAGCGATGACAGGATGGCGATCATCGGCAGCGCCAATACCGATTACCGCAGTTATTTCCTGCATTTCGAAAACGGTGTGCTGCTGCACAATACACCGGAAATCATCAGGATCCGGGAAGACTTCGAAAAGGCACTGGAAGTGTCACATGAAATGACAATTGAGGAGATGAAGGAAACCAATGTCGTTGTCCGCATGATGCAGGCATTGCTGAGCGTCTTTATCCCTCTCATCTGATACAATACTGAATGAGGTAACAAGAATATGGAGAAAATCGGACTTGTTCTGGAAGGCGGCGGTGTCCGCGGTGCTTACACAGTCGGGGCTCTGTCCTGGCTGAAAGACAATCATATTTCCTTTGACTACAGTGTCGGTATTTCGTCCGGCGCCGTCTATCTGGCGTGTTTCCTGGCGGACAACATGAAGGCGGCTGTCAACATGTCGACCAAATACGCGGCAGGCCCGGAATGTGTCGGTATCCAGGCACTCCTCAAGGAAGGCCATTATGTCGCCTATAAATATATCTTCAGCAAATGCCTGAAGGAAAAGGAAGGACTGACCATGGCGCCGATCCGGGAAGCAATGCCGGAAATGGAAGTCGGTGCCTATGATCTCGGCAAGGGTGAGACCTGCTGGTTCGGTCCTGAGGAACTCGATGACGACCTGGATCTGCTGCGCGCCACCTGCGCTCTGCCGATTGCTTCGGCGGTTGTCGAATACAAGGGCAGAAGACTGCTGGATGGCGGCATTACCAAAATGGTTCCGATCGAAAGGGCCATTGAAAAAGGATGCACGAAGTTCATGGTCATCACCACCAAGCCGCGCGACTATGTCCGTAAACCGGCAGCGCCTCTGGTTGAAATCATGATGAAAATGGACTACAGCGAATGTCCACAGGCGGCGAAGGATTACCATGTCCGCCATCTGAACTACAATCATCAGATGGATCTCGTCCGCTCTCTGGCAGATGAAAAGAAAGCGATCCTGATGTGTCCGTCAAAGACCATCAAGGTCAGCCGCTGGAAGGGCGATGAGGATAAATGCAAGGAACTGTATCAGCTCGGCTATGATGACATGGAAGCACACCGTGAAGAAATTCTGGCTTTCATGGAGAGAAGCAGTGACACTGAGACGGAATAATGAATTCCGTCTTTTTTGATGATGATAAAAAAGACGGACTTTTCAGTCCGTCATCATATACCAGTCGATCTGATTGAGAATACTTTCAGAAGGAACCAGTTCCGGATCCTCCCAGTCTTTCAGATAGAGACAGTAGAATTCATCGAAGGTCAGTTTCGAATTCTTCAATGCCATGGCGATGTCTCTGCCGACATAGCGCCAGTGATCCGGTTCCGCCTGGCGGCCGGTGATCATTTCCTTGTTTTCGGGGAAGCGTTCGATAAAGCCGAAGGATGCCGCATTGTCTTTCAGCCAGCGGTAGGCATCGGTCTTGCGGAAATCCTCTTCATCTTCGTAGGTGGCAGCCATGTTCAGCGCCAGCCCGGTCTGGTGTTCGTTAAATCCGGCACGGGCATACATGGCATCGAAATCATCTTCGGAAAGATAGCTGAGGTAGCGGCCGTTCATTTCGTCCAGATCGGTATAGTTCCAATAGGAATCACTGATGTAGAAATAAGCGCCGCCGCTCTGGGCAGCTTCGATCATTTTAGTTGCGAAGAGTCCTGCTTCTTCCCTGAGAACTGTACCGCCGACAGAGAACTGGTCGGAGATATCCTTCAGGTCTTTGGGTGCATATCTTTCATCCAGATAATAGTGCCGGCTGACAAGCACCTGGAAGGAATCCGGATCGGGTGCTTTTTCCGTAATCTTGAACATCTGACGATAATCGCCGCTGATGTCGAAGTGACCGCTGTCACGGTTGTTGACGACATCGCTGATATAACCCTGTTCATCCCACTGGTAGTCATACACCAGCAGAGGGGTCATCTCTTCCTGCTTCAATGCTGCGAACAGATTCAGAAGCTGGTCTTCCTCATAGCCGGCATCTTCCAGACGGCGGTACAGCAGGAAGTCGACTGAATCCGGCCGGCGGTCGGGAATCACGGCATACAGCGCTATATAATCCTTGCGGAGACTGCCGTCCTTGATCGCTGCTGCCAGGTACTTGGAATAATACTCATTGTCGAGAATGACCTGGAGAAGTTCCTTCTCCCGGATCAGGGCAATCGCTTCCTTATCATAACCGAGTTGTTCCAGTTTCCGGTTGTCATTGCGGTACGGCATGGTCGCAAGATAGACAATGCCGGCAATCACCAGACCGATGATGGCAAGCAGCCACCAGCGGACGCGGCGCTTCGGTTTTTTCTTTTTCGTTTTACTGTCTTTATTCGCTGTCATAACAGTCCTCAAACATCAGCCACGGGTCACAGGCCGGCGGGGCATGATATACATTGATCACTTCATCTTTCACCGGGTGGGGAATCATGAGCCGGCAGGCATACAGGGCGATCGGTCCCCGTGAAGGATGGGGATGATAGCGCTGATCGTTTACCAGCGGCAGGTTCCGGCTGGCAAACTGTACCCGGATCTGATGCGAACGTCCGGTTTCCAGTCTGATTCTGACAAGCGTGCGGTGACTGCGCACGGCAATGACCTGATAGTGTAGCGTGCTCTTTTTGCCTTCCGAAGCATTGCATACAGAAGTCATGTTGGTCTTTGGGTTCTTTTTCAGATAGTCGGTCAGCGTTCCTTCCGGCTGATCCATGACACCGTCCAGGATGGCGTAGTATTCCTTACCCAGTTTATGGGTGCGCACACTTTCGGAAAGCCGCGAGGCAGCCTTGGAAGTTCTGGCAAAAACGACAACGCCGCCGACCGGCCGGTCGAGACGGTGCACCAGTCCGAGCCAGACATTGCCCGGCTTGTTGTATTTCTCCTTGATATAGTCTTTCGCCATGGAGAGCAGGTCATAATCCCTGCTTTCATCTTCGCAGACAGGTGTGTTCGCAGGTTTTTCGACACATAAAAGATGATTGTCTTCGTACAGTACGTTCATTATTTCCTCTGCCATCTTCCGTAAATGCCGCAGGGCAGCAGCAGATCCCGGTTCTGTACCGGCAGGGCGACTTCGCCGGTTTCGACGGTTCCTTCCGGATGCTCGCTGAGGATCATCGTCTTCATCAGGTCGTCGAGAACGATCGAGGAAAATCCGGTGGTGTAGCTGTTGATCAGGAAGAAGAGGGCATGTTCATCGAGAATGCCGAGACAGGCATCGATGAGTCCGACAATTTCCTTTTCGAACTTCCACATTTCGCCGTTCGGTCCCCGGCCATAGGAAGGCGGGTCCATCAGGATACCGTGATAGGTACGGCCTCTTCTTTTTTCCCGTTCCACGAACTTGAGGCAGTCGTCGACAATAAAGCGGATCTTTCTGTCCTCAAGATGCGAAAGATCGCGGTTTTCCTTGGCCCACTGCACCATGCCTTTGGAAGCGTCCACATGCACGACTTCGGCAGCACCTGCCGCCGCGCATGCCATGGTCGCGCCGCCGGTATAGGCAAACAGGTTCAGTACCCGGATTTCTTCATCCTCGCAGCCGCGGATGAGACTGTCCATCCAGTCCCAGTTGACCGCCTGTTCGGGGAAAAGACCGGTATGCTTGAAACCGGTCGGGGAGACCTTGAAGGTCAGCTCCCGGTAGGAAATATTCCACGATTCGGGCAGTTTTCTTCGATATTCCCAGCTGCCGCCACCTTTACTGGAGCGGTGATATACAGCATCGGCTTTCTGCCAGTCCTTCATATCCGTATCGGCAGGCCAGATTGCCTGCGGGTCGGGCCGGCGCAGTACGATGCCCTTCCATTGTTCGAGTTTTTCGCCGTTTCCTGCATCGAGCAGGGCGTAGTCTTTCCATTGATCTGATATCCGTAACATACGGTTATTATACATGATTGGGGACAGTGAATGTACAGCGAATCATGATATGATAGTAGGGCAGTTAAAACGGAGCAGAAACATGTTAGATGTATCTTTATTGAATGAAAATCAGAAAGACGCAGTTCTTTCCGATGCCAGATATATACGGGTGATTGCCGGCGCCGGATCCGGCAAGACGAGAGTGCTGACGATGCGTATCGTCCACCTCATCGAAGACTGCGGCATGTATGCCAGCCGCATTCTGGCCATTACCTTTACCAACAAGGCGGCCAACGAAATGAAGGAAAGAATCAGGCGCATGCTGGGAGACGAAACATATTCCCCGTGGGTCAGCACCATCCATTCCCTCTGCGTCAGGATTCTGAGAGAGGATATCGAAGTGATGGGATATCCGAAAAACTACACGATCATGGATGCCGATGACCAGAAGGCAGTTCTCAAGGAAGCCTACAAGCAGTTTGGCATGGATACCACCAGCTGGCCTTACGGCAGTATGATCGACTATATTTCCAACAACAAGGCCGCGGATATTTCCGTCGAGAAGGCATATGAACTGGCAGGAAATTATTCCGCCGACCGCAGCCGGGCGAAGGTATATGAATACTATGTCAACCGGCAGAAGAATCTGACAGCCCTGGATTTCGATGACCTGATTCTCTGGACGGTCAGGATGTTCCGGCGTTTTCCCCATGTTCTGGAAAAATGGCAGGGACGCTTCCGCTGTGTGCTGGTCGACGAGTTCCAGGATATCGATGCTTTGCAGTATGAGCTGATCCGCCAGCTTGCCGGCAGCGACAGCATGCTGTATGTCGTCGGCGATCCCGACCAGACGATCTATACCTGGCGCGGTGCCGATGTCAATATCATCATGAATTTCACCCGCGACTATCCGGATGCGGAAACCATCATCCTCAACGAAAACTATCGTTCCACCAGCATGATTCTGAACGGTGCCAACTCGGTTATCGCCAACAACCGCAACCGTATGAAGAAGGATCTGTATACCAACCGCAGCGGCGATGCGAAGATCACGCATTTTTCCTGTGCTTCCGATGAATATGAGGCTGCCTGGGTGGCTTCGAAGATCAGCGAGCTGCACCGCAAGGGAAAAAGATATCTCGACATGGCTGTGCTTTACCGCTCCAATTATCTTTCCCGCACACTTGAAAAAGCGATGCTGAATGAAAGAATTCCTTATATCATCTACGGCGGCATCCGGTTCTACGAGCGCCGGGAAGTCAAGGACGCTTTGTGCTATCTGCGGATGATTGCTTCCGCCGATGATCTTGCCCTGCAGAGAGTCATCAACACGCCCAAGCGCGGCATCGGAAACAAGACCGTGGAAACGATTGCCGACAGGGCAAGGGAAGAAGGTATCTCGATGTATGAGGTATTGCTGGACAACGATCTGTTCTCCGGCAGGACAAAAACGACACTTGACAGATTTACTGCCCTGGTCGAAAGATGGCGCGATATCGCAGCCAAGCGGGAAATGGAATACTGGCGGCTGTTTGAAACGATCATCGAAGAAAGCGGCTACCGGAAAATGCTTGAGGATGCCGGCGAACAGGACAGACTTGAGAACGTCCGGGAACTGATCGGCGACCTCAAGGAATACTGCGAGGAAGATCCCGAAGGGGGCCTCGACGAGTATCTGCAGACAGTAGCCCTCTATGGCGACCGGGAAGAGACAGATGACAGCGACTACCTGCAGCTGATGACCGTTCACGCAGCCAAAGGCCTGGAATTCGACACGGTCTTTGTGACTGACATGAACGACGGCATTTTTCCGAATGAACGGGCAATGTCGGAAGGCAGCCGCGGTGTTGAGGAAGAAAGGCGTCTTGCCTATGTCGCATTTACCAGAGCCCGCAACAAACTGTATCTGTGCGAAGCCGGCGGCTATTCCTATATCCTGCAGCGCAGCCGTACCGTGTCCCGCTTTATCAGCGAAATCGATCCGGCCTGCATCGAACATACCGGCACCGGCACAATGCAGAAGAAGCAGGAGAGCCGTCTCTCGTCCGTGCTGTTTGACACTTCATCTGCCCCCTTTGCCGACAAACTGTCGAAGACAGCCGTGCCGCAGCTGAAGAAAGGGGAGATGGTGACCCATTCCAAATTCGGTGAAGGCGTTGTCATCAAGTGTGTCAACGGCATTGCCGAGATCGCGTTCCCGTATCCCCATGGTGTGAAGAAAATCGCCAGCGGACATCCGTCCCTGAAGCATAAAAACTAAGCAGGAGAAAAGAGATATGACAGAAGACAGACTGCATCAGATGCGGCAGATGGTGGACCGTCTGAACGAAGCGGCTGATGCCTATTACAACGGCCGCGGCGAACTCATGACGGACTATGAATGGGATGCCCTTTTTGATGAACTGAAGAAACTGGAGGAAGAAACCGGGACTGTCCTGGAAGATTCTCCGACAATGAATGTATCCGCCGACCGGATTGCCGGTGCCAAGGAACCGCACGAATACGCGGCTCTGTCCCTTGCGAAGACAAAGAAGGCCGAGGATCTGGTGAAATGGGCGGAAGGCAGAAAGATCTGGATCTCATGGAAACTGGACGGACTGACGCTTGTCGCCACCTATGACGGAGGCCGCCTGCGCAAGGTCGTGACCCGCGGCGACGGCCACATCGGAACCAATATCACCCATCTTGCCGAAGCCATTCAGGGCATTCCCCAGCGCATTGATTACAAGGATCATCTGGTGATCCGCGGTGAAGCGGTCATTTCCTATGAAGATTTCGAAAAGTTCCGCATGGAATCCGGCGAGGATTATGCCAATCCCCGCAACCTGGCATCCGGTTCGCTGAGCCTCAAGGATGTCAATGAAGTCAGAAAAAGAGAAATCCACTGGCTGCCGTTTACCCTCGTGCACAGCGACCGGGAAATTCCCTCATGGGGAGACCAGATGGATTTCCTGGAAGAACTCGGATTTGTCTGTGTCGAACGGACAGCGCTGGAGAATCCCGATCTTGCATCCGTACAGAATGAGATCGATATCTGGACGAAGAAGGTAACGGATGGAATCAATCCCTATCCGGTGGACGGTCTTGTCATCTGCTATGACGATACGGTCTACGCCGCTTCCGGATCGGTGACAGGCCATCATGCGACCCGGGCCGGATATGCCTTCAAATGGGCGGATGAATCCGCTGATACCGTGCTGCAGCATATTGAATGGTCCTGTGCCGCTTCGACGATCACACCGGTGGCGGTATTCGACCCGGTGGAACTGGAAGGTACGACGGTCAAGCGAGCCTCTCTTTGCAACATTTCTGAATGCGAGCGTCTCGGCATCGGTGAAAGCGGAACGAAGATCGCTGTCATCAAAGCCAACAAGATCATTCCGAAAGTGATTCGTGTGATCGAAACAGCAGGAACACTTTCGATTCCGCAGGTCTGTCCGGTATGCGGACAGCCGACAGAAATCAGAACCAGTGAAGTTTCCGGCACGAAGACATTAAGGTGCACAAATCCCGGCTGTGCCGCGAAGCAATTGAAGAAATTCACCCGTTTTGTCTCGAAGGCGGGAATGGATATCGACGGAATCTCCGAAGCAACTCTGGCCCGTTTTATCAGCGAAGGATGGATCAGCCGCTACGGCGACATTTTCCGTCTGAAGGATCATGCCGGTGAAATCGCCGGACTGGATGGCTTCGGTGAGAAGTCCGCAGCCAATCTGGTGGCATCCCTGGAGAAAGCAGCCAATGTTACCGACCAGAAACTGCTGTTTGCCCTGAACATCCCGCTGATCGGCGGCGATGTCGCGAAGAAACTGCTTGGCAGTCATCCGCTGCCGGAACTGATCACGATTGCCAGGGAAAGCGACGATCCCTCTGTATTTTCGGCAATCGATGGTATCGGTCCGGAAAAGTCGAACGCTTTTTTCAGATGGATCAAAGATGATGCCAATCTTGACGATCTGCAGGATCTTCTGTCCATGATCAAAGTTGAAGCGACAGAGACCAGGGCTTCGGGAAACCGCTGCGAAGGACTGACCTTTGTCGTGACCGGGGATGTACATCACTATCCCAACCGCAATGCCCTGAAAGCCTATATCGAGTCGCAGGGCGGAAAGGTCACCGGTTCGGTATCGAAGTCCACTGACTATCTGATCAACAACGACCCGCAGTCATCCTCTTCGAAGAATACGAAGGCAAGATCCCTCGGGATTCCGCTGATTTCCGAAGACGAATTCATGGAACTGTTTGTCAACTGAGCAAGGATGAGGTATACTCAGCAGGTAGCGGAGCATTACAGCGGTTCCGCGATTCTGAAATACTGGCTTTGAAAGACAAAAGAGTTTAAAATAGTAAGCGGAGATTATTCTATGGCAAATACGAAAACAACCCAGACCAAAAAAAGGTCTGCGAGAAAAAAGAGAACAGGACATTTTACCGGCTTTCTGTTCTGGATCTGCCTGATTCTGCTGGTGACACCGCCGGCGGTTCTGGGATGGATCCTGTACTCCTCACAGCAGGATACCGGCAAACCGGTCCTTGGCAACCGCTATGACGGCGACCTGGATCCGGCTATCACCAAGGATCAGATGACAGCTATCGAAAACGGTGTGGCTGCTCTGGAAGGCGTGGAAGCTTACCGGGTGGAAATGCCGACAGCGACCCTGCGCGTTTATGCGGATATCGCCGATGATGCTGATGACGAAGACGCAGAAGACAAGGCAGATGAAATCTATGATGTGATTACGAGCGTTCTGGATCCGTCTGTCTACTTTACCCAGGCTGACGGCAAGAAGATGTATGATGTCGAAGTACATGTATATAACCATCAGAAATCGGAAGAAACGGATGATGACGGTTTCGTCTATGTGATCAAGTCCAAAACTTCTTCCATGTCCAGTCCGCGTTCCCAGGTCGTTTCCGAGCCGCTCGATGCCGAACTGGCACAGCAACTGCGGGATGAAACAGCTCAGCGTCTGGCGGAAGAAGAAGCCGCAAGGGCAGCTGCCGAAGCAGAGGCCCAGGCACAGGCGGAAGAAGAAGCTCAGGGAGAAACCGAAGGCGAAGAAGCTCCGGCTGAAGAAGCACCTGAAGAGGAAAGCTCGGAAGGCGAAGGAGAATAACAAAAAGGGGCACACGCCCCTTTTTCTGAATGTCTATGAAGAAGAACGATACTTTTATTGCTGAATGTACAGGCTATACCGAAGACGGCGCCGGTGTGGTACGCACCGACGGTTTTGTCGTGTTCGTCAAAGGCCTGATGATCGGTGAAGAAGCGGAAATCGGCATGACTGCCGTGAAGAAGAATTACGGCTACGGCCGGATCGTCAGACTGATCAGACCGTCCAAAGACAGAACGGAACCAAGATGCAGCGTTTCGCGTCCCTGCGGCGGCTGCCAGCTGCAGCATATGAATGACAATGCCCAGCGTTTCTTCAAGGAAGAGAAGGTCAGAAACTGTTTCCGTACCAATGCCGGAATGGAACCGGAGATCCTGCCGATCATCCGTACCGAGCCTTACTATCATTACCGCAACAAGGTGCAGGTGCCGGTGCAGTTCAATCAGGGAAAGGTGGAAATGGGCTTCTACCAGAACCATACCAACCGCATCATCAACTACGATGCCTGCGATGTGCAGTCGGAACTGTCAAACCGGATCACCGTTTTCCTGAAAGAACAGTTTGCCCGTTTCGGCTGTGCCGCCAATATCCGCCATGTCCTGATCAAGCATGCTCATGTCAGCGGCCAGGTGATGGTCGTGCTCATTGTCCGCCGCCATCCTTTTGCCAGAGAAGAGGAACTGGTGAAAAAGACAGTGGAGGCTTTTCCGGAAGTCCGCAGCATGACAGCAATCGAAAACCGCCGGGAAGACAATGTCATTCTCGACGGCAGGGAATATGTGCTGTACGGCGAACCGTATATTGAGGAAGAACTGCTGGACTGCCGCTTCCGCATCAGTGCCAGATCATTTTTCCAGATCAATCCCTATGCGACAAAACTGCTTTATGCCAAAGCGCTGGAATATGCCGGTCTCTCAGGCAGGGAAACGGTCATCGATCTTTACTGTGGAACCGGAACGATCGGCATTCTTGCGGCAAAGCATGCGAAAAAAGTCTATGGTATCGAAATTGTCGCTGACGCGGTTAAGGACGCGAAAGTCAACGCCCGCATCAATAATGCGGACAATATCGAATTTCTGAACATGGACGCTTCGCACGGTGCCCAGGCAGTATTGCGCTCGAAGATCAGGGCAGACGCGGTAATCGTCGATCCGCCGCGCAAGGGCTGTTCCCGCGATACTCTGGATGCGATCATAAAGATCGCTCCGAAACGGCTAGTGTATGTATCGTGCGATCCTTCGACACTGGCCAGGGATGTCAAGATCCTTTCGGAAAACGGCTTTGCGGTCGAAAAAATCCAGCCGGTAGACATGTTCCCGCAGACTGTTCACGTCGAAACTGTAGTATTGATGTTAGAGAAGAACTGAACAGATGTACCGGAAAACAGGAAGCTGTAGGTCCGGGTGTTCAGTTCTTTCTGTACAAGGAGGTTTCCGTGTTCAAGCAATATCTGAAAAGAACAGCAATCTGTGTTTTCGGCCTCGCACTGTACGGGCTGGGCAATGCCTGCGGTGTAATAGCCGGCGAGGTCGGAACCAATGCCTGGAATACCTTAAACATCGGTGTCGCTGATACGTTTCATATCACATTCGGAATGACAAATCTGATAATCGGTCTCGTCGTGATTGTGATCGATCTGTTCGGGAAAGGGAAGATCGGTCTGGGAACGATTCTCAATATTGCTGTTATTTCCATTTTCTCCGATTTCTGGATCCGGATTCTGCGTTCCTCCGGCCTTGCCGCCGGTACCATATCCGGAATCCTTCTGACGCTTGCAGGACAGATCATCCTTTCAGTCTCAACCATCATTTACATGATTCCGGAACTTGGCTGCGGTCCGCGCGACACGCTTATGATCATTGTCGGCAAAAGATTTCCGAATACTCCGATCGGTATCGTAAAATTCTGTGTGGAAATCATCGTTCTGATTGCCGGTATTATTCTCGGTGCTCCTTTTGGCATCGGCACGATTCTCGTAATGGCGCTGCAGGCAAGCATCTTCCAGCTTTGCTGCAGATTATTCAGATTCGAACCCCGGAATCTTGTGCATGAAGACCTGCTTGATACTGTACGGCGTATCCGCTCGGGATTATCATAGGCTTGCATTCAAAACAGAGGAAAGACAGGTAAAGGAATATGATCGTCATACAGAAAGTTGAAAAGGGAACGGAACTGGCAGAAAAGCTGCTGGACTTTGTTGAGAACTGTTCCTGGCTGGAAGTAAAGGACCATGCAGCAAAAACAATCCGGGAATGGAAGTTTGAGGATTGGGAAACTCCGTTTGCGGCGCTGGACAATGACCGTATTGTCGGAATGGCGACAATTATGAAATCCGATTATTATCCCTTGCCGGAGATTTTTCCGTGAATCTCGACGGTATTTGTGAGTGAAGAATACCGCGGCAGAAGGATCAGCGGAAAACTGATTGATTTTGCGAACCGGTATGCAAAGGAAGCCGGTTTTGACAGGACATATATCCCGAGTGAACATACCGGTCTGTATGAGAAATACGGTTACCGTTATGTAAAGGATATTGTTAACTACGGAAACGGCATCGACCGTCTCTATGTCAGGGAAATATAAAAAGACGTGTCATCCGGGATGCGGCAATCACAGAGCCCGCTAACCGAGAATCCGGTGGGTGCTTCAATACCGGCTGATGGTTGTCTGTCATCAATAAACATGATTGTTGTTATTTCTGTGGCGGCTTTGACGAAAGGCCGCCGCAATTATTTTTCCTTTGACTTCCGGGGAAATTGCAGTATAACATGGTTAGAATATACTAACCAATAGACTTGTATCAGTTCGCGGAGGAGTGCTGTGGCTATCACAGAAGACAGCTGATTCAATATTCCTGTTTTTTTTGAACAGCGGTTAGTGATAACTAATACCAAAGACGCTTTTATAACTTTTGTACCGGGAGGGTAAAGATATGTTCAAAACAACGATGAAGATCGAAGGAATGATGTGCGGCATGTGCGAAGCGCATATCTGCGATGCGATTCGCAAGGCGGTTCCTTCCGCAAAAAAGGTTTCTGCTTCCCGCAGCAAAAAGGAAGCATCCTTCCTGAGCGAAGAAGTGATAGATGCAGGACCGCTGAAGTCCGCCATCGAAGAAACCGGCTATGACTGTCTGGCTGTCGATTCTGCTCCATATGTAAAGAAAGGACTGTTCGGCAGATAAAAAGTTTTTTACTGCATCTGTACGGACGGGAACTGGTTTATGAAATATCACATTGAGAAAAACACGGTGCAGGAGACGCTGGTGATTCCGCTCTTCGGACGGCTGGTCTGTTCCGAGCGTTTTCCGGATCTTTTCTATGATCCCCAGGCAGAAAACATCTGCAGCCTGCTGGATTATGATTTCGATGAAAAAAGGAAAAAGATGGAATCTCCTGCCGGACTGTTCGGCGCCCTTGAGGTCGCACAGCGGCAGTATGATCTCTGCTGTGAAGTCAGAAACTATCTGCGGGAACATCCGGAAGCTGCTGTCGTCAATCTTGGCTGCGGTCTGGATGATACCTTTTCCAAGGCGGATAACGGACGGTGCAGGGGATACAATCTGGATCTGCCGGATGTGATAAAAATCCGGGATGAACTGCTGCCCGGCAAAGAACGGGAGACGAATATCGCCTGCGATCTGAATGATTACAGCTGGATGGATGCAGTCGACGCGGCAGATGGCAGAACGTTTTCCCGGGGCGGTACTGGTCTTTGATTCCTGCAACAGACATGGTGCGAAACTGATGCGGAAAACCTGGCTGAAGGAAGCAGGAATCACCGATGTTGATGCTTTCTTTTCTTTGGAAAACGAAGAAGAACTGAAGACATGGAGCAGCCGGTTCGCATCTGTAAGTGCGAAAAGTTACATGCGCGGATACCGGGATATATACAAGAATGTAGGTCTGTTCCACAAACTGATGATCCGCTTCTGCGACAGTCTTGTTGGCATGAAGATCATCAGGATTGTCTTTAAAGCGTGAAAAGATCCTGCCGGTTTATTCCCTGTTGTAACACGGACACTGTTCTGACAAAGAGAGGTCAACAATATGAATGCTGATAAAGCAGCCGAAAAGTATCTGAAACTATATCGAAGGGCATTGATCAAAGAAGGCTTTCCGGACGTAACAGGAAAGACACGGAACTACCGGACACGTCTGGTCAGAATGCTTTCTTCGCCGGAGTTTGCCGGACATAATGTTTATCCGACGATGAATGTCGAACTGATTTATGCCGTGATTGCCATGTGCCTGGAACTGCGGAGTTATGGCCTTTCAAATGAGCAGATCATCCGCTTTTCGGAAACGGTATTTGAAGACAGGCGCCGTTTCTTTGACGGTCTGATCCGTCTCATCGATCTTCTCCCCAACAGTTTTTCGATTGCCCGCAGATGGAATATCAATGACCATGCCAGACGTGTGCAGGACCGAAGTATTGTATATGATTCCTGAGAGGGAAAGGAAGATACAGAAGGACGAAAACGTCTGAAAAAGCATTGTATTTATTTAAGATAATTGCGGAAAAATAAGGATTTTTGTGGCATAATGGTTGTGTGAGTTTTACCTGCAGAATCGCAAATGAATGTATCGGACTTGTAATTAGATCTATTGGATATTATTGGATTCATTGGATATATTATTGGATTTGTTGGATATATGATTGGATCTATTGGATATTATTAGATCTATTGGATGTATTATTGGATCTACTGGATATATTATTAGATCTACTGGATATATTATTGGATCTACTGGATATATGATTGGATCTATTGGACATATTATTAGATCTATTGGATATTGTTTGACCTATGGGATATACTATTAGATCTATTGGATATACTATTGGATCTGTTGGATATATGATTGGATCTATTGGATATTATTGGATCTATTAGATATTATTGGACCTATTGGACATATAACTAGATACACAGGATGCTCTCTGGCCAGTGGAGGATGTA
>CACYXJ010000030.1 GCA_902778375.1 uncultured Erysipelotrichaceae bacterium
TTGTGGGGCCATCCCCATGAGGTGAAATTCACATATGACCCATCATTATAAAAGGATGCTGATGATCATGCTGCTGTGTTCATTGCTGCTGGTTACCGGAAAGGGAGAGGATGTTCCTGCCCCTGCCCATGAATTGCCCCAGGGCTTTTGCTACGTTCACGAACTGATCGACGATGTGATCCTGGATATCCGCTATCTGCTGAAGAACGGGATCGAAGAGTGTAACGGCAGCTGTTCCTCCTGCGGTACATCCTGCAAATGGGTAGGGGATGTCAACAAGGCAAGAAAGGCCGCCGCCCTCCGGAGGAAGCTGAAAGCATTTTTTCATCTCAGCTGAAAAACTTGACGATGCTGAAAGACAGGGACAGATACCTATAGAGATATCTGTCTTTTTGTATGGAAGAGGACAGTTTTCCTGATTTGTAACTGTCTTTTCTCTCTGTCAGAATCAGACATGTCAGGAGGAAATAGAATGTTAACAAGCTGTGTACTCGTCGGCAGGGTAAAGGAAAAGCCGGAAGTCACCCTGACTTCCAAAGGCACTTCCATGGCAGCCCTGCTGCTGGAAACCGACAGACCGTTCCGCAATGAGGACGGAAGTCTCGGCACCGATGTGTTCCGCATCATACTGTGGCGCGGCATTGCCGAGGAATGCGCCGAGACCTGCCAGCCCGGCAGTATCGTCGCTGTCAAGGGCCGTATGCAGTCGGTGCCGCATGAGAACGAAGGCCGCACCTGGTACAACTGCGAGATTTTTGCCGAAAAAGTCAGCTATGTCCCCCACGCAGGCTGATTTTCTCCCGAAGGAAGCCGCAAGGCTTCTTTTCATATCGTCTTTGCAAAAGGGCAGAGTGTGGTAGAATAATGCCGGTGAGGATATAACTATGGCATTTGATTCATTAAGCGAAAGACTGAACCATGCGATGCGCAACGTTGCCGGCAAAGGCAAACTGACTGACGCGAACATGGAAGATATGCTGAAGGAAGTACGTCTGGCACTTCTGGAAGCGGATGTAAACTACCGGATCGTCAAGCAGTTCCTGGAGGAAATCCGGGAAAAGGCCAGGGGCGAGGATGTCCTGAACTCCGTCGAACCAGGCCAGCAGCTGGTCAAGATCGTCCACGATCAGATCGTTGCCCTTTTAGGTGATGAGGACGGCGGCATTCATTATAAGGAAGACGGCATGACGGTGATCATGCTGGTCGGTCTGCAGGGTACAGGTAAGACGACCTCGGCCGCCAAGATTGCCAAGATCGCCAAGGAAAAATACAACCGCAAGGTTCTGATGATCGCGGCTGACGTCATCCGTCCGGCTGCCATCGAACAGCTGCAGACACTCGGCAGCGAAATCGGCGTCGACGTCTTTACTCTCGGCCCGGAAAAGAGCGCCAAGGAAACCGTCGGCAGAGGCATGATCTATGCTGAGCAAAACGGTTATGACACGGTCTTCATCGATACTGCCGGACGTCTGCATATCGATGAGGAACTGATGGAGGAACTTCAGGTCATCAATGACAATGTGCATCCGGACGAGATCCTTCTGACGGTCGATGCCATGACCGGTCAGGATATCGTCAACGTTGCCCAGGCCTTCAGCGAGGCACTGCCCCTGACTGGTCTGATCGTGACCAAGTTCGACGGCGATTCCCGCGGCGGCGGCGTGCTCTCGGTACGCAAGATCACCGGTGTTCCGGTCAAGTTCGTCGGTGAAGGCGAAAAGATCGACGACATGGGTGTCTTCCATCCGGAACGTATGGCCGACCGTATTCTCGGTATGGGCGATGTCGTTTCCCTGGTCGAAAAGGCGCAGGAAAAGCTGGACCTGGAAGAAGCCGAACGCATGGCCGAAAGAATGATGAACGGCCAGTTCACGATGGAAGACATGCTGAAGCAGTTCGAGCAGATCCAGAAACTGGGACCGCTGGGCGGAATCATGAAGATGCTGCCGGGCATGAACCAGTATGCCGGCATGATCGACGACGTGCAGGCCGGAGATGCCATGAAGCATGTCAAGGCCATCATCCAGTCCATGACACCGTATGAAAGAGCCCATCCGGAAAAGATGCGCGGCAGTATGAAAAAGCGCGTGGCAGCCGGCAGCGGCACCAGCGTCAACGAAGTCAACAAGCTGATCAACCAGTTCGGCAAGGTCAAGAAGACGATGGACCGTCTCGGCTCGATGCAGAAAAACGGCAGCTTTGATGAAGAAGCACTGGAAAGAATGATGAACCAGAACCAGGACATGCAGAGGATGATGAACGATCCCCGCTTCCAGGCACTGGCTAAGAAAAACAAGATGAAGTTCTGAAAACCGCACCGGCTGAAAAGCCGGTGTATTTTCTTTCTTTACGGCAGGTTCACAATTGTTATAATTTATGTATCGGTATGTGAAATACTGACATTAGGCTATTCAGAAAGAGGTTTGCATTGAAAGAAATCAGGAAGGTTTCTCTGGATGATCTGGAAGAAACAGAGGCGATGAACCTGATCGGTTCATCCGACCGGAATCTGCGTATTCTCGGTGAATGCGCGGGCAAGGAAATCTCCTACCGCAACGGAGTGTTCATCATCGCCGACGCGGATGAGGAAGAGGCGGAAATGATCCGCCGGGTACTGGAAACGCTGCTGCAGCTGGTCAGAAGAAACAAACCGGTGCTGGATCAGGATGTGATCTATGCCTACCGGCAGATCGGCAAGAACGAGGAAGTCGATTACGAGGAGATGACGAAGCAGGTCATCGGCCGGACGATGTCCGGCAAGGCAATCGCTCCCAAGACCCGCGGCCAGCTGGCATTTGTCAGGGCAATGGAAGACAATGCCATCGTCTTCGCCATCGGACCGGCCGGAACCGGCAAGACATATCTTGCTGTCGTCAAGGCAGTCAGCGCTCTGAAAAAAGGTGATGTCAAGCGTATCGTCCTGACCAGACCCGCGGTTGAAGCCGGCGAAAATCTCGGTTTCCTGCCCGGCGATCTGAAAGAGAAAGTAGACCCGTACCTGACACCGCTCTATGACGCCCTGCATGACATGCTGGGCATCGAGCAGACGGAAAAACTGATGGAAAGAGGGACGATCGAGGTCGCACCTCTGGCCTATATGCGCGGACGCACGCTGAATGACGCCTACGTCATTCTCGACGAAGCGCAGAACACGACAACTGCGCAGATGAAGATGTTTCTGACCCGTCTGGGATTCCACTCCCGTATGGTCATTACCGGCGACATCACGCAGATCGACCTCTATAACACAGCCAGCGGACTGGTGGAAGCCGCCCGGATCCTGCAGGGAATGCGGGATATCGCCGTACTGGAACTTACGGCTGACGACGTCGTCAGACATCCGCTGGTGCAGAAAATCATTGAACGCTACAGTCAGGAAAATAACAAATTGGGAGGAAAAAAGAAATGAAGAGAAACACCACCGCATTACTTTGCGCACTGACTCTGCTGCTGGCAGGCTGCGGTTCATCCAAACCGGCCACAACCGAACCGGAAGAGGAAAAACCGGCAGCGACAACAGAACCCGCTGAAGAAAAAACAGAAGAAACGACTGCGACAACTTCTTCCGGACGCGGCGGCGACGGCATCAAGGCTGATGACTCCGGTTATGCCTACGGTTACATCGGCGACAAGATGAGCGATGCTTTCTTTGACTTCACTGTCAACAGTGCAGAATCCGCACAGTCCTACAAGGACTACACGGCTGCCGAAGGCAACAAGCTGGTCATCGTCGACATCACGATCCACAACACGTTCCGCGGTTCGGTTCCGATGTTCGCAAGCGACTTCTACGTTGTATATGACTGGAATTCCGATCCGGTTGCCTATGCCGATCCGATCAACAACGAAGATGCTTCGCTGACATTCGGAGACATGTTGCCGAACGAGTATTCGCTGGCCATCAACGAGGAAGTCAATGGTCTGCTCGTTTATGAAGTACCTGAAAGCTCAAAGGATATCACTCTGCTCTTCGACGAATATTTCGAAAATGAAGAATTTGGCGATACCTACGAAGTCGACTTCACAGTCAAATAATCAGCTGTAGAAAATGATCAGAAAAGGAACTGTATGACCGAAGCCTGAAAAGCACAGGCAAAGGAGAATACAATTCCTTTTTTCATGCCTTCAGATATAATAGAAGCATGGAAATTACATACATCAACCGCACCAATGAAAACATCGACAGCTGGAAACCGCTTTTCCGCAAAATCGCTGCTTCTGCCGAAAATGTGCTGCAGCTGCCGGATGATTACGAAATCAGCGTTACTTTTGTCAGATCCGTCACCATTCACCGGATCAACCGCGACTACCGCGGCATCGACCGTCCGACCGACGTCATATCCTTTGCCGCCCGCGATGGTCTTGATGCGATGGTTGCCGAAGAGGAGAAGGACCTCGGTGACATTTTCATCAATATCGATTACGCCCGCCGCCAGGCAAAGGAATACGGCCATTCCTACCGGCGCGAGATCGGATTTCTGTTTACCCACGGTCTTCTGCACTGTCTCGGGTATGACCATATGACACCCGAAGACGAAAAGGAGATGAACCGTCTGCAGGATCAGATCCTGGATCCTCTGGTGAAGAGGAAATGAAGAAGAAATTCAGCGATGCTTTCACCGGCCTGCTCAAAGGCACCGGACACCGTAGTATCCTGACGCAGTATATCCTTGCCGCGATGGCCGTTTGCGCGGGTTTTGTTCTGCATCTCAGCGTACTGGAATGGGTTGCTGTGATCGTCTGTATCGGACTTGTGATCACGGCGGAAATACTCAATACATGTATCGAAAAACTGTGCGATCTGTATTCGACTGACTACAGCAATCGAATCAGGGAGATCAAGGATCTCGCCGCCGGTGCCGTGCTGGCCGCTTCCCTGACTGCTTTTATCACGGCGATGGTCATCCTGTTTTCCCATATCGGAGGTTAACTGCAATGCTTGATCGAGAAGAACTGATCCGGGAAGCTTTCAAGGCGATGAAAAACGCCTATGCGCCGTATTCGAATTATCATGTCGGTGCTGCCGTACTGACCGATGACGGCAAGGTCTTCCTGGGTGCCAATATCGAAAACGCTTCCTACGGAGCGACCAACTGCGCCGAACGCAGCGCGGTTTTTTCCGCTTATTCCAACGGCTATCACAAAGACCGGATCGTGGCCCTGGCAATTGTTTCCGACGGGGCAAGGATCGCGGCGCCGTGCGGTATCTGCCGTCAGGTGCTCTGCGAACTGATCGGCCATCACACACCGATCTATCTTTCCAACGGCAAGGACGAGAAGGATACCGATATCGACGAACTGCTGCCGATGCAGTTCAATGAGGAAGACGTGCTGCGATGAGAAGCGGATTTGTGGCTCTGGCCGGCCGTCCCAATGCCGGCAAAAGCACCCTGATCAATGCCCTGGTGAAGGAAAAGGTCGCGATCGTATCGGCAAAACCGCAGACGACCCGTTCCGAGATCCGCGGCATCCGCAGCGATGAGGACAGCCAGATCATCTTTACCGATACCCCCGGTATCCACAAGGCGAACTACCGTCTGGAAGCGAGGATGAACAAACAGGCAGTTGACGTCATCCAGGGTGTGGATCTGATCTATCTCGTCGTCGATGGTTCCGTGCCGTTCGGCAAAGGCGATGAGTATGTCCTCAATGTCGTGAAGAATGCCGGTCTGCCGGTTTTCCTGATCCTCAACAAGATCGACAAAATGGACCAGAAGAAAGTGATCCGTACCCTGCAGAGCTGGCAGCAGCGTTTTGAATTTGCCGAATACTTTCCGCTTTCCGCCAAGTTCGACAGGGATCTTGACGACCTGATCGAAACGACGAAGAAATATCTGCCGGAAGGGGAGTATCTCTATCCGCCCGAGATCGTCAGTGACGGAGCCGAAAATTTCCGCATCGCTGAACTGATCCGCGAGAAGGTGCTGGAATGCACGGAGGAGGAAGTTCCCCATGCCACGGCAGTCAAGATCGACAACAAGGAATTCCGCAAGAATGCCTGCTATATCCAGGCCACGATCCTGGTCGAAAAGAAATCCCAGAAGGGGATCATGATCGGCAAGCAGGGCAGCATGCTGAAGAAAATCGGCACGAAAGCCAGGGAAGACCTGGAAAAGCTGCTGGACAGGAAAGTATTCCTCGAACTGTTTGTAAGAGTGGAGGATGAATGGCGCTCGCGCGACGCCCGCATTACCGAATACGGATACGGCATATCCGGGAGTGAAGATTATTGATGAATGAAACGGTTGCCGCAATCATACTGAAACAGACAGATTACCGCGAGGCGGATGTGATCATATCCGTCCTGACAAAAGAATACGGTAAGCTGTCTTTTGTTGCGTCCGGGGCCCGGAAAATGAAATCGAAGAACGCCGGATCCATCATGCCCTGCACGATTGCCGACATCCAGTTCGACCATAAACCGGGAAAGACGATGTTCCGTCTGAAGACAGCCAGAACCAGAAACCTGTTCCGGGCACTTCATGAAGACCTGGTTCTTTCCGCCGCCGCATCCGCCGCCTGCGAAAGCGCCGATGTGCTATCCCTGGCAGGTGAGGAAGAGGAAAACAGCGACGAGAAATACGAACTGCTGGAAACGTGTCTTTCATATCTGAATGAGAAAAAGGATCCCGACCTGGTACTGTGCGGGTATCTGGCGGAAATGATGGATCTTTTCGGCATCCTGCCGGATGTTGACGAATGTGTGCGCTGCGGCAGTCTGAAGGTCTCCGCCTTCAGCGCCAGGGAGGGCGGCTTCCTGTGTCAGGACTGTGCCCGCCAGCTCGATGTGCCGCTGCGCTCACCGCTGGATCTAAAGCGTCTGCGCCTGGCTGTCAAGGCCGGCCTTGCACACTATGACGCAGCGGCTGCGACAGGGGAGAATTTCCATCGCGAACTGAGGGATCTGATCAGTGTCCTGCAGCTTCACGCCGGTATCGAAATCCGTGCTTTTTCCTTCTATAACAGGCTTTTTGACCATTGAACCGCTATATATTAAGTGATATACTACGAAAGTTACAATGGGATAAATATGGAGGTTTGTATGGATAAAACATTTGATCTGATCGTTTCTCATGCCAAGAACACCGGTTTTGTATTCCAGGGATCCGAGATTTACGGCGGTCTCAGCAATACATGGGATTTCGGTCCTTACGGTGTTTTATTAAAAGATAATATCAAGCGCGCATGGCAGAAAAAGTTCATTCAGGAGGACCCCAACAACGTTGAGATCCAGGCTGCCATTCTGATGAATCCGAAAGTCTGGGAGGCTTCCGGACATCTGAAAGGTTTCTCCGATCCGCTGATGGACTGCCGCCAGTGCAAGACCCGCCACCGCGCCGACCAGCTGATCGAAAACTGGTCCCAGGGCAAGGTCACATGCGAAGGCTGGACCAACGAGCAGATGGAACAGTATATCCTTGACAACAAGATTCCGTGTCCTGACTGCGGCAAGCATGACTTCACGCCGATCCGTCAGTTCAACCTGATGTTCAAGACATTCCAGGGAACCCTGGAAGATTCCAAGAGCACGATCTACCTGCGTCCGGAAACTGCCCAGGGCATGTTCGTCGACTTCAAGAACGTTCAGCGTGCCTATCGCAAGAAGCTGCCGTTCGGTATCGGCCAGATCGGCAAGTCGTTCCGCAACGAGATCACACCCGGCAACTTCATTTTCCGTACCAGGGAATTCGAACAGATGGAAATGGAATTCTTCTGCCGTCCGGGCGAAGATGACCACTGGTTCCCGTACTGGCGCAAATTCTGCATGGACTGGATCCTGTCGCTCGGCGGCAATCCGGAAAACCTGCGTTTCCGCGACCATGAAAAGGAAGAACTCAGCTTCTATTCAAAGGGTACGACAGATATTGAATACAAATTCCCGTGGGGATGGGGCGAACTCTGGGGTATCGCCGACCGTACCGACTATGACCTTACCCAGCATCAGGTCACATCCGGCAAGGACATGACATACCTTGATCCGACGACCAATGAAAGATTCATTCCCTACGTTGTCGAACCGGCTGTCGGCGTCGAACGTCTGTTCTTCATGTTCTTCACCGATGCCTATGACGAGGAAGTGCTGGAAAGCGGCGACAAACGTGTCGTTATGCGCTTCTCCCCGATCCTCGCTCCGGTCAAGGCGGCGATCCTGCCGTTAAAGAAAAAGGATCACAGCGAACGTGCCCAGGAGATCTACCGCGACCTTTCCTGCGATTTCTCCGTCCAGTATGACGAAGCCGGATCGATCGGCAAACGCTACCGCCGTCAGGATGAAATCGGCACACCGTACTGCATCACAGTCGATGACCAGACTCTTGAAGACGGCACCGTTACGATCCGTTTCCGTGATTCCATGGAACAGGAGCGTCTCAGCGTCGACGAAGTGCGCGCACGTATCCTGAAAGAAATACGTTTCTGATATTGAAAGGATAAGATGGCAAGAATCTCACAGGAAGAAATTGACAGAGTCAGAAGCCAGGCCGACATTGTCGACGTGATCGGGCATTACCTGCAGATCACCCGCAAGGGCAGGTCTTTTACGGCGGTCTGTCCGTTCCATGACGATCACTCGCCGTCTCTTTCCATTTCTCCCGACAGACAGATCTACAAATGCTTTGTGTGCGGCAACGGTGGCAATGTCTTCACCTTCGTGCAGAATTACGAGAAGGTGTCCTTCCCGGAAGCTGTCGGCAGGGTGGCATCGCTGATCGGCTATTCCCTGTCCGTCCAGCCCGATTCCTACCAGCGGCCGAAAGACCCGCATAAGGAAGCCCTCTATACCGTGCTCAGCGAAACGATCCGCTACACGATGTACGAGATGGACAGCAGCGCCGGAACAGATGCCCGCGGGTATCTCGCAAAAAGAGGACTGGACGACAGCGTCCTGAAGCATTTCGAGATCGGCTGGCATCCGGGCGGTGACGTCCTGTACCGTTTCCTGCATGCCAAGGGCTATGAGGACCGCGACCTGGTCGGAGCCAATGTCGTAAGGGCGACACCTTCCGGTATGCATGATGTGTTCAGCGGCCGTATCACGTTCCCGATCCACGACAGCTACGGCAATCCGATCGGATTCAGTGCCCGTTCGATGGATCCTGCCGCCCAGTCGAAATATATCAACACCAACGAAACCGACATCTTCACCAAAGGGGATATCGTCTATAATGCCCACCGTGCCAGAACTGCCGCCCGCAAGGCCGGCTGTGTACTGGTATGCGAAGGGGTGACCGATGTCATCGCCTTCTGGCGGGCCGGCATCGAAAATGTGGTATGCACGCTGGGAACAGCCTGCACGCCGAAACAGATCAGTCTGCTGAAGGGACTGGCTGCCCGCATCGTCTTCTGCTACGACGGTGATGAAGCGGGAAGAGCCGCCACCGTCAAAGCAATCAATCTGGCCCGCGAAGCCGGTGCCCGTGTCAGCGTCATCGTCAACCGGACCGGAAAGGATCCCGACGAGATTATCCGCGACATGGGACAGGAAGCCCTGCGGAAACTGGCCGATCAGGAAGAACACTGGATGGAATTCATGCTCGAATACCATAAGGACCGGACCAATCTGGAAAGCTATCTGGAAAAGAAAGAGCTTGTCGAAAAGATGCAGAAGCTGATCGCGTCGATGGATGACGAGACCGACCGCAGCTATTTTACCGGTGAACTGGCAAGACTGACGGGCTTCAATCTGCAGACGCAGACAGCGAAACCGAAACCGGAAGCAGCCCAGCCGTTAAAGAAGCTGGTCGTTCCCGACGGCACGCTGGAAGCGGAGAAAATGATTCTGGCGATGATGCTGAATTCTCCCGCCGCCGTCAGAAAGTTCGAGGAAGACCTTGGCTATCTGACCGAAGGCAGCCATCAGGAACTGGCGATGATGATCGTCAATCAGGTGCGCTCGAAAGGCGAGACTGACGTCAACGCCCTGATCGATGCCGCCGAACAGCAGACGATCCGCAATCTGATCACCGATCTGCTGTCGCATCCGGCATATGAAAATCCTTATGATGAAAATGTTCTCAACGGAGCAATACGAAAAGTGAAAATATCAGTTCTGGAAACAGAGGCCGACGCATACCGGGATCAGCTCAGGTCTGATCTCAACCCCAAGAGCATGGCTCTGATTCTGGAGAAATATTCCGACTGTCTGAGAGAATTACGGAGGTATATCGATGAAGAAAACAACAGCTAAGAAGAGTACAGAAGAAACGAAGACAAAAACAGCGAAGACTTCCGCCGCCAAAACGACGAAGAAAACAGCGGCAGTAAAGGAACCGGCGAAAAAGAGTGCCTCCGCGAAGAAGACGGCTGAAGAGAAGACAGTAAAGAAGACCGCCGCGAAGAAGACAGCGGAAAAGAAGACGGAAACCGCGAAACCGGAAAAGAAAACAGCAGCCGCCAAAACCACGAAGAAGGCCGCAGCTGCCGAACCAGCAAAGAAAACCGCCGCGAAAAAGACAACTGAAAAGAAAACTGAGACCAAAAAGGAAACAGTAAAGAAGGAAACTGTCAAAAAGGCAGCCGAAAAGAAGGAACCGGCAAAGAAGACTGCCAGGACCGCAAAAGCAGAAGAGACAAAGCCGGCGAAGAAGAGCACAGCCAAGGCAGCGGAAAAGACCGCGAAGACAGCTGTGAAGGAAACCGTCAGGGAAGAAAAGAAACCGGCGAAGAAAAAGGAAACAGAAACCGCAAAGGCGGAAACGAAAAAGAGTTCCAAAGCCGTGAAGAAGGAAGAACCGAAGAAGACTTCCAAAAAGGTAGCTGCCGAAACCGAACCGGCAAAACCGGCGAAGAAGGCGGAAAAGAAAGAAGCGGTGAAGGAAGAAAAGAAGCCGGCGAAGAAAGAAACTTCCGCGAAGACGAAAAAGAAAAAGGCAGCTGAAGAACCAGCCGCAGCCGTTCTGGAAAACAAGGACACCCAGGCTGCCGTCAGGGAACGGACAAGGGAAACCTCCCATACAGCGATCGAAGTCTACCGTCAGGAAGGCCGTCACCGCGAACTGAAAGGCCTGGAGGAACTGAAGGAAGAATACCGCCGTGTCTATGACGCCGACGGCGAGATCATGCAGAAGGACATCATGGCATCGCTCGATCATCTCGATCTGGCCGATGAGGACATGGATGCCCTGTGGGACTGGTTCAACGAAGAAAACATCAAGGTATCGGAAGATGACGACATCGAAGAGATGACGGAAGACGACGATATGGAAATGATGGACAGCGACGATGACAGCAGCGACGACAGTGAGGACAGCGAGGAATCCGATGTCCTCGGTCTTACTGATCTGGCGACGTTCTCCCGTTCCGCCAATGTCCAGCTCAACGACCCGGTCAAGATGTACCTCAAGGAGATCGGACGCGTTCCGCTTCTGAAACCGGAGGATGAACCGGAGATTGCCAAGCGGATCGAAGAAGGTGACGAAGAAGCCAGAAACATTCTGATTTCCTCCAACCTCCGTCTTGTCGTTTCGATTGCCAAGAAATATGTCGGCCGCGGCATGCTGTTCCTCGATCTGATCCAGGAAGGCAACATGGGCCTTGTCAAGGCAGTCGAGAAGTTCGACTATACCAAGGGTTTCAAGTTCTCCACCTATGCGACATGGTGGATCCGTCAGGCCATTACCCGCGCCATTGCCGACCAGGCAAGAACGATCCGTATTCCGGTCCATATGGTCGAAACCATCAACAAGCTGACAAGGATCCAGCGTCAGCTGGTCCAGGAACTCGGACGCGATCCGACTGCCGAAGAGATTTCCGCCCGCATGGAAGGAATCTCGCCGGAAAAGGTCCGTGAGATCCAGAAGATCGCGCTTGAACCGGTATCCCTGGAAACCCCGATCGGCGAAGAGGATGATTCCCACCTCGGCGACTTCATCGAGGACAAGGACGCCCTCAGCCCCGACCAGTACGCTTCCAACCAGCTGCTCAAGGACGAGATCAACAACGTCCTCAGCGGTCTGACAGAACGTGAGGAAAAGGTGCTGCGTCTGCGTTTCGGTCTCTATGACGGCCGTACCCGCACGCTCGAGGAAGTCGGACGTGAATTCAATGTCACCAGAGAGCGTATCCGTCAGATCGAAGCCAAGGCTCTGCGCAAGCTCAAGCATCCGACACGTTCCAAGCGTCTGAAGGACTTCTTTGACAAATGATGAACACGCGAATCGAAAAGATCGCGGAAATGGTAAAACCAGGCATGGTTGTGGCGGATATCGGCACCGACCATGCCTTTCTTCCCATTCTGCTGATCAGAAAAGGTATTTCCGGTAAGGTATATGCCTGCGATATTTCCGAAGGTCCGCTGAAACAGGCGCGTGCAAATATTGCCAGGGAAGGTCTTACAGATGCTGTCATTCCGATTCTGTCTGACGGCTTTGACAATGTGCCTTCCGACACGGAAGGGGCAGTGCTTGCCGGTATGGGCTATTACACGGCGGCAGCGATCCTGGAAAAGGCGATGGTCAGACTTCCTGATCTGAAGCAGATCATTGTCGAAGTCAACCGCAATGTCCGGGAGATGCGGCAGTGGATCAGCGATCATCATTTCACGATCGAAGACGAGGAATGCATCCGTGACCGTGATTTTGACTATATCGCCATCTCCTTTACGGCAGAAGAACATGCGCCTTACAGCAGTGAGGAGATCCTGCTGGGGCCTGTCCTGATGCACAAAGACAGCGAAACATACCGCGGCTATTGCCGCAAACAGGTCAAACGGCTCGACACCGTGATTGAACACAGCCGTGATACAGCAAAAACCGAAGAAGCCCGAAAAGAGAGAACTCTCTGGCAGGGCATACTTGACAGTAATGGAGGAAACTGAACATGCGCAGTTTTGAAGAAATCAAGAAGGAAGGCAAAAGCATCTTCCTGGCAAACTACATGCCGTTTGTCCTGGTCTGTCTGATTCTCGCCTTCGTGACCGGCGGACTGGGCAGTATCCGCTACAATGCCGGCGCGGAGAACGGCGCCACGATATCTGTTTCCTACGGACCCCTGAGTGTCCAGAAACCGATCATCATCATGGCGACAGCGGTTCTGACGGCGCTTGTGGTCATTGTCATGATCGCGATGGTCATCATGTTCGACATTTATGTCAAGAATCCGTTTGAATATGGATGCATCTCCTGGCTGCGCCATCAGGCGCACGGTGACAAGGAAGTCAATCTCACCGATATCTACCGCGACGAGGGATTCAGAAGAGTTGTCAGCACGATGTTCCGGCGCGATGCCTGGTGCTTCCTGTACTTCCTTCTGCTGATCGTTCCCGGCATTATCAAAAGCTACGAATACTTTTTCGTACCGCAGCTTCTGGAAGACCATCCGGAACTCTCCGGTCAGGAGATCCTCGACCTTTCGTCAAGAATGACCATGGGCCGCAAGATGGAGATCTTCCGTTTCCAGCTGACCTTCTTCGGCTGGTGGCTGCTGGCGGCGGTGACGCTGCAGCTGACAGGCATCTTCTATTCCAACCCGTACCAGTACATGAGCACCCAGCTTCTGTATGAGGAATATCTGGAACAGGACGAAAATGTGAATACAGAAAATACGGACAGCTTCTGATCGGGCTGTCCGTTTTTCGGGAATCTGTTCCGGGATGATATGATAAATAAAAAGGGAAGGAGGAAACGGATCATGAAAAGTGCGGAAAACAAACATAGCTGCAGACTGAATTCCAAAGGTGTCTTCCGGCTTCACAACGTCATCTTTCCGGTCTGGCTTCTGGTATGGATACCGAGCTGGCTGTGGCTGTTTCTGATTCCTGCCAATCTGCTCGTTGACGGTCTGGTTCTTCATTATGCCGGAAAAAAGATGCAGACCGAAGATCCGCATCTGGTCAGAAACAATCTCTGGAAAGTATGTCTTGCCGGATTCGCTGCGGATTTCGCGGGATCGGTCCTGCTTTTCATCGCCCTGGTCCTGGCAAAGGGAAACACCGCCCAGGCGATGGGCTGGAATCCGTTCGCGGATATCCGGGCATTATTGATCCATATCGCCTGTATCGCCGTATCCGGTTATCTGATCTACCTCTTCAACAAGATGATCTTCCGGACGCTCGGCGAAGAGAAGGCGCATGGCATTGCCATCCGCATGGCTCTCTTCACCGCCCCGTATCTGTTCCTGATTCCGGCATCACTGATCTACTGAAAGACAGCTTCGCGCAGGCTGTCTTTTGCGTTGTGCTTCCGGAGAAAAGAAAAAAGCCACATTCCGTGACTTTGATCTCTTTGCTCAGTTGACAGAGTTGACAAGCTTGGCAAGTCTGGACTTCTGACGGGCAACATAGTTCTTCTTCTTGATGCCGGAAACCAGAGCCTTATCCAGGGACTTGTTCGCCTTGTTGTATGCTTCGACAGCAGCTTCTTTATTTCCTTCTGCAACAGCAGCCTGTACTTTCTTGACAGCTGTTTTCAGTTCACTTTTCTGTCCTGCTCTAGCGTTCTGTCTCTTCAGATTTGTAAGCGCACGCTTCTTCTGGGATTTAATATTTGCCACAAGACACCTCCTAGTTTTCTTATCAGCAGTAGGAATTATAACAAAGGGCTTTTCAAAATGCAATAAAAACGGCGTTTATAGGATATAATATTACAGATATGTCAGGGAGGGGAAAGATATGAAAGATCCACGCATTGTATTTTTCGGGACACCGGATTTCGCCTGCACGGTCCTGCAGGCTCTGATCGACGGGAATTATCAGGTCGTGGCGGCAGTTTCGCAGCCGGACCGTCCGGTCGGCAGAAAACATGTGATCATGCCGACACCGGTACACGCCCTGGCAGAAGAAAACAGCATTCCTGTCCTGCAGCCGGAAAAACTGCGGCAGGAGACGGATGAGATACTCGCTTATCAACCGGACCTGATCGTGACCTGCGCCTACGGCCAGATCGTTCCTGACACGATCCTGCAGTATCCGCAGCTGGGATGTGTCAACATCCATCCTTCGCTGCTGCCAAAATACCGCGGCGGCGCGCCGATCCATCATGCCATCCTGAACGGCGATGACAGGACCGGAGTCTGTCTGATGGAAATGGTCAGGAAGATGGATGCCGGAAGGGTATTCGCATGCCATGAAGTCGCGATCAGTGAGGATATGACAACAGCCGAACTGGAAGTCATCCTGAAGGAAGAAAGCATCAGAATCATCAACGAGGAACTGCCGAGATACATCGCCGGCGAACTGGAAGGCATCGAACAGGATGAGGAACACGTCGTTCTGGCACCGAACATCTCGCGGGAAATGGAACAGGTCCGTTTTGCCAAAGAGGATGTCAATACTGCCTACAACCATATCCGCGGCCTCATTGACTGGCCGGTAAGCTATGGTGTGCTTGAGGGCAGACGCTACCGCTTCTATAAAGCCGCAAAACAGATCAAAGCCCATGATCATACGCCCGGCGAAGTGCTGGGCTACGAAAACGGCGCCATGAATATCGCCGCAAAAGGCGGAATCATAAAGATTTACGAACTGCAGCCGGAAGGAAAGAAGCCGATGGGCGCCGACCAGTTTGCCAACGGTGCCGGCCGCAGTCTTGTTGGAAAGGTATTTGAATAGGTTACGCTATGGATCAGAAATACATACGCAACTTCTGCATTATTGCCCATATCGACCACGGAAAGTCGACGCTTGCCGACCGCATTCTGGAAATGACGGACACGGTCAACGAAAGGGATATGAAGACCCAGCTGCTGGATGACATGGAGCTGGAAAGAGAGCGCGGCATTACCATCAAGCTCAATGCCGTGCAGCTTTCCTATCACGCCAGGGACGGTCATGAATATCTTTTCAACCTGATCGATACACCGGGTCACGTTGATTTCAGCTATGAAGTCTCAAGATCTCTCGCCGCCTGCGAAGGGGCGATCCTGGTCGTCGATTCCACCCAGGGCGTGCAGGCCCAGACACTGGCCAATACCTATCTTGCCCTGGATAACGATCTCGAGATCCTGCCGGTCATCAACAAGGTCGACATGAACAATTCCCAGCCCGATATCACCAAGAAGGAAATCGAGGATATCATCGGTCTGGACTGCTCGGAGGCACCTCTGATCAGCGCCCGCACCGGTCTCAATGTCGATCAGGTGCTGGAACAGATCGTTACCCATATACCGTCTCCCGGCGGTGATCCTGAGGCACCGCTGCAGGCACTGGTGTTCGACTCGTTCTACGACCCGTACCGCGGCGTCATCGCCCTTGTAAGAGTGCGGGAGGGAAGCCTGAAGGTCGGTGACAGGATCCGCTTCATGGCGACCGGAGCGGAATACGAAGTGCTGGAAACCGGTATCCGCAATCCCCGTGAAGTCCGCACGGAAGGACTGTCAGCCGGCGATGTCGGCTGGTTTGCGGCCAGCATCAAATCGATCAAGAATGTCCAGGTCGGTGATACGGTAACCTCTGTCGAAAAGCCGGCAAAGGAACCGCTGGCCGGTTACCGCAAGATGAATCCGATGGTTTACTGCGGCCTCTATCCCAGCGATGCCGCAAGATACGAAGACCTGCGCGACGCCCTCGACAAACTGCAGCTCAACGACGCTTCACTGCAGTATGAACCGGAAACGTCACAGACCCTCGGCTTCGGTTTCCGCTGCGGATTCCTCGGACTTCTGCATATGGATGTCGTCCAGGAAAGGCTGGAGAGGGAATACAATCTCGACCTGATCTGCACGGCACCGTCCGTTATCTATCATGTGTATCTCAGCGACGGCACGATGCTTGCCATCGACAACCCGGCGAAGATGCCGGATGCCTCACGCATCGACCATGTCGAGGAGCCGTATGTCAGAGCCAGCATCATGGTGCCGGAAGCCTATATCGGCGCCGTCATGGAACTCTGTCAGAACAAGCGCGGCATTTTCCAGACAATGGAAGTCATCGATACCGGCAGAAACACGATCATCTACGAACTGCCGCTTTCCGAGATCATATACGACTTCTTCGACCGTCTGAAATCCTGCTCGAAGGGATATGCGTCGCTCGATTACGAACTCACCGGCTACCGCAAGGAAGACCTGGTGCGTATGGATATTCTGCTCAATGGCGAACAGGTGGACGCCCTCAGCGTCATCGTTCACCGCTCGAATGCCTACAAGCGCGGTTCCGGCATCACGATCCGTCTGAAGGAACTGATTCCCAAGCAGCAGTTCGAGATCCCGGTACAGGCTGCCGTCGGCGGCAAGGTCATTGCCCGGACCAATATCAAATCGCTGCGCAAGAACGTCCTGGCGAAGTGCTACGGCGGCGATATTTCCCGTAAGAAGAAACTTCTGGAAAAACAGAAGGAAGGAAAGAAGAGAATGAAGGAAGTCGGCTCGGTCGTCATTCCCCAGGAAGCCTTCATGTCTGTTCTCTCAAGAGACGATGAGCCGAGAAAATAAACCCAGGGCACTGTATCTGCACGTGCCGTTCTGCCGCAGCATCTGTTTCTACTGCGATTTCACGCACCGTGTCTACCGCGGGGAGGATGCTGACCGATGGCTCAAAGCCCTTGAAAAAGAACTTTCCGCAAAGGAAATCCGCAGGGATCTGACCACGATGTACATCGGCGGCGGGACCCCGACTTCACTGACGGCGGCGCAGCTGGAAAGACTGCTGACCCTGCTGGATCCCTATACCGGATCATTGCAGGAATTCACGGTAGAGATCAATCCGGAAACCCTGGACGAAGAGAAGGCGGCGATACTGAAGGCACATGGCGTTAACCGTGCCAGCATCGGCTTTCAGACGGCAGATGAGAAGCTGCTGAAAATGATGGGAAGAAGGCATTCCTTCAAAGATGTCGGAAACTGTGTATCTCTTCTGAAAGACGCCGGCATCGGCAATCTTTCGCTGGACCTGATGTACTCGCTGCCTGAGCAGACGATGGCAGGGCTGAAGAAGGATATCGAAGCGGCGCTTTCGCTTGCGCCGAAACATCTGTCGCTGTATTCCCTGATCATCGAAGACAATACCGTTTTCGGAAAAAAGGGATATACCCCTCTGGACGAAGAGACGGAAGCCGATATGTATGAATATATCTGCCGTGTACTTCCGGAAAAAGGATACCGGCAGTATGAGATCTCGAATTTCGCCGTTCCCGGATATGAATCCAGGCACAATCTTGTCTACTGGCATTACGAGGATTTCTACGGCATCTCGGCCGGCGCTTCCGGCAAGGAAGACCATTGCCGCTATGACAATACCGCTTCGCTGAAGGAATATCTGCAGGATCCCCTGAAGAAGGAAATCACGCCGTTAAGCAAAGAGGACGAAATGTTCGAAACGGTAATGATGGGACTGCGGCTCAAAGCCGGCATTTCCATGTCCGCCTTCCAGGATCGGTATGGCATATCCTTTTCGGAAGCATTCAGCGGCAAGGCCGCCGCTCTGCTGCGGAAGGGCGTTCTTGTGGCCGAAGGGGACATGCTCAGATGCGCCGGTGACCATTACCATCTGCTCAACAGCGTTCTCAGCGATCTTCTGTAATTGAACAATGACAGGGGATTTGCTACAATTTGTAACCGTGAGGAAATTATGGCCAACAAGTTAAAGAAATCCAAGGTCAAACCGCGTTCCCAGCGTTCCATCGAAGAGGAACAGAAACGGCTTGACGCAATTGAAAAATATGAACAGGAACTGGAAAGATCGAACCGGTCCCGCCGCAATACCCTGAGCACGATTTTCTCATGGTATGCAGTCGTATCATCGGTATTCTCCGTCTTTCTCGGTTTCTGGGGAATCTTTTCCATCATGGCGATCGGTTTCGGCATCGCCGGTCTGAAGATGAACGACCACGGCAAGAACAGGGACTACTATGCGGCATGGACCGGCATTATTGTCGGTGCCATCTGGCTTGTCGTACAGATCGTCGTGGCATTGCAGCGTCTGATGTAGGGCACACATGTGCCTTTTTTTCTTGTTATTCCGGTGCATGTAGTACAATAGAAAAAACAGGGGTAGAAATCATGGCCGATGAGAAAACACAGCAGCTTGTGAATGATTTCAAGAAATGGGCGGCGACACAGGAAAGTCCGGACTATACCATTTCCTTCTCACAGGAAAAAGGGGACCATATCATTGTCGATACCGAGTTTGCCTGCGGCACGACGTCTTTTTACCTGCTTGAACAGTTCACCGTTGTCGAAATGAGCGTCGTCAACAAGAGCTCAAGCGAAATCGTTTTCTACCTGCACTTCGAACTGAACGATCTTCCCCATGCCCAGGAACTGTTCCAGGAGATGATCCTGGCTGTCCTCAAGCAGGAAAACACATCCGCGCAGCGCATTCTGCTGTGCTGCTCAAGCGCCATTACCACCTCGTTCTTCAAGGAAAAACTGAACAATGCTGTCAGGCTTCTGAAGCTGAACATATATTTTGACGCCGTTTCCTACAACAATCTGTTCATGGAAGGCTATTCCTCCGACGTCATTCTGCTGGCACCGCAGATCTCCCACGAATACGATAAGGTCCGGGAAGTTTTCAGGGACAAGCTTGTCCTCAAGGTTCCGACAGCGATCTTCGCGGCCTACAATGTCAGTGAACTGCTCGATTTCGTCAACCACAGCATCCAGGAAAACGACCGGATGAAAAAGGAAAAACTGGCGCCGGCCGAGCGGATGGAATTCCGCAACACACCGCGGATGCTGATCATCTCCGTCATAGTCCAGTATCAGTCGGTACGTTTCGTATACCGCATTTATGACACGGGTCTTGTCACCCATGAAGATGAAGTCATCAAACAGCGCTTCGAGATCCGCGACCTGGAGGACATGCTTGACTTCGAAATGGCAAGATTCCCCGGCATCGAAATGGTATGCATCAATTCCCCGGGTGTTTTCTACAAGGGACATATGACATTCCGTTCCGCCGGCATCTATGACGTCGATGTGCAGACGATGTTCCAGGAAAGATACAAGATCCCGTTCATCTTCGTCAACGATGCCAATTCGATGGCGCTTGGTTATTACGGCCTGCAGAAAAAGACACGGAACCTGAGTTTCTATTTCCATCCCCGGGCTGCCCGTACCGCCGGTGTCGGAAATATCGTCAACGGCGTCCTCTTCACCGGCCGCAACAATCTCGCCGGCGAGATGCAGTATGTCCACAAGATCATCGGTTATTCCCAGGATCCGACAGAACTTCTGCGCACACCGGAGGGAACGCTGGAAGTTGTCGGCAAATACCTGCTGACGATCATTGCCAACTTCGATCCGGAGATGATCATCCTTTCCTGCGACATGATCTATGACCTGGACCAGCTGAAGGATTATCTTGCCGGATATATGCAGCGGGAATTCATTCCGGAACTGATCAAGGTCGATGATATTCTTGAATACATGTTTGTCGGCGGCATGATGATGTGCATCAAGGAACTCTCGCACCGTCATCTCAACAATGCCCAGGAATCCTACCGCCGTCACGAAGACAGCGAAAACCAGCTTTGAAACCGGAAAAGTATTCCGGTTTTTTCATGCACGGCAATTGACAACGGCGGCATTAAATGATAGGCTTCCGTCTAGCCGGGATACCGGCTGACAGTCTGATCGGTTAAACAGGAGAATACATGAACGTTATTGTAAGACATTCAAATGTTATCCCTAAATACCAGCGCTGTTTTTACCGGCTCTGCAATGCATTTGGCCATTGTCAGCAGCCGGTTTTTCTTTTGTGCATATCCGGGAGGTAATCATGGCAAAAAGGACAGATATCAAAAAAGTACTGATCATCGGTTCCGGTCCGATCGTAATCGGCCAGGCCGCTGAATTCGACTACGCCGGCACACAGGCATGCATTGCTCTGAGAGAAGAGGGCTATGAGGTTGTTCTGTGCAATTCCAATCCGGCTACGATCATGACCGATACCCAGATGGCGGACAAGGTCTATATGGAACCGCTGACACTGGAGTATATCGCCAAGATCCTGCGTTATGAAAGACCGGATGCGATCGTTCCCGGCATCGGCGGCCAGACGGGACTGAATCTGGCTGTCCAGCTGGATAAGAAAGGCATCCTGAAAGAATGCGGCGTGGAACTGCTCGGCACGCCGCGAGAAAGCATCGAAAGAGCGGAAGACAGACAGATGTTCAAGGAAATGTGCGAAAAGATCGGCGAGCCGGTCATTCCTTCCGAGATTACCTACAGTCTGGAAGAAGCTGTGGAAGCGGCGAAGCATATCGGCTATCCGGTCGTGCTGCGTCCGGCATTCACCCTCGGCGGAACCGGCGGCGGCTTTGCCCACAATGAAAAGGAACTGATTGATATCGGAACCAATGCCTTCCAGCTTTCTCCCGTTCACCAGGTGCTGGTCGAAAAGAGCGTCAAAGGCTACAAGGAAATCGAATTTGAAGTCATGCGTGACTCCTATGATAAGGCAATCACGATCTGCGGCATGGAAAATGTCGATCCGGTCGGTGTCCATACCGGCGACTCCATCGTCGTCGCCCCGATCCTGTCGCTCAGCGACCATGATCTCAAGATGCTCAACGACAGTGCCATCAAGATCATCCGCGAGCTGAAGATCGAAGGCGGCTGCAACGTCCAGTTCGCCCTTCATCCGGAAACCAGCGAATACTTCCTGATCGAAGTCAATCCCCGCGTTTCCCGTTCCTCAGCCCTGGCATCCAAGGCCAGCGGCTATCCGATTGCCAGAGTCAGCGCCAAGATCGCCATGGGCATGGCGCTCGAGGATATCGAAGTTGCCGGCACGACCGCCGACAAGGAACCCAGCCTCGACTACATCGTCGCCAAGTTCCCGCGCTTCCCGTTCGACAAGTTCCCGAATACCCCGAACCAGCTGGGCACCCAGATGAAAGCCACCGGCGAAGTCATGGGTATCGGTTCCAACCTCGAGGAATGCTTCCTGAAATCCGTCAGGTCGCTGGAGACCGGTGTTTACCACCTGCATCTGGCAAAGTTCGATTCCTTCAGCGAGGAGGAACTGCTGAAATATGTCGAGGAATTCCGCTATGACAATATCTTCGCCGTCGCCGAACTGCTGCGCCGCGGCGTACCGGTTGCGAAACTGCACGAGATCACGGAAATCACGGAACTGTTCCTGGAATCGATGAAGAAAATCATTGCCATGGAAAAGACCCTGCAGGAGAATCCCAATGATCTGGATATCCTGAAAGAGGCCAAGAAGATGGGCTTCGCGGACCGCTGGATCGCGAAGATGTGGAACTGTGACGAACTCGATGTGTTCAATGTCCGCAGGGAGAACAACATCTTCCCGGTCTTCCGCATGGTCGATACCCTGCATTCCGGCAAATATATCGCCTATCACTATTCCAGCTACACCGGCGAAAACCAGTCGCAGCTTTCCGGCCGCAAAAAGATCGTTGTCCTCGGTGCCGGTCCGATCCGTATCGGCCAGGGCGTCGAATTCGACTACTCGACAGTCCATGCTGTCCAGACGATCCGCAAGGCCGGCTATGAAGCGATCATCATCAACAGCAACCCGGAAACCGTTTCGACTGACTATACAACTTCCGACAAACTGTATTTCGAACCGCTGACACCGGAAGATGTCATGAATATCGTCCTCTTCGAACAGCCGGAAGGTGTCATTGCCTCCCTCGGCGGCCAGACGGCGATCAACCTCGCTGAACCGATCACGAAGCGCGGTGTCAGGATCATCGGCACCGATGTCGAAGCGATCGAGAGAGCGGAGAACAGGGACAGCTTCGAAAAGGTCCTGCAGGATCTGGGAATCCCCCAGCCGGCGGGAAGGGCAGTCACGAAAATCGAAGACGGCCTCAAAGCCGCAGCCGAAATCGGCTATCCGGTACTGGTCAGACCCAGCTTTGTCCTCGGTGGCAGGGCGATGCAGATCGTCGGCAACGAGGAACAGCTGAAGCATTACCTCAAGACAGCTGTTGAAATCGACGAGGAAAAACCGGTCCTGGTCGACAAGTATATCAGCGGCAAGGAAGTGGAAGTCGATGCCGTATGCGACGGCCGCAACGTATTCGTGCCGGGCATCATGGAACTGGTCGAAAGAACCGGCATCCATTCCGGCGACTCGATCTCCGTCTATCCCGCCTTCAGCATTTCCGACAAGGTCAAGGGCATCATCCTGCAGTATACGAAGAAGCTCGGACTCGGCATCGGGATCGTCGGCATCTATAACATCCAGTTCATCGTTGACGCCGATGAGAATGTCTATGTCATCGAGGTCAACCCGCGTTCTTCCAGAACCGTGCCGTTCCTTTCCAAGGCGACCGGCTACCAGCTGGCGGATATCGCCACCGAAGTGATCCTCGGCAGGACGCTCAAGGAACTGGGCATCTTCGATATCTATCCGGATGAGAAGAAGCGCTACTATGTCAAGGTGCCGGTCTTCTCCTTCAACAAGATCAAGGGTCTTGACGCCTATCTGTCGCCGGAAATGAAATCGACCGGTGAAGCGATCGGCTATGACGACAGACTCAACCGCGCCCTTTACAAGGCGCTGCAGGCTTCCGGTATGAACCTGCGCAATTACGGTACGGTATTCGCGACGATCGCCGATGACGACAAGGACGAGGCACTCGAACTGATCCGCCGTTTCTACAATCTCGGCTTCAATATCGAAGCGACGGAAGGAACCGCCCGCTTCCTCAAGCAGAACGGCATCCGCACCCATATCCGCCGCAAGATCAGCGAAGATCCCAGTGACATTCCCGACGCGATCCGTCAGGGACATATCGCTTATCTGATCAACACCAGGGATATCCGCTCCGACAAGGTCAACAACGACGGTGCCATGATCCGCATGTGCGCGGTCGAAAACAACACGACGATGTTCACATCGCTGGATACTGTCAGAGCGCTGCTGGATGTCCTCGAGGAAATCACCCTGCGCATTTCCACGATCGATGCCTGAAAAAGCGGTTGTGCAATAACCTAAACAATGGTATGATTATTGAGCTTTCGGTCTGGGACAGGCGTATCCTCAACGCTGTTCTCGGTCCGGAACGTAAAGAATAGAAAGAGGAAAAACAATGTTAACAAAAGAAAGAATCGCAGAAATCACCAAGGAATTCGGCCGCAGCGAAGGCGACACCGGTTCCGTCGAAGTTCAGGTTGCTCTTCTGACAGCCCAGATCAACCAGCTGACCGAACACATGAAGGCCAACAAGAAGGACTACTCCTCCAACCGCGGTCTTCTGAAGATGGTCGGACGCAGAAGAAAGATGATGGAATACCTCAAGAGAACTGATGTAAACCGTTACCGTGATCTGGTCAAGAGACTCGGCCTGAGAAAGTAAGACAGTTCTGCAAACCGGAAGTATTGTGCTTCCGGTTTTTCTTTTTAGTATAATAAGAATATGCCTTTCATTCAGTTTGAAAATGTGACCAAGGTGTACCACCAGGGAGAAGTTGATATCCATGCTCTTTCGGGAGTGGATTTCAGCGTGGAAAAAGGGCAGATCGTGATCGTCGCCGGAGCCAGCGGCGCCGGCAAGAGCACGGTACTGAACATCCTGGGCGGGATGGACTCGCCGACCTCGGGTGAAATCACGGTCGACGGCGTGCGCATCGACAGCATGAACGAAAAAGAACTGACGGAATACCGCCGCAACGATATCGGTTTCGTATTCCAGTTTTATAATCTGGTGCAGAATCTGACCGCCAGGGAGAATGTTGACCTGGCCACGGAGATCTGCATCGACCCTCTGGATTCAGCGGAAACACTGCGCCAGGTGGGACTGGGGGAACGGCTCAACAACTTCCCGGCCCAGCTTTCCGGCGGCGAACAGCAGCGTGTCGCGATTGCCAGGGCACTGGCGAAGAATCCCAAACTTCTGCTGTGTGACGCGCCGACCGGAGCGCTGGATTATGTCACCGGCAAACAGATCCTCAAGCTTCTGCAGGAAACCAGCCGCAGCCGCGGCATGACCGTCATCATCATCACCCACAACCTGGCCATCTGTCCGATGGGCGACAGGGTGATCCGCATGAAGTCGGGAAAGGTGGTTTCCGATACCTTCAATGCGCATCCGCAGGATATCGATTCGATCGAATGGTAGCAACATGACCAAGACACTGGCAGCGAATATACGAAGACTCATTCTGGCAACGAAAAGCCGTTTCTTTGCCCTGACGGCAATCGTGGCGATCGGTGTTGCCTTTTTTGTCGGTGTCTCGGCGACATCCCCAATCATGGGATACAGCGTCGATGTCTATGACGATGAGATGGAAATGAAGGATATCACCGTCTATTCCAACTATGGATTCGATCAGGCGGATATCGATGCCATCCAAAGACTTGATCAGGTCGAACTGTGCGAAGGGGCATGGTTCGCCGATGTCCTGGGCGCTTCCGGCAACATGACCCTGATCACCAGGATCCACTCGTTCGATCCGGACAGCCGCATCAACCGTTTTGTCCTGCGTGAAGGAAGACTGCCGCAGAACGAACATGAAGCCGTGGCGGAAGCGGGAACGACACTCAAGTCCGGCTTCAGGATCGGTTCGACGGTTTCTTTCAGCTGGCCGGAAGGGGAGGAGAACGAATCGCTGCTGATCGATGAGGTAACGATTGTCGGCACCATCGACACGCCTTTGTATCTGAACATGACAAAGGAAAACAGCACCCTGAACAATCAGTACATCGAAACCTATCTGTATGTGCCTGATCAGGCATTCGATCAGGAATTCTATCTGGAAGCCAATGTCCTGCTCAAAGACGCCAAAGATCTCTATACGTTCTCGAAGCAATACAGAGATTTCGCGGCGGAAGGCAGGGAAGCCATCGAGACCCTGGCTTTATCCCAGAAAGATGCGAGGATCATGCGCATCAAAAATGATGCCCTGAAGGAATACAACGACGGTCTCAGGGAATATGAAGACGGTCTGAAGGAATTCGACGAGAAAATCGCGGACGGTGAGCAGCAGATCACTGACGGCGAAAAGGAAATCGCTGACGGCCAGAGCCAGCTCGCCGACGGCTGGGCGGAATACAACGACGGTGTCGATCAGCTCAACCGCGAGACGGCCGATGCCGTGGCGAAGCTCAATGACGCGGCTGCACAGGCGGCAGACGGAAGAGCGGAACTCGAGAAGGCGAAGGCGGATTTCGCAGCGCAGAAAAAGGAACTTGAGAATCTGCTGAAACAGATCGACGACGGTCTGGCGCAGATCGATGACGGCCTGAAACAGACAGCAGAGGGAATTGAAAGCCTGAAGCAGGCGCAGGATGCCATTTCCGCCATGAAAGACAGGATCCTTCTGCATGAAGATGATCCTGTCTCGGTTTTGCTGGAATACGCGCCGGAACTGAAGGAACTGACAGACATGCTGGAAATCAGCGAGGATGATACCATACAGCAGCTGCAGGAAAAACTTGCGCAGATGCAGACACTGATGAACGGTGCTTCAAAGATGCTGGAAAATGTTCCGGATGTGTTCAAACAGATGACACTGGCGGAAACGGAAGAGATCCTCGGCAGCGGTATCAGCAATACGGTCACGATTATCGCATCACTGCTGGATACGGCTGATACCGATACCCTGGAAACGCTGATCGACCTGGC
>CACYXJ010000031.1 GCA_902778375.1 uncultured Erysipelotrichaceae bacterium
CTCCACGGATCCAGCATGTGTCTGCTCCGCAGTTTCAGAAAGATGCTGATAGGTTTCCAGCTGAAGAACACGCCTGCGATCACCAGGATCCAGCCAAGGAAAGCCCTGTCTTCGCGCGAATTGATCAGTTCCGAGTTTCCCTTCTTTCTGTTCATGAGGATCAGGATCAGGCCGATGAACAGCGCAAGCAGCGACAGGCGCAGTCTGCGGCCGCTCGGGCCGGGTATGCCCCAGATCAGACTGATCCTGAAGCCGTGCCGAAGCCAAAGCTGTAAAAGCATAGATACGGGGCTCCATCCAAAGATCGCTCCGGCGACGACCAGGAGCCATCCCAGCGCCAGCAGCGGCTCACTCTTTCGTTTCATCGTATCCCTCCTTCTATGTCGTCAGGTAGTTTTCCGCCGCGTCGATCAGCTCGCGGGCTCTTTTCTGCAGATGGGAACACTCGGGCGGCGGAGCGTTGGGGTCTGTCTCCTCCCGGTTGCCCCAGGCGCGGCAGGCGCCGCCGCACAGATAGCGCAGTTCACAGTCCCGGCATTTTTCGATCGTATCCACAGTGCAGCCGCGCAGCCGGGTGAACCTTGGGTCCTCCAGCACCGCCGCAAGTCCTCTCTCCAGAACATTGCCTGCGTAAGACAGCTCTGTCTGCCAGGCGTAGCAGGGATAGGCATTTCCGTCCGGGCAGACGAAGATGTTCTGCCCTATGCCGCAGGAGAGCATCGGCTGGAACGGGATCCGGAGCAGCTCTTCGACCGGCTCATGCTGATTGATACACTCGCAGAAAGGCGGCTCGTCCAGCTCTGCCGCGCGGCCCAGAGGAAGAAGGGGGCGGAAGCGGACGCGCGGCACCTGCAGCCGTTCGCCCAGCGCGCGGACGCTCTCTCCGGGCGGACCGTTGATGTCTGCAGCGCGCATGACGCAGGCCAGCGACAGTTCCGCCGCGCAGGGCACCTCCCGCGAGAGCGCGGCGTAGCGTTCACAGTTTGAAACGACGCTGCGGTACGTCCCTTTTCCCCGGCGTGCGTCATGGGTCTGCTCACTGCCGTCGACGCTCACCACGACCTGATCGAAGGCCTCGGCCAGGGCACGGAGCGTGTCGTCGTCAAAGCTGCCGGTGAGATTCGTTCTCAGAACCAGGTTGCTGCCCCGCCCGCGCAGGCGGCGGCACAGTCCGATCAGAGATGCCCTCCCGCGGTGGCAGAGCGGCTCTCCCCCGGTAATGATGAGCTGACGGAAGCCGAGGCCGATCGCCTCCTCTGCAAGCTTCTCCAGCGCCGGGACCGGCATTTCCTCTTCGCGCTCCCCGGCCTCGGCATAGCAGTGGCTGCAGCGAAGATTGCAGCGGTCGGTAATGGATACCCGCATGTAGTCAATGTTTCGCTGGTACTGGTCTTTCATGTCTTATACTTCCTCCAGGAATACATAAAGATCGCCGCCGCAGACTTCGCCTTCATCCGATGCCGCATCGGCGTTCAGCTGGAAATGGGAAAGACTGTAATGAACACCCTGAGCAAACATTTCATCCGCTTTTCTTTTGGTCAGAGCTTCCATCAGGCCGCCGCCGATCGTGCCGGTCTGCTCGCCACGGTCGCTGTACAGCATGCGGCTGCCGACTTCGCGCGGCGCAGCCCCCTGTTTGTCAACGATCGTGCAGAGCATTCTTCTCCCCTTCATCTCTTCCTGATGATGGCTTCCCAGGATCCTGTCGAGAACAGGCCGCGGAAATATGATATCCTTGCTGCTGTTTTTGACCTGGATGATCTCGGCAAGAATCGATACTGCAATCTCCTCCGGGGTATCGGAATTGATTTTCAGTCCGATCGGGGCATGAATATCCCTGATTTTATCTTCCGGCCATCCTTCATTGATCATGTCCTGCTTGACGATTGAGATCCGGCGGGAAGAACCCATCATACCGAGATATGCATAATTCTTCTTCAGGATCGAACGCAGGCACTTGTTGTCATGGCTGTGGCCGCGGGTAACGATGACAAAGAACGTATTACCGTTTCCTTCAACGGAATCGAGAGATGCTTCAAATTCTCCGGTGATGACATTGTCGGCACCGGCAGCCAGTGCCTTGTCGGTAAACTCTTTTCTGTCATCGATGACAGTCACGGTAAACCCGACCAGTTTGGCAATCTGAATGATCGGCATTGCGACATGACCGGCGCCGCAGATCACCATATGGTTTTCCGCACCTGCCAGTTCGACGTATACTGACTGACCATCCATAACTGTAATGCAGGTATTTCCGGCCGCCAGGATTTCTTCGGTATGCTGTGTCAGAAAACTGCCGCTGCTGAAAATGACCTTTCCGTTTTCCAGAAGGATCTTTTCGCCGGTATTTTTACCTTCAATGACGGTTGCTGAACGGTATTGATGATTGTTGTCGGTCTGTTCGATCAGTTCGTAATACTTTCTCATAAACACCTCACTTTCCGAAACCGCAGTTGGGATAGGTACAGATATTGCAGTTAAGACACAGTCCGCCTTCGCCGAGACGATCTATTTCCTCTTTTGTGATCGGATCGTCCGCCAGCAGTCTTGGCAGCATCAGATCGAAGATGGTTCTCTTTGCATACATGACACAGCCGGGCAGTCCGCAGATCGGGATCCGCTTTTCACCATAATACGCAAGCATGAACATCGCTCCGGGCAGGACCGGTGCACCGTAGGTGATCACTTCATCGGCAGCGGTACGGATGGCAAGCGGTGTCCTGTCATCGGGATCGACACTCATACCGCCGGTGCAGATGACCATATCGACATTCTCCGCCAGTGCTTCTTTGATAAATGATGTTTCCATATCGACATCATCGCTGCTGAGACGGTGGAATACCACTTCCGCTCCGAATTCTCTCAGTTTGGCCTTGATGACCGGTGTGAATTTATCTTCGATGCGGCCGTGATAGACTTCGTTGCCGGTCGTGATCAGACCGATCCTTTTTTTGACAAACGGCTTGATGGTAAAAATCGGTGCCCCTTCCACCGCCTGTCTTGCCTTTTCCATCTTCTCCTTTTCAATGATCAGGGGGATGACTCTGGTGCCGGCTACCTTGTCCTTCGCTTTGACCGGAGTATCGCCGTGCCGGGAAGCGATCATCATTTCACCGATGGAATTGATGGCATACAGTCTTTCCCTGTCGATTTTCAGAAGACCGTCAAAAGCAGCCGAGATCTCGATCTTTCCCTCTTTTGCTTCCGAACGCTCAAAGGAGTCCGATTTTCCGGTGCAGATCTCATAGAGAACTTCCGCCGCATCGTCTTCATGCAGCATCGATTCATTGACTTCCCAGATATAGATATGATCTTTGCCGATACTCAGCAGAAGCGGGATATCTTCTTCGGTTACAATATGTCCTTTACGGAACAGAGGGCCCTTGAATTCTCCCGGAATGATCTGCGTCATGTCATGACACAGCATCTGCCCTACGGCATCTTCAGTTCTGATCAGTTTCATCGTTATTCTCCTCTTCGAGTTTATTGCGGATCCAGACAGCTTTCTCATAACGGCGCTGATGATGGATCAAAGCTTCTTCACTTTTGCATTTTTTCCGGCTTGCGGCAAAACGTTCTCCGATACCGACCACCTTGTCTTCCAGGACGCATTTATCGGCATACCACAGAATATCCGCATCGGAAAGCGCGGCACCGGGATCATATTCCTCACGGTGATGACCGGCGATCATTCCGGCAATTTCCGGGAAACCTTCTTTTTGCAGAGACCGGGCGGCAACAGCCGCATGATGCGGCTGCAGCCGGTCGAGATCATGCAGAAGAGCCGCTTTGCGGATCCTTTCAGCATTGAACCTTCCGGCCGTGTGCTGCAGTATCTCCATTGCATAGTCAGCAACTGCCTGCATATGTCGTATTACATGTTCCGGTGTCTGATGTTTCTGCCAGAGCTCTGCGGTCATTTCATCATCCAGTAACACTTCCGGCCGGTATGGTTCTGTTTCGAGAGAAATTGTATTGCTGTCTACATGTACTTTCACAATGGAAAGATTGGGACATGTAAGATTCAGGATGTCGTTTTCTTCCGCCTGTTCCAGTGATACCCGCAGGGCATTGATGGCTCCTTTGTGCGATACGACAAGAACTGTCCTGCCGCTTTCAGCGATATGCAGCAGTGCCGCTTTCATCCGCCTTCCTGCTTCTTCAAAAGTTTCACCATGTTCGATCCGGTAATGCCAGGGATCCTGACCGCGCTTTTCGTATTCTTCCGGGAATTCTTCCCTGATTTTTGCAAAAGACATTCCATCCCAGATACCGGTATCGATTTCCGTAAGAGCACTGTCAATCTGGCATATGAGACTGTATCTTCGGACAATGATTCCGGCAGTGTCGACTGCTCTCTGCAATGGCGACGTATGGATTTCAGCAATATCCGGAATGTTCTCTTTCATCCAACAGGCAAGAACAGCGGCCCTGTTTCTTCCGGTTTTGCTCAGACCGTTTTCGCTCCGGCCGATGCAAAGACCTTTTCCCCTGTCTGTTTCAGCATGTCTCAGAAGATAGATATCAGTCATTTCCTTCTCCCTGTTTCAGCAGGATCGCACTGCCGTGAAGATCATTCAGCGGAATGACATACAGTCCTCTATCGCGGCAGAATTCACCGACTGCCCGGCTGACACCGGGAAACTGAAGACTGTCGCAGTCGTTGATCAGGATCATGCCGCCGTCTGAAAGCATCGGCCAGAAGATATTCAGACCCTGAATGGTCGGTTCATAAAGATCGGCATCCAGGGAAACAAAACAGAGATTTTCCGGCAGTTCAGTTTCTTCAAGACTGGCAGGAAACCTTCCCTTTACAATTACGGCATTCTCCGGATGCGGCAGTACAGACAAAACAGTTTCGGCACTTGTATCGCTGAAGTCCGGACAGATAGCGGGCTTCGCTGTTTCTTTATCAAGATCTTCTTTGGCAAATCCTTCGAATGTGTCAAACAGATACAGTTTTCTCTCCGGAAGACAGCGGCTGATCTCAGCGGCAAATTCTCCCCGGAACACACCCAGCTCGCAGCAGTCTCCTTCGATATTTCTCTCCCGGATCAACTCCGCGTATCTTCGTAGCAGCGCCAGCCGCAGGTCAACATCATTCCGCACATCTTTCAGGGGAATGATGCGGCCGCTGTATCCCAGTTCCTTCAGTTGCAATTTCAGTTCCTGCTGCCGTTTTGGATTTACTGCCGCAAGATATACTCTCTCGGTTGAAAGTTCATTGATCTTTTCCGGAGCAACGACAGGAATATCCCGGATGGATGTCCCCTGTTTTACGGTGTCATTGTCAAGAAACGCGCAGATTTTTATGTCATTGGAAAGCAGATGGACAAGTCTGAGTCCCGCCTGACCGGCACCGAAAACGGCCGCCCGGTGAGGGTGGGTCTCAGCCATGCTGAGAAGACGCTGCAGATCTTCCGGTGTGTCGGCATCCATGGAACAGCAGAAATCGTCAACCGGCAGATAGCAGATCTCCTTTTTCGGCAGTTCGTCAAGCGCGCCTTTCAGTCCTCTGTGTCCGTCATACTGCAGGATATGCGGGATCACGGAAGTGCGGATCAGGACCGGATGGCCGATCCGCCCGGAAGCGATCGGCAGAATGACATTCTGGGTACATGCAAGTTCCTCGAAAAGCGTTTCTTCCTGAAAAAGCGGCACATCGACCGGCAGGAAGAACAGCCTGTCACATCTGTCCTGCAGATATTCAAGACCGATGCACACGGATTCAAACATGTGCGTCGTTTCATAGTTTTCATTATGGAGAAAAGTCACATTCCGGTCTTTCAGCGACTTCCTGACTTCCTCCGCCTGATAGCCGGTAACGATCACGGTTTCAGCCGGGCTGACAGATGAAAAACGCATCAGTATATGTTCAAGAAATGTCTTTCCGTTGATTTTCAGTAGCTGTTTCGTCCGGCCCATGCGTTTTGACATGCCGGCTGCAGCAATCAGTACCCCGATGCGTTCCTGTTTCATATGTTCTCCGTTATTCAGAAAAAGAAGTCGCCGCTTTTGCCGCCGGTCTTGCTGACAAGATGAATATCGTGGATAACCATTTTTTTATCGATTGCCTTGCACATATCATAGACTGTCAGAAGTGCGACGCTGACGCCGGTCAGCGCTTCCATCTCCACACCCGTCTGCGAAGCAGTACGGGCAGTGCAGTATGCGGTAATGGTTCTTTCCTTTTCATCGGTTTCAAATGTCACGGAAGCATTGGACAGTACGATATTGTGACACATCGGAATCAGTTCTGATGTCTTCTTGGTTCCCATGATGCCGGCAACCTGGGCAACAGTGAAAACATCTCCCTTCTTAAGAGACTTCCCGAGAACAGCATTCATTGCTTCTTCCGAAAGCGTGATCGATCCGCAGGCAACGGCAGTCCTTTCCGTAACGTCCTTGCTGCCGACATCGACCATGCGGGCATTGCCCTGATTATCAAAATGTGTGAAATCCATGCTGAAAATACTCCGTAATTATTTTTATTATAAAACATTTATACATGAATAGCATGCTGTATGACTTGTATCAGACATAAGAGAGAAAAAGCCCCCTGGGGGCTTTCTTGTGTCATTTACTTTCAGTCGGAAGCGATCATGACGGATGTCGCCTTGACGACAGCAACCGCTTCCTTTCCAACTGCCAGACCAAGCTGATCAGCAGCCTCCGCTGAAATCAAAGCGGTAATTCCGATATCGCCCGGAACATCCAGTTTCACGATTGCCATGAGTGCGTCCTTTTCAAGTTCCCTGACTGTGCCGCGGAACTGGTTGCGGGCGCTCATGACAAGTTTGTCATTTGCCATCATGACTTCGGTTGCCTTGATGACTGCGACAACCTTGGAACCGGGTTTGATTTTCAGAGCATTGACCGATTCGGCGGAAATGGTGGCTGTGATCTTTTCATCACCTGCATCCACCTTGACAATACCCATGACACCTTCACATTTCACGTCACTGACGATACCGCGGATCTTATTTCTTGCGCTTAACATTCTTTTACCTCCTGATGCAGCAGCAATATATCTTTTTCATTGAAGCCAATCTTGTCCGGCAGTGTTTCGGGGGTCTGTGCATAAGGAAGCTTCCACCATATATCAGCACTGCCTTGTTTCTGTTTGTCAAAGCGGAAACGGATGATATGCTCAAACGTATCTTCCATTCCACCACAGTAGTTAACAGGAAATACATAATCTTTATTGTTTCCGAAATGATGGGCTTTGATGCCGATGTGTGTTGTGTCAGGCGGCAATGGCTTTGTCATTGTCATGCGGATACCCCATTCCGGAACAAACAGTTCGTTTTCAGATTGTTTCTGTACAGGGACGATATTCTTGCAGCCGATCATACTGGCCGCGCTGACTGTTTCCGGATCGGCAAAGAGGTCCCGGGTCGGTTTGAATACGATCAGCCTTCCATCTTCCAGTACACCGGAGGCATCGGACATGCGATACGCTTCGTCGCGGTCATGGGTCACCATGATCACCTGCTGACCGTATTCCGTCAGCAGATCTTTCATCTCCATCTGCAGTTTTTCACGCAGATTGGCATCCAGAGCTGCGAACGGTTCATCCAGAAGAAGAATGCCGGGATCGCTCATCATGATCCTGGCCAGAGCAGTACGCTGCTGCTGACCGCCGGAGATCCGGTCCGGGTATTTGTCTTCATGCCCTTCCAGTTGCAGCAGGGAAATCAGTTCATGAAGCCGTTTGATAACCTCCGGTCTGTTCCTTTCCCGGTAACGGCTGACAAGAATGTTCTCTTTTACCGTCATATTTGGAAACAGGGCATAATTCTGAAACAGATAGCCCACGCCGCGTTCCTGTGGCTTGACATCGATCTTCTTAGAAGAATCAAACAAAACCCTGCCGTTCAGTTCGATATATCCTTCGTCCGGTTTTTCCAGACCGGCGATGCATTTCAGCAGCATCGATTTGCCGCTGCCGGAAGCTCCCAGCAGGCAGGTAAAATGATCGGCGGTCTCAAAGTCCACATCAAGAGTGAAATGCGACAGTTTTTTGCGGATCCTGACTATCAGACTCATCTTCCACCCTGCCTGTTCTTCTTTTCCAGCATGTTCACTGTCAGCAGGACGACAGCTGATATGGCAACATTGACCATGACCCAGCGGAATGCGAGTACGTCATTTCCGGTCCGCCACATCTGGTAGACCGTCGTAGAAATGGTAGCCGTACGGCCAGGAGTATAACCAATCAGCATGCTGGTAGCACCGTATTCACCAAGAGCCCTTGCAAAAGCAAGTACGATGCCGGCAACGATTCCCTGTTTGCATGCCGGCATCTTGATCCGCCAGAATATGTAAAGATCCGAAAGACCGAGCGTGCGGCCGGCCGAAGTCAGATCCTTGTTGTAGCTTTCGAATGCTCCGCGGGCAGTCCGGTACATCAGGGGAAAAGCCACCAGTACCGATGCCAGTATTCCTCCCTGCCAGGTCATGACGAATGTGATTCCCAGTTTTGCCAGCAGGATGCCAAGCGGCCGTCTTACTCCGAAAACAAGAAGCAGGAAATATCCGCAGACAGTCGGCGGCAGAACCATCGGAAGTGTCAGGACTACATCACAGATGCCTTTGAGCACACCAGGAAGCCTGGCTACATTCTGGGCAAGGAAGATACCCAAAAAGAACACGATCACACAGCTGATCGAAGCGATACGCAATGAGTTCCATAATGGGTACCAATCCATGCCTTCTTGACTCCTTATTCAGCTTTCGAGAAGCCGACGCCTTCAAATACTTTCATGGCAGCGTCGCTCTGAAGATATTCCAGGAATGCTTTTGCTTCTTCCGGATGAGTGCTCTCCTTGAGAACAGCTGCCGGATAAATGACCTGGCCGCACATTTCCTTTTTGGCTGTATCGATGACTGTCAGTCCGCCGGAAGCAGCATCTGTCGCATATACGACACCAACCTGCACAGACTCGTTCTTTACCTGTTCGACAACGTCCTTGACGTTTGTTCCGTAAGTGATCTTGCCGGCATTGGCGAGTTCTTCCTCATTCAGTTCATAATATGCCAGGATCTTCTGGGTGTATTGTCCGACCGGTACGTCGCTGTTGCCCATTGCCATCAGAATCTTGTCGTTCTTCAGTTTATGGGCAAGATCGTCAAAACTTGTCAGTCCGAGCGGGTTGTTGTCAGGAACAACCAGGGCAACCTTGTTTTCCAGCAGGTTGATGCGTGTCTCAGGATCGATGAAGTCCAGTTTATCAGGATTCTTTTCTTCATCCTGGGTAACATCCAGCTGGTTCATCTGCTTCGGGGCAGCCGAAATGAAAACATCACATGGTGCTCCTTCTTCGATCTGGGTCTTCAGGGTTCCGGAAGAGTCAAAGGTGAAAACCAGTTTGACATTGGGATTTTCAGCTTCATACACCTTCTGGATTTCTTCCAGTGTTTCAGTCATGGAAGCAGCCGCAAAAACGATCAGTTCGACCTGCTCGTCAGTCTGTGATGCGGTATCGTTGCCGGACCCATCGGCGGGGGCAGACGATCCGCATCCTGCCAGTGCAATAACCATTGCAAAAGCAGACAGGAATGCAAAAATCTTCTTCATGTCTTATCCTTTCCGCGTCCGGGTTCTCCGGGCTATTTAGATTTGAATTTATTATACCATGTACGAATGATGATGAATGACTCTTTTGCCTGAGTACAGCAGTCTGTCGTTTTTTTCAACGATCCGGATTTCATTGGCAAAGTCATGTTCACTGCAGATTTTCCGGATTCTTTCAGTATCCGCATCCGCAAGAACAAGAAATTCAATATGATATCCGCCTTCCGTTTCAGTTACAGCCAGATCGATTATCCCCGGCATTGGAAAAAACAAGTTTTCCAGGTGTTCCAGTTTTTCAGCATCAGAACCAAGGCGGCGGATGCGGTCCAGTCGTCTGGTCACGCTGCCGCAGGGACATTGTTCCTTCAGAAAGCGGGCACGGTCACCGGTCCGGAAACGGATCAGCGGCAGTACCTTCATATCGACAGTCGTAATGACAAGTTCGCCCCATTCCCCGTCAGTCACAGCATTCCCGTTTTTATCAACGATTTCACCGATGATCTGATGTTCCCGCAGATGCATACCTTCATGTGCTTCGCAGGTAATCGCACCGCCGAAACACATTTCCCTGGTTCCGTAGTGAGGAAACAGAATGAGCCGGAATTCCTCTTCCATTGCCCTTTCCACTGCCTCGGCGCAGGCATCCGCGGAAAGCAGTGCCTTCCGAAGCGGAAAACTTGCCTTTCCGTACAGGGATTCATAATATCTGGCTCTGGACAGCACCGGAACCGGCAGGTCGATCGCGCATTCCGGTTGTACTTTATAATATTGAGCGCATTGTTCATACAGCGAACCGTTCTGCATCTGCACAGGAATCCCGCCGCATTTCGACACAGCCTGTGCAATCAGGTCGGCCAGACTGTTCGGTCCGGTATAAGGCATGCCGATCATGACCTTTTCGCCTTCCCTCACCATTTCGCCGATTCCGGCGGCGAAAAAGGAAACGGTATGTTCAAGGTCATCTTTCGTATAGAAGATGCGTTTTGCCTGACCGGTCGTCCCGCTGGTCTGTTCGGTCAATACCTTCTCCACTTCCGAAGAAGATCCGAGAAACAGTCTGGGATATTGTTTCCGCAGATCGTCAGCAGTCGTAAAAGGCAATGATGGAAGTTCTTTCAGCGACGAAAGTGATGACGGCAGATGCGCATAAAAGCCCTGCCGCAGATTCACTTTCTGCAGCAGAGCATTGAGTTTATTCAGCTGAATTTCTTCGAGGATGTTCCGGTCAAGTTTCTGCAGGTCTTCCTGTTTCATGATCAGATCATCCAGACGTGATTTATTCATTTCCGGTAAAGAGCCTTTCCGTTGATATCCGTCAGATTGTAGGCACAGAACGGAACCATGCCTTTTTCACTGTCCGCTTCCATGATATAACAGCGTTTCAGCCGTTTCAGATCAAGATTCCAGGCATCCTGGAACAGCATTCCGGAAACGGTAAACGTGTCGGTAATCGCCTGTCTGAGGAACTCGTCAAGGGAAGATACATCGCCTTCTGCATCAGGAAATGAAGGATCCGTATTGCCCCATTGCTGAGAGACAAAATTCATCGCTTCACTGCTCGGCTGCGCGCAGCAGCAGCTTCTGGTGCGCTTTTTCAGGGCTTTCAGGACACCGTCTTTAATCCGGTATGAAGCATGGAAGGAACAATAAGGACTTTCCGCCCCGCCGCCATGGAAGTCTGCAGCCTGAATCAGACCATCGGTCTGTTCCTCGATCTTCTTCAGCATGCGCGGAATGGTGATCCGCCACTGTGTCTGGGCGCTTTCGCAGCATTTCTTTTCCAGTTCCCTGGCCTTCACTTCACAGCGGCCGAAATAGCTGAGCGGCTGAAAATGCACACCTCGCACATGCGGATGTCTGTCAAGAGCGAAGCGGATGATGTCGCCGATATCTTCTTCATTGATTCCCGGGGCAATAACCGGCACGAGCACAACCGGCAATCCGGCATCGGCACAGGCTTCGATTGCCCGGCATTTGGTTTCAAAGAGAGCTTTCCCGCGCAGTGCCGCATTGATCTCATCGCGGCAGCCGTCAAACTGCAGGAAAACACAGGAAACACCCATTTCCTTCAGACGCCGGGCATAGCCGTCTTCTTCAGCAATGCGCACGCCGTTGGTATTGAGCTGGAAATAGGTAAAACCGCGCTCCCTGCCAAGACGGATGATTTCATCCAGATCATCCCGTACCGTCGGTTCACCGCCGGAAAGCTGGATATTGTAAGGACCGCCATGCGCCATCAGCCAGTCATACTGCCTGACAATTTCATCCAGGGAAAGATCAGTTTCCGTTCCGGCACCTGCTGATGCGAAACAGACCGGACAGTGCAGATTGCACCGTTTCGTCAGTTCCAGCAGGACGCAGCAGGCTTCACTGCGATGTTCCGTGCATAGTCCGCAGTCAAGCGGACAGCCTTTTTCTGCCGGTATTGCTGTTTTCGGCGCGTTTCCTTCCACATCGTCATTCGCCCAGGAAAGATAGGAAACGACATCTCCTTCCCAAAGCAGCGTATCGAAAAAACCATGATCCGGGCATGATTTCTCCATATGGATAAAACCGTCGTTACCGACGGTAATTGCTGCTTCGGTTTTCTTCAGGCAGAGCGGACAGACGCTTTCAGCCGGAAATAGCCTGACAGACATCAGATCAGTTCCTTTCTTTCCAGTATCTCAAGACATTTCTGAAATGTCCTGCTGATCAGAAGCGGACAGACTCTCGCCCGCTGAGACAGATCGTTTTCCAGAAGATCCATGCACATCGGACTGCCGCCGGTATCCTCATTGTCTTTCAGGAACCAGTCATACAGCTCGGCTGCCATTTCGTCATAACCGGGATTTGCCGTTTCTTCCGAAGATCCCTTGCCGGCAAAATAGGAAAGCAGGCACAGACCGCCGCTGAGACTGCCGCAAACCGAACGGTAATTGCTCATGCCGCGATTGAGACCGCCCATTGCCCGGACAAGATCGGGATTGTCGATTCCCTGCGCCTCCAGGGCATACAGTAAAAGCACCTGGGCGCACTGGTAGCCATCGTGGTAATAGTCGAATATCTTTTCGAGTTCGTCGAACTCAACCTTTTTTTCACTCATAACGCTTTCCTCTCATGCCGGCCAGATAATAGCGGCATTTCTGATCAGCCAGCTGACAGACTTCCCTGATGTATTCATCTTTCCAGAGCCGGTCGATAATATAGTCCTTCCAGTAGGAAGTATGGTCTTTGAGAAACAGCAGCTGCGCTCCCCAGTCTTCCGCCGCTTCGATCATTTCACTGCGGCGCAGCGGAAACAGGTCGGCAATCAGAAAGATTCCGTCTTTCTTCAGTATCCTGAGAGCTTCCTTTATGGCATCTGTCTGCTTCTGTGTCTGATACATGGCGCATTCGCTGATGACGAGATCGAACGATTCATCCGCAAACGGCAGCTGCAGCATATCGCCGGCGATGACATTTTCTGCTGGTTCGATGTCGATACCGACAGCGTCATAGCCATACCTGGACAACAGCTTTACCGTGCTTCCTTCCCCGGCGCCAAGATCGGCAGCTTTTCCTTCTGCCGGCGGATGGATGCCTGCCAGCTCCAGAAGATACTCCGTCATGCCTGTACCGCCGGGATGACGTACTCCGGAACTCATTTGTCTTCCAGCACTTTCTCGACCGAAAGGACACGGCCCATCGCCAGTTCCTCCGGCACATAGACAAAACCGCATTGCGGACAGACCGGCAGTTCGACCGGAAAGGCATTCTCGAGATATTCAAACACGGCGTTTCCTTTGACAAGACGGATGCCGCATTTATGGCAGATCAGATTCCCTCCGGCTTCCAGGGAATAATATGTCTTTTCGTTTGGCATGATACCCTCCTATCTTGTCCTGACCGTCATGCGGTGGCTGTAGACACTTATAACCGTATAATGATCATTTTCTTCCCGGAATCTGACCCAGAAGGAAACATTGCCGATCCGGTGCCGGGTCGTCAGAGTGTCGTCAGTTTCGTTGTAAACCGCCATCTGATTATCCCTGTAGGCCTGCAGAGTTTCCAGCAGGTCGCTTTCCAGGATCATCCTGTCTTCCATCTTCTGTCTTACTTCTTCACTGAGTTCATATGTGAATTCCGGTTTTTCCTGCATAATCTCTTCCTTCCAGACTTCCTTCAGCAGTTTTTCCTTCAGCATCTTGCGGTTGCGCCGTTTCTGACTGAGACCGGGTGCGTCATCCGCTGCCGTTCCGTAGACAAGTTCGCTGAAGTGTACAGCATTGCTTCCCTGTCGTTTCAGCCGGTCGCGGCAGGCCATACAGTAAGTGATATACGTCGCCTGCGGATCTTCCCTGACGCACTCTTCCGCCATTTCGGAAGCGACTTCTTTGTTGACATAGGATACAAGACCGCCGTAACCGCAGCAGGCACTCTTTTCCTTCGACCAGTTTCCTTCTTTGATTTCCGCCCCAAGACGGGAAACGATCTCGCGGATCGAATTCTGTGTATCCGGATCATTGCGGGCACCGCAGGCGTCATGGATCATGACTTCCTGCTGCAGTTTTCCGCTTCCTTCCGGCAGGCCGATTTCCTTCAGCACGTCCCAGAGCCCGATGACTTCCGGGAAATGTTCCTGCAGTGTACTGCGGCAGGTCGGACAGCCGGCTATGATGATCGGATCTCCCAGTTTATGCATCTCCTCTTTCAGGAAAGCAATCTGCTCCTGATACAGTTCCCTGCGGCCGGCCCATCTGGCAATCACGCTGCAGCAGCCAAGCATCAGCGCGACACCGCCCGGCTGTCTCTGCATCAGGTCTTCATAAGTCTTAAATACTGTATCCGGTGCAATGGCATTGGCCTGACATCCCGGGAAATAGACATAGCGGCAGGTTTCGTATCCCGGCTGTTTTCCTGCCAGATAACCTTCAGTATTGGAGAACAGCATGTCCAGCAGTGCGAACTCATGGACGGCAAGACTCATCTTCTGCGTGTCGACCATGTTCTCCCTTGCTGCCCGGCAGATTTCCGCCATGTCATAGCCATTTGGACAGGTCACGGTGCACTGGCCGCACAGGGAGCAGGAATTCATCGCCTTGTTCATCATATGGTCGCCCATGATGATACCGGTGTTGTTGTAGATTTCCCTGGTCAGCAGACGCGGATATCGTTTGAAAGCGCGCAGATAGGCACAGCCGCGGAAACACTCGACACATTCGCACTGGATGCAGCGCTTGGCTTCCCGGATGGCTTCCTCGCGGCTGTACAGGCCGTTTTCAGCAACTGCGTCTTCAGATGGTATATAGTTCAGATTCGTGAACAGATGCGACTCTGTCTCGCCTTCCTGGGGACGGTTGTTATGCGGATCCAGTCTCTGCACGATGCGTTCGAAGGAAACAGCCGCGCGTCTGGCGTCAAAGAGCGACTGCAGGATATGGGAATATCTTTTCTCAGCATGCGGGAAGATCCTGTTTCTGCTGTCGCACAGCGTGACGGGATCGACTTCCTCTTCTTTGAGATATGATGCTCCGCACACAAGATCGTACTCCGCTTCTTCCTTTTCCAGAAATTCCCTGTCGAGCGGTGTACCGAAGCAAATCTTCAGTTCCGCCTTTTTCAGCAAAGGCAGCTGGCGTTCGAGAATCTCATCGTCAAGATCAGCGCAGCGGCGGAACAGATCCATCTCATTCTCTGCTTCGGTATAGAGGGTGACAGGATACTTCTTGTTTGCCATGTCAGCAGCGACTGCCACTGTGAAAAGCTCGCTTCCGAAAACAGCGAGTTTCTGTTTTTTGCGCATCTTCAAAAGTCCCCTGGCTTTGGGAACATCGGAATGGCGCATGACTGCCCTTTCGATTGCCGGAATATTCACGCTTTCTTCGATTTCGCTGCGGCGGCATGTTCTGCGGCATGGTCCTTCGCATCCGTAAGCCAGGATCTCCGGGAACGGAGTGATGTATTCCAGAAGACTTCTTCCTTTGGCGAAATCGCCTTCCGATACTGCCGCAAGCATTGCCTTGACATCCAGTTTCAGCGGACAGGCGGCATTGCAAAAAGGAGGATCCTCGTGGGTGCACAGACTTTCCCTTTTTTCCAGTTCCTCTTTTGCGAAAAGCTGTTTCTGATGATAGTCACGGGTCGACCGTTCCTTGAAATGATCTGTCATACCTGTCTCCATTTTAACCTAAAAAGAGAAGAATGGGCACATGGGCGCCCATTCTTCCTGATATCTGATTTAATGCCTGTTATTTGACTTCACGCAGTGCTTCGAGTACGTTCTCGGGACGTGCCGGGATACGTGTGATTCTTGCGCCTGTCGCATTGAAGATCGCGTTCAGGATCGCAGGATGCGGTGCATCCAGCGGTGCTTCGCCGCAGCCGGAAGCTCCGTACGGGCCGTTCGGACGCGGATGGTTCTCCTGGTATACCAGTTCGATCTCATCCGGTGCGTCGTTCGGATACGGAATGCCGCACTTCAGCAGGCTGGTGTGCTTGCTGAGATCTTCGAAGTCTTCACTCAGTGCCAGACCGACACCCTGTACCAGACCGCCGTAGAAGTTGCCGTCTACTGCCAGCTTGTTCAGGACTGTACCTACGTCTGCGACTGCTGTGAACTTTTCAACCTTTACCTTTCCGGTTTCTGTGTCAACAGCAACTTCCGGAAGGAAGATCGTGTACATGTATGCCGGGAACGGATCGCCCTGACCTGTTTCCTGGTTCAGGGAGAAGCTTGCCGTGTAGGTATAGACACCGGTCACATGCGTGTCAATGCCTTCGTCAACCATTTCCTGATAGGTACGGTATGTGCCGTCTTCCTTGCGCATGGCCTTCAGCAGGTTTTCGCAGGCGATTCTGGTAGCCGAACCGGTCATGACTGTCGAACGGGAACCGCCGGCCGGACCGGAGTTCGGGCAGACCTTGGAGTCGCACATTTCGAGCTTGATCATTTCCGGAGTGAAGCCAGCCTGACGCAGTGTCTCATGACCTGCTGTCAGAGTGGCGATATCAGCACCCTGTCCATGGTCTTCCCAGGAGTTTCTCAGTGTGACTGTTCCGTCCGGATTGAGGTCAGCATAGCATTCGGAAGCATCGGAGTTGTCAAGACCGCAGCCGTAGACACCCAGCGATACGCCGACACCGTACTTGATCCTGCCGTCACTTGCGGCATTCTTTTCGGCAACGCGCTTCTTGGCTTCCTGATAGTACGGTCTTGCCTTGTCGAAGAGGTCTTCTTCGCAGTATACATCCGGCTTGCATCCGGTCGGAGTTGTCGAACCTGCGGATTCCTTATAGCAGTTCATGGCTCTCATCTCGAACGGATCAATGCCCATCTTGGCAGCCAGCACATCGATGGCGATGTCACTGCCCATGAAGGACTGCGGCGAACCGTAGGCACGGAATGCGGAGCCCCATGCATGGTTGGTGAATACCGTCGTCGACTTGTTGCGGATGCTCGGAATATCGAAGCCGGCACCGACAAACTGTGTGAGACGGTGTGTCAGCAGGTCACCGAATTCGGAGTACGGACCGTGGTCGATATAGTTGCGGCCCCACAGAGCCTTGAGTTTGCCATCCTTGTCGGCAGCGAGCTTGATGTGCATGAAGCCCGGAGATCTCTTGCCGGTGTAGGTGATGGACTGATACATGTTGAAGTTCAGGGAAACAGGACGCTGCAGCACGAGAGCGGCAACACCCAGGATCGCTTCGTTGGTCGGTGAGAACTTGTAGCCGAAGGTACCGCCGGTATGGTTCTGGACCATGCGCAGCTTCTCCATCGGGATACCGATACCGTCAGCGATCATCGGCATATGCAGGTGGATACCGATGGACTTGGAATGAATTGTAAGCATTCCGTCTTCATCGATATAGGCATAGCCGTTGTCGGGTTCGATGAACAGGTGCGGCTGACGCGAGCAGTAGCTTTCGATTTCGACCTGCTGCTCTTCCGGCCATGCATCCCAGTCAAAGTCATCGCCCTTGATGGCATTGGTCTCATAGTATTCGTTCGGTGTGCCCGGGTGGATTTCGATCGCATCCGGTGCGATTGCTTCCGGAGCACTCATGTAAGCCGGCAGTTCCTCGATGTCAACCTTGACAGCTGCGGCAGCGGCTCTTGCATGTTCTTCGGTGTCAGCAGCCACAATTGCAATCGCGTCGCCGTACTGGAAGATCTTCTCGTCGCAGAGGATCGGACGGTCGAAGCCGTCGCACTTATTATTCAGCGGCAGCATGACCAGACCGTTGATGCGGTTGGAACCCGTAACATCCTTGGCGGTAATGATGCGGAATACACCAGGCATCTTTTCCGCTTCGCTGGTATCGACGCCCTTCAGATTGGCGTGAGATACTTCAGCCTGGACCAGAGCCAGACGCAGTGTGTCTTCCGGCATGCGCAGGGCATCATCAGCGCCGAAGTCCCAGGTACCTGTGACCTTCATTGCTGCTGACGGACGGATGTATTCCGTACCGACGATGGACTTGCCGTTGGCCTGGAAGATCAGGTCTTCTTTTGTCTTTTCGCCGCGCAGTACTTCGGCAGCAGCCATTGTCGCGTCAACCAGCGGTTTGTAGCCGGTGCAGCGGCACAGGTTGCGGCTCTTGTTGAACCAGTCGCGTACTTCCGCGCGGGTCGGATTCGGATTTGCATCCAGCAGGACCTTGGCGCTTACGATGAAGCCCGGGCTGCAGAAGCCGCACTGGGCGCATCCGTAAGCCATCCATGCAACCTGGAGCGGATGCAGGTCATTGACTGTACCGATTCCCTCAATTGTCGTGATTTCTGTGAAGTTCGGAATCTTTGCCGCCTTCTGAACACAGGACTTCACGATCCTGCCGTTCATAATGACGTTACAGGCGCCGCAGTGACCTGCGCCGCAGCCGATCTTCGTACCGGTCAGCAGAAGTCTTTCACGCAGGACCTTTGCCAGGGTCTCATCGCCTTCAAGGAAGATCTTGCGCTCGACGCCGTTGATGATAAACGTCTTCTTGATCATGTTCTTCTCCTTTCATGAAATTATGGATCCATCAAGTCAAACCTGATAAGAATACCGGATTATGGATTATGCTAGAATAGAATCAACAGGAGATCTTATATGTCAGAAACCAATCATGAACTGAAACAGATCGTCGCCGATCATGTCGTAATCGAAGTGACCGATGCCATCAGCGGTCAGACGTTCCACCGCACCTTTCCGATCAGCTATCTGGAAACCTCTTCAATGGTCCGCCTCATCGGCGAGGACCTGCAGGGAAACCAGAGCGAAATTGTTTTCTACACTTCCTTCGGCATGAAAAAACTCGAAGATCTGACAGGCCATGGAATTGATTATGATCCCTGTGGTACTCACAAAGAGTAATCTCTCCTACTTTTATTAAGGCTTCATTAAACAGGTCTGTCAAATTACACTTTCGTGACAGACGCTTGTTAAAAAAATAACAGAGGATAAATTCATGAAAATCGGTGCAGTCATTATCGCTGCCGGCCGCAATGACGAGTTCGAACCACTCCAGACGCTCGGTTCGATCACCCTGGCAGAAAGGAATATCGTGACCCTCCGGCATGCCGGTGTCTTTGATATTCTCGTTGTGACCGGATACAAAGCTGACGACCTCGAACACCATCTGGCGAAGTACGATGTCATGTTCTTCCGCAATCCCAACTACGAACGCAGCGAGATGATCGACAGTTACCGGATCGGCATCGGATACCTCCGTGACAAATGCGAAAGGATCCTGCTGATGCCAAGCGACATCCCCTTCTTCACCGCCGAAACGATCCGTTCCCTGACCGATACCGAAGGCGACTTTGTCCAGCCGGTATACAACGGCAGGAGCGGTCATCCGATCATTCTCTCTTCACGTATCGCTTCCCGGCTTGACGAGTACCGCGGCAATGGCGGTCTTGCCGGCGCATTGACGGAATTCGGCATCGAGCCGGTCAGAGTGGAAGTCGATGATCCCGGTATTCTTCTGGAATATGAAGACGCCCACGGCAACGAAGATCTGCTGAGCGAACACAGCCGTTCCCTGATCCGTCCCATGCTCAATATTTCCTTTGCCCGGGAAAAGATCTTCTTCGATTCCCGTATCGCCCTTCTGCTTTCTCTTGTCGGCGACCTCGGTTCGGTATCCAAGGCCTGCAGGACGATGCAGATCTCCTATACCAAAGGCTGGAACATGATCCGCAGCATCGAACTGGAAACCGGATGCGAACTGATCAAGCGCAGTGTCGGCGGTCTCAGCGGCAGCAGCAGCGAACTGACCGGACGCGGCCGCGAGCTTCTCGAAGCCTACCGCCGCTTCGTGGCGATCATGTACGAACATGCCGATGAGGAATTCTGCCGTATCATTCCCGAATGGATCCGAAGTGACAAACAGTAAAAACAGCTGCCGGGCAGCTGTTTTCATTTTGTCATATTTCCGGCAGGATACCGCGCATGTCAGGAACCGCGTCATCCTCTTTTTCCCTGTTCAGCCAGGCTGTCATTTCTTCACAGCGGCGCATCTGCATGCGTACCGTTCTGATATTATAGGGAACAACAGCCTCGCCGCCGTTTACAAATACGATCCTTGTCTCATAATCGCTCAGACGGTGAAATGAGAACACAGTATCGTATGCGAGCCAGATATTTTCCCTTGCCATGCTTCCGGCCAGAGGAAACCAGATCTCGCGGCTTGTTTCGGAAATCAGCACCGGGATCTTGCGCTTCCAGCCAAACAGAACAATGGCCGCATCCTGGCGGCCTTTGATGGTACATGCGTTGGCAATGCAACGTTCGGCGATCAGTTGACGGGCAGGTTTGTCATAGCGGTATGTACGCCCTTGGGCATCCACTCCGGTCGATGTATTGTCTTTTGTATAGAGAATCAGAAGTCTGTTCATATCGGTTTGTTATTTGATTTCGCATATGATGCCGTCGCCGCAGCTCTCATCACCCGCGCACAGTACTTCCAGGGCCCGGGAATCGATGCAGTAGGCTTCGATCTGCACCTGGGCATGATACGGCAGCGAGGAAACACCGACAACGGTCCGGGTCGGCAGCGGGTCATGCAGGAATTCGGCATATACCTTGTCAAGGTCGTCCAGTCGGTCGATATCAGTGATGTAGGCCGTGGTCTGAAGAACATAGTTCAGCGGCAGTCCGCACTGTTTCAGAATCGTCTTGATGTTGCGGAAGCACTGTCTGGTCTGTTCCATGAAGTCGTCGGAAACCAGTGTGCCGCTGGCAATATCGACAGGCAGCTGGGCGGAGAGAAAAATGAAATCTCCGACGGTAAGCGCCTGAGAAAAGTGACGGTTCAAATCCTTTTTAAAATTGATCGGCTTCTGAATCATATGCACTCACTCTTCATAATACGGAGCAGAACTGTCGTCGAACTCATCATCCATGCTTTCGTAGAACGAATAATACATTTCTTCACGGTTTCTGACAGCGGCGTCATGCTGGGAATCGGTAATGACAAACATCATATAAAAACCGCTGACGGTAATCAGCACCATGACGATCAGTGAGAGGTAATCACTCATACATTCCAGCATGTTACAGGCTCCTTTCCTTTCGCAATTTCATTATAAAAGAGTGATTTTTTTATGTCTATTTCAATGATTCTGAGCGCTCCAGCCAGTCCGCTCCCTTGATCCATTCATCACTGCTGAGGCCGGGAAAACCCAGCTGGGCGCATACCGTATAGGCACAGATCGCGACACAGTTGGAAAGATTCAGACTGCGCGCTTCTTTCACCATCGGGATCCGCATGCAGCGCTCCCTGTTTTCCCGCAGGATCTCAAGCGGGATTCCCGTGCTTTCCCTGCCGAAGACGAGATAGATATCTCTGTCTTTGGGATACGTGAAGGAGGATGGATCACGGTGCCCGTAGCGGGTTACGTAATAGAATTCCCCCTCATTCATATTGCAGAACGTCTGCCAGTCGGGATAGACATGATAATCCGTATCCTTGCGGTAGTCCAGCCCGGCCCGGCGCAGATGCTTTTCGTCAAGATAGAAGCCGAGCGGTTCGATCAGATGCAGGCGCAGATTCATGGCTGCGCATGTGCGCATGATATTGCCGGTATTCTGTGGAATCTCCGGTTCATACAAAACGATGTTGATCATGCTTTTCTCCGCTCCAGAAGACATGCCCCGGCATATACCAGTCCGGCACACAGGGCAAACGCGGCAATGATCATAAAGACCATGTGCATGAAGAATGCCGATGGGAACATGTTGATCATGATCGAAGTATTCGGATCAAGCAGGAACAGGTCGTTGTCGAAAAACAGATAATGGAAATTCAGCCAGAAAGCATCGAAATCAGCCGCCGCCCAGACAGCTGTGAAAGCAACAACGACCAGAAGGCACAAAAGACCGTGTTTCAGCCCTTCCTTCAGCAGGGATGGAAAAGAGTCCCGGTCCCGGAAGAACAGCCACAGAAAGCCTGCAATCGTCCCTATTGCGAGGATGTTGCGTACCAGCACAGCTTTCTGATAAAGATTTTTCACGTCGATCATATGCAGTTTCTCGCGCTGGTTGTACACTTCCCGGACAGTTCCTGCCACTTCGGTTTCGACATAGATGTCATCCCTTTTGTCTTTCAGATAGTCGAGAAGGACATCGGTTGCCTCATTGAGGCCTTCCTCACTCATGCCGATATGCTGGGCCTGATTTCCGCTGCTGTATTCGTAGTAGTAGAACGGTTTGAGGAAACAGCAGAAATCAACGACACTCAGCAGCAGCGCCACCATCAGGAACAGACCGGAAACAGCGGCGATGATTTTACTGATCTTCATGGTTCAGCCACTCCTCAAGACGTCTGACAGCCTTGCCGCGGTGTGAAATTCCGTTCTTTTCGTCCTTGGTCATTTCCGCCATCGTCTTGCCGTACGGTTCATAATACATGATCGGATCGTAGCCGAATCCGTTTTCTCCGGCCGGATGGTCAGCGATGAGACACTCGACCGTATCCTCGAAAACAACCGGCTCACGGTCTTTTCTCGTCACAGCGATGGCACAGACATAACGGCAGGTCCGGTTTTCGATTCCCTGCATCTTTTCCAGGATGATGCGGTTTTTCTCGGTATAGGGAGTGTCATGGCCGAGCCAGCGGGCACTGTGTATGCCGGGTCTGCGGTCAAAGGCGTCGATCTCAAGACCTGAGTCATCGGAAACAGCCATGATGCCGTAACGTTTCGTGACAGCATCCGCCTTGATCACCGCGTTTTCGGCAAATGATGTGCCGTTCTCTTCGATTTCCGGCATGTCATTGAAATCCTTCAGACTTTTTACCGTATATCCTCTCGGTTCAAGCATCTCCTTGAACTCGCGGATCTTTCCTTCGTTCGTGCTTGCGACGACAATTACTTTTTCACTCATCATATACTCCTTTCAGCCAGACATCATGGTCGATGGCCAGAAACTCTTTTACTTCTTCCCTGAAACCGCTGTGGACCGTACTCAGCCGTCCCTGATCCCTGACAAAGGGATCAATATATCGTTTCTTTGCCTGTACCTTCAGACAGCCCTCTTCATATGATTCTTTTACCGAAACAGCTTTAAGCCTGGTGTAGTGTCGCCATTCCCTGCCGAGCGAACTGTTTTCCAGGACCTGAATCAGTCTTGCTTCATCACTGTAGAGGTCATCTTCGCTGATGATTCCTTCCTTTACGGCTGTTTTCAGGATACCGGCAAGGCTCTCCATGGCATAGCGGTGTTCATTGATGCTGTAGATCCTGCCGCATGCCAATGCTCCGCGGCCGAAAGCAAGCGCCATGTCAGAATCAGCGAACATCAGCTCCGCTTCCCCTTCCTCATTCGTACCGGCACAGAGATTATCATACAGCATTTTGATCGTATCAGCTTCCGCAAATCCATATCGCATCATGTTGCCGCAGGTATATTCCAGACGGTCGGCAGACAGTCTGGGTGAATCGTTGTCGCAGAGCGGATAGATATGATAATCGCAGACCTCTTCCAGAGAAATACCATCTCTCTTCAGCAGTGACATGACCGTTTCATCTTCAGCAAGGATCTGCATTGTACGTTCCTCGGTGCTTTCCTGGCGAATATGGTCGCCATGCATGAAATCGATGACATGGGCGAAGCACGGAGTGGCGATATCGTGAAACAGGGATGCCAGTGCCTGCTTTCTGTCATTGCTGAAATGCCATGCGATCAGTGCCGTACCCAGACAGTGCTCAAAGCGGTGATATGGTTCCTGCAAAGCAAAAAGCGGGTAAGAAGTATAATTCACCCCGCAGTTCATATCGATTCCTTTCAGACGCTGCATTGCCATGCTATCCAGGTACGGCAGCAGAAATGAGGGAATCTCTTCATGATAGAGCTTAAGGATCTCCTTACTGCTCATCATTTCCTTTCATAACATCCTTGAAATTGTATACCGCCCCATAGGTACGGGAATTGTGGTGGAAGATGCACTCCTTGACTTCCGGCTTGAAAATGTTGTGGTACGGAGCATTTTCAAACTTCCGGTCGATTGCCTGCTTGACCATCTTGAACATTGCCGGATCGTCTGTGACGTGACCGCCGAGAACGACAACATCGCAGTCGATGATGCACTGCATGTTGTAGATGTTTGTTGCCAGCATGTCGCAGAATTTCTCGACGCCCTTGGTAACCTTTTCATCCTTCATATTCAGCTTGCTGATGATGCGCAGGATGTTCAGGTTGGCCTGGCCGCTTGCTTCCTCGACGCATTTGCTGAGAGTGTCGACATTGGCACTGAAGGCAAACATGTCATCAACGCCGTCACGCTCTTTGTAATCGCCGCGGATATAGGAGAATTCGCCGGCGGCGAAATGTTGTCCCTCCAGAATATGGCCGTCAGTAACGACCGTGCCGCCGATACCGGTGTTCAGGATCAGCAGCAATACGCCGTTCTGGATCTTCTTCAGGGCGCCGTAGCCGATTTCCGCCATTGCCGCCGCCTTGGCATCGTTGCAGATGGCAACCGGCATTTCGATATATTCCGAAAGTTCCTTGGCATATTCCATGTTCTTGACCCATTCGAACACGCCGCCGCTGTAGGCAAAGCCGCGCTTGCGGTCGATGACACCGGGCATGGTGATCGACACGCCTTCGATATCGTCACGGAACCTGTCAGTGACGTTCAGGATCGTATCGAAAAGCTCTTCCTTGCTGTCGATTGAAATATATTCATTTCCCATTTCGTAAATATCAAGACAATCACTGATATGGGCGTACTTCAGCTTCGTACGCATTAGGTCAATTGCCAGATAATCAGCCATAATTATTTACCTCGTTATCGTTATCTCCATTATCAAAGAAGAGAATCGCTTCTGCAAGTGCAAGATATCAGTTGTTTATCAGCATTGAGTGCAGAGATTCTCTACAACATTTTCAGAGTGCGGTCGGAAATCCATTCGATAAATATTCTCTGCCGGATTTACCGGTCAGACTTAATCATGACGGTCATCAAATCCGCAGTTCGGGCAGAAACAATACTGATACTCACCATAAGGCGCAAAGGCATACGTAGGAGAGCCGCAGTACGGACAATCAAGATACATGTAGTACCACTGCCATGGATCATCGTCATCATCGTATGAAGCACCGCCGCTTACCTTGTCCAGCATTTCCTGCGGCAGTTCCAGGATGGTTTCTCTGTCAATTCTCTTCAGGGTTTTTATCAGATCCTTTTTCTCTTCCGGAGTAAGGCTGACATTAATCTTGGGTACGACTCTGATGCCGCCGGGTACCTTCTCGACCATTTCGTCATCTAACTGTTTCTTTTCTTCCATGGTTTTTTTCTCCTTTTTTTATTGTTCCGGTTATATCCGTTTCAGTCCGTATAGTTGTCGAAATATCCCTGGATATAGACAAACGGTGTGCCCTTGTCGCCGGAGCCGCTGGTCAGGTCGCATAACGATCCGATGAGATCAGTGAGCCGTCTCGGTGTCGTCCCTTCGGAATCCATCTTTCCGACCAGCTGCGCATCCTTCTCGCGGATCGACTGACGGATGGCATCCTGCAGTTCTTCGCCATGCAGGTCGGCATACTGGTTGTCAGCCAGATACTTCAGCTTCAGTTCATTCGGGGTTCCGTTAAGACCGGATGTATAGCCGGGAGAAACGACAGGATCAGCCAGTTCCCAGATCTTCCCTACCGGATCCTTGAAGGCACCGTCGCCATAAACCATGACTTCGATATGTTTGCCGGTTCTTGCCAGAATCTCGGCCTGGACACTTTCGACAAATTCCTGACAGTTGACCGGGAACAGTTTAACAGTGTCTTCCGTCGCTTTGTTGGATCCGAGCAGGCCATAACGGTCATTGTAGCCGCTGCCGTCCACCGGTTCGTTCATGATCTCGTCAAGCGAGAACACACGCCAGGCACCGGCTTTGCGCAGCTGCTTCTTCGTCCTCTCACGGGTATGGATATCACAGTTCAGAACGTTTTTGGTATAGTCGAGAATTGCCGTGGCGTTGTTGGCGAAGATGATTTCCGCTTCGCAGCCTTCGTCCTCGATCAGATCCTTGTAGTAATTCACATAGTCCATCGCTGTAAACGGATGCGATGCCACACCGAACGCCTCTTCGAATTCCTTCTGGCTCAGGACATCGGTATAGGGATTGATATCCGTTTCGTACAGCTTTTCGACATCGAACAGCGGATTTCCGACT
>CACYXJ010000032.1 GCA_902778375.1 uncultured Erysipelotrichaceae bacterium
CAGGGGCAGCCTCTTCTTCCTCTTCTTCTGCCTCTTCCGGCGTGACTTCAGGGATGTCCTCTTCAACAGATTCGCCTTCGTCTTCAGCTTCTGTGACGAGTGTTTCTTCTGTTTCTTCTGAGATCTGTTCGATCTCTGTTCCGTTTTCGCTTTCGTCTGCCGCATATACAGCCAATGGCACTGACAGGTGTGCAAAAGCCGTAGACATCGACAGGAGGAAAGCCAGCATCAAGCTTGTCAATCTCTTTTTGTTTTTCATACGCTTTCTCCGACTTATGATAGAAATCCATTCTGTTTGCAGTGACGCGGATGAGGTTCAATGTTTGGTCATAAAAATGCCTTGGTCCTTATCTTCAAGGATCAAAGCAGAAAACAACCTTTACAAAGACCCCCATACAGATTTTCTGGACTTATAGTAACCGCTTTCAACTAATCGGTAACTAACATATTCGATAGTTTTTTACCTCTTTTTTATTTTTCAGTTGCACCAGTTGTGGATCACCATTCAAATATATCAGAATTCCCTTTAATGCACTCAAACTATGAACACCTATACTTTGAACCGGTATGTACACTGGTAAAACCGCAAAAGGCTGTTTATCATTAATATCAGTCTGTTTCATAATATAAAATATTTTATATTGTTTTTAATTAATTACTGCATTTTTTGTTTTATAAAATAATTGTACAGGCTTTGTCTTTTTCAATGAAATCCGATCATCCGGCAGTTGGTTCTGCAAATAAAAGCGTTATTACATGCTGGCAGGTCCCTGCCCGGTTATTATAAACATCCAAATACACGTAATAATAATTTCTTTCTGCTGCTTTGAAAAAGTGATAGAATCAAAACATACTAAATTCAGAAAGAGACTGGGTATATCAAAATGAGTAACAAAAGCCATAAAAATTCTTCTCCGCCTGCACTTTGGTCAGATAAACACTCTGTTGAAAAGTCCAGTATTATTGTATTAATCATTTCTTTTGTTTTATTTTTTTGTGCACTATTTGTAATCCATTCTGAAGATATCCTTCATGGAGCCGCTGATATTTTCCTATACGAAAGAGAAGGGGAAATTGTGGAATATGAGACAGCAACTGTCAATGATATTATCAGCGAGTCTATGGAGCCGCAAGAAACAGCTGACGGAGCTTTTACCGGCCAGCAAAAAATATCTGTCACGATAAACAGCGGTCAATATAAAGAGGAGGAAATGACGGCAGACGTTTTTTTTGCCCCGTTAAATGGGGTTCCTGTTTCAAAGGGGGACAAAGTTGTTCTGTTCCTGAAAACGCGTGCCAACGGGGATCGTTATGCCTCGGTTTATGAGATAAACAGAATTCCTGTTCTGGCAGCCTTCCTTTTATTGTTCTTTGCAGCAGTAATGATTATCGGCGGTCTTACGGGTTTGAAGTCACTGATTGGCTTGATATTTACAGTAATCTGCCTTTTTGTAATACTGATTCCCTTACTTCTAAAAGGTGCTCCGACTATACTCACAACATTCGTGTTGTGTGCATATCTAGCCCTTGTTAATTTTACAATCTTGGGAGGGGTACACCGAAAAACCATCAGTGCCTTCCTTGGTACGGTCACAGGAACATTTTTAGCAATGATTTTCGGACTTGCAGTACAGACCTTATCTAAAATTAACGGCTTCCGGCTGGAAGATGCAGAACCGTTGTTACAGATGAAGCAGGTGGGTCTCTCAATACATATACAAGGACTTCTGGTTGCAAGTATTATTATCTGTGCTCTCGGCGCAGTAATGGATGTTGCCATGAGCATTTCTTCTTCTCTTGAGGAAGTTCATGCCGCAAATCCTCAGCTTTCCAGAAATGAACTTTTCCGGTCGGGAATGAATATCGGGCGTGATATGGTAGGTACGATGACAAATACTCTTATCCTTGCATTTCTGGGCAGTGAATTCACACTTATTATTTTCATTTATTCACGCGGCATGTCATTTTATCAACTGTACTCTTCTGCCTTTGTCACCCTTGAAACAATAAGCGGACTGTCTTCCAGTCTGGGGATGATCCTTGCTATTCCATTGACTGCTTTTATATCTTCAACTTTAATCAAAAAAAGTTAGATATTCGGATAGTTTATCCTGTCCCCCCCCGGCATTTGAAGATATCAACTGTTCAGCGCGTTTTTTAAAGCTACCAGCTTTCATTCGTTTAAATCAGCAAACAAAACAAATTATTATAAAAGTCCAGTGTAATAAAAATGCTTGTACATACAAAACCTATAGTTTCTTTTGCGACGATCAACTGCGTATAGTTTCTGCATATGTATATTATGAAAAGTGGCTCTGATATATAAAAAGCCCGGGATTTATTATTGAACCCTGGGCTTTTAAAGTTAAAGCGCTATTTGTATCCTGTTATTAATCGTTTATGCTTTGCAATTACTCGTATGTAAACTCGTAATAACTCAGTAGGTTCTCTCCGGCCTCCGTGATGCCGTATGTCGCGGTAGAGGACAGAAGTCCGTCTTCTCTATAGGTCAGTACAGTATAGCTGCCGACTGCCCCATTCAACATGGCATTGATTTTTACCAGACGACCCTGCATGTCATATTCCAGGGTGTAGTCGAAATTGGACTTGGTCTCGGTTGTTGTGTCAAAACCCTTGATATAGGTTGCCTTGTTCTGGTTGTTGTAGCCGAATGTCATCGACCGGATCACTTCCGAGGATGCGCTCTTTTCGCTTCCCTGATAATCGATAATGCTGCTGAGTCTGCCTTTATCGTATGTATATTCGGTAAAAACATCATTACCGGTCTTGGAGATTCTCAGATTGTTGCTGCTGTACCTGTAGACATATCTGACACTTCCGACCTTGGTGTCGTCTTCTCCCAGATAGTAAGCATCACAGGTCTTTTCTTTATAGTCACATTCCAGGACACTTGGCATGTCGGATGGTTTAACGTTATCCTTCAGTTCCTGGATAGAAGTGAATACTTTATCGGTATTGTTGATGTATGCTGTTGAAATCCTCTTTTTATATCCTGCACTTTTCATTGCTTCGGCGTACAGATAGTAGTTTTCCGGTGTATATTCCGTCACATGCTTATCCGCGCCGCAGCCCCCCAAAAGAAGCGCCATGGAAAGAGAAATCAGTATTGTGCCTGTTTTTTTATGATCCATGTGCTGTCCTCCGTAATACTTATATCAATCATACTGGAAAAAAGAAAAAAAGAAAGGCTTGGATTTTTGTCCGCAGCCTGTTTCTTTTTGTACTGCCTGCCCTGTATGTAAGGAGGACACAGTCAGGCGTTTTACTTCCCGGACCTGTACGCCAGTAACAGATTGGTCCGTTTGATTTAAGACCTCCGGCAAAGGAGTGTGTGATGGAAAGAGTGTGTACCGGAGTCTTAACCTGATATAAAGTTAGCATAGGCTAACCAACATGTCAATACTCTTGCTTCAAATGATTCCGAAATGCTTCATAGCTTTTTCAATGCCGCCCTGATTGATGTCGTCTGTAACATAGTCTGCTATGGTCTTGAGTTCTTCCGCACCGTTACCCATGCAGATGCCGTATTGCACCGCTTTGAGAATCATGGCATCGTTCATGGAATCACCGAAGGCATAGGTGTTTTTCATGTCTCCACCCAGCAGTTCGACGATCTTTCTGGCACCGCTGCCTTTGGTAACACCGCTCATCGTCACTTCTCCGGTACAGATACCGCCTCTGCCGTAAGACGCGCTGGTAGATATGTATTCAAGGCACGGATCCAGAAATGTTTCAAAATCGATTTCGCTTTCTCTGTCCGGAAACTCCACATCCAGGGATAAAATGAGATCCTGCGGATCCCGTTCTTCCAGATGTCTGATTCCCATCGTCTTCATCAAGTCTTTCCCGCTGTCTGTGATGCGGCGCGACATTCTTTGAAAATTATCATAGATGCCTTTGCTGGCATACGCCCATTCTTTCGACCAGGGACAGATTTCACCCTTATATTTATATAGAACAATATCCATCAGATACTGAACCAGGAATTCATCTACATGAATCAGGACCGGTTCCTGTCCGTACAATTCCACTCCCGCCCCGTCCGCATAAACAAACCCGTCGAATCCCTCTTCCATATACATTTTGATTCCCTTGCGGTTTCTGCCGGAAGAGATAAAACAACCATAGCCGTTGGCTCTGGCCTGTTTCATTGCTTTCTTTGTGTCTTCGTCAATCTGATCGGTACTGCCGGAGTCAACCAGGGTACCGTCAATATCAAAGAACAGGAATCCTTTCATTCTTCTTCCTCGTGCATCAGTCTGTCGTATGTGAGTTTTCCATTGGTATAGGCAAAGCGGAACATGCCGCAGTTGCCGGCCGGGTTTCTGCCTGTCAGTTCTGCTCTGGCATACAGTTCTTCCTTTTTTATATTGAACATGTATTCCAGTATCGCCATATACATTTCCCCATGGGAAACCAGCAGAATTGTATCGTTGCTTTCAGCATCGTCGACGCAGTCCCGGAAGAACGTATACAGTCTTCTTTTGATCGCTTCCGGAGTTTCCCCTTCCACCGGCGACCAGTCGTTGATCATGTACATCGGCATGATTTCATCCATGATCGCTTCGTATTTCCGGCTTTCAAGATTTCCGAAATATACTTCCCGCAGCCGTTTGTCGGGAATGACTTTCAGATTTCTGCCTTTCAACAGGATCTCGGCTGTATCCCGGGTCCGTTCCGAACTGGATGCATATGCTTTATCGATCTGTATATTCTTTAACTTTTCCGCTCTTTCTTCCGCCTGTTTTACTCCTTTATCCGTTAATGGACTGTCGCAGTATCCCTGCAGGCGTTTCTGAACGTTGAATACCGTTTCGCCATGGCGGATATAGACAAAGTTCACTCTCTTGTCTTCTTTCAGACGGTACTCCACTGCCGACACTGGTTCCATATTCAATTGATAGACACCGTCTTCATAAGTGAATATTGCAACGCCGCAGTTGGGAATGAACGGCTTTCTCTCCGCATTCATCCGTCTGATATATTCCTGCTGGTCAATATTGGCAAAGTGGGTCTTCATCAGATGCATGAAGAAACTGCCATGGGAAACCATCAGAACCGTATCGCCATCCTTGCAGTACGGCAGGATCTTCGCGAAGCCTCTGTCTGCCCGCTCCTTGAACAATGCCACATTTTCACCGCCGACATCGGTCCAGTCATCTTCCATCCGGTGGGGCTGGATGCGGTTCTTGAATAAATCGATCGGTTCCCCGTCCAGATCCCCGAAGTCGAATTCCTTCAGTTCCTTGAGACAGACCGGCTCGATGCCATGAAAAGCGCTGATCATTTTTGCCGTATCAATGGCTCTTTCGGAAGAGGAACAGAAGACATGATCAAAATGATGCTTCCGCAGCACCGACGCGATTTCTTCCGCCTGGGTGATTCCGTTGTCCGTCAGGGGACTGTCACATGTTCCCTGCATGATCCGCAGCTGGTTGAACAGCGTCTCCCCGTGTCTTACATAATAGAAGGTAACTTTCATATTCCTTAAATCAGTCCGTAGTGTTTCAGGCCGTTGTATACACCGTCCTGATCGATGCTTGTCGTGATATATTCCGCGGCTGCTTTTGTTTCCGGTACGGCATTGCCCATGGCAACACCATGGCCGGCGGCTTCCAGCATGCAGACGTCGTTGACGCCGTCACCGAAGGCATATGTGTCTTCGATTGCCACACCCAGTTTCTCCGCCACATGTTCGATCGCTGTTCCCTTATCGACACCCAGTACTGTAATGTCCGCGCTCGGATGCGGTCCGTGCGGATTGACTAGGGCTACACCATCCAGGGCTTTGCGCATGATATCCAGACGGTCTGCGCTTCCCATATAGATATCCAGGGAGTACACGGTCATGCCGTCTTTCAGCCCCTGTTTTACAAAGCCGGGATCCTGTACGGACGCCATGACTTCATAGCCGGTAGGATTGCCGACATAGCCGCCTTCCTCAAGTCCGAGGAAACAGCAGCCGCCGTCCACTTCTTCAATTCTCCGTGTCAGATCCCTGATCTGTTCCTGACTCAGCGGTCCGGCAAACAGAATTTCGTCATCCCTGACCGCCAGACGGCCGTTGCAGCAGATGAAACCGTCCGCATACTGGCCGAAATTCTTTTGTGCATATACCGGATTTCTGCCGGTGCAGATAAAGACCAGATTGCCGTTCGCCCGCAGCTGTCTGAGACCTTCCTGGGCGCTTTCCGGAACGACCTTGCCTCTGGCCAGTGTGCCGTCGATATCAAAAAACACAAGTTTCATACTATTTATCTCCTGATACTTATAACTATAACAAAAACAGGGAGGAAAACTCTTCCCTGCCTGATGAATATAATGAAACTCTTAATCCCGTTCCGCCTGCAGCACGATATCTGCCCGTTCATAGATGCGGTATGCTTGGAAATACATTTCTTCCAGCGGGATCCACTTATCGATGAACATCTGCAGCCGCTCCGGATTCCTCTTCTTCAGCCGTTCGATCTGCAGATCCGGATCGATATCGATTGCGATGTTCAGGTCGTAGTATTCCCGCAGATCGTCACGTTGGCTGTAACTTCCCTCGATTACCGTTACCGGTTTCGGTTCGATATGGACGGGAATATCGCTGAGACTCATCGTTTCATGAGTAAAGGGATAATAGGTAAACGGGATATTCCGCGACAGCGGTGTCAGGACTTCTTCCAGAAAACGTTCATGGTCGACATTCTCTCCCGGCGTCTGATACCGTTCCGGCGTTCTCTGCTCCATCCGCAGAAAGAAATGATCCATATGCAGCAGCGAACCGTTCCATTCTTCTGCCAGCCCGGCTCCGAGCGTCGACTTGCCGGAGGCACATCTGCCGTCAATGGAAACGATGCATCTGCCCTTTTCCTTAAGAATCTCTTCTATTCTTCTGTTTAACTCATCCAAATTCTGCATAGCTTACCTGTATATCCACCATGATATCACTGAACAGATGATTTCCCTTGCAGAAAGAGAAAAGACCCCGTCGGGCCTTTTCTCTTTTCTCTTCTAAATTTTATAAGGGGATAGAAATCACTGATTGACTGCTAAGGGGGAGCATTCATTCAGGCAGATCTTTTCTGCATCTTTAATGTACAATTTGACTGTCAGTCAATTATGTAATAATTATGTAAAATTATGTGATGTATATACAAGTACAGAATTGCCGTCTTTTTCACATCCTTATGTTATAATTCATAATTGTATTACGGAGAAACCTATGAGAAAAGTTTTCACTTTCCTGTTAAGTATATGCATGAGCCTCTGCATTTTTCCTTTTCAGCCGGTTCTGGCGGAAGACCCGCCCTATACCGATACTGACTACTGGAACAAGCTGTGCTCCAATTACCGCGATCTGGACGAAGATCAGATTTCTGCCTGTGAAGCGTATCTGAAAGCTTCTTCCAGCACCCTGAACGACCAGCTTGAAGCCTTGAAGGCAAAGGAAGACGATATCAAGGCGAATATCGCCGACTACGGTCTCAAGATTCAGAATTACCAGCAGGAGATCGATGCCAAACAGACAGAGATCAACGCCACGGTCAACAGTATCGCGGCCATGCAGAAGGAAATCGACAACAAGCAGATCGAGATCGACAACAAACAGATCGAGATTGAAAACAAGCAGAAGGAAATCGACGCCACCCAGGCGGAGATCGACGCCGCCAACGAAAAAATCAAGACCAGGATGGAAATCTCCCAGTCTTCGATGCGTCTCAACAAGTATACGGATATCCTGATGGGTGCCGACAGTTTCGAAGAATTCCTGCGTATTTCCAATGGCCTTTCCGCCATTGCCCAGTACGACCAGAAGATTCTTGAAGACATGAAGGAACTGCGCGCCAAGCTCAACCAGCAGCGGGAGGAAATGGAGGCTGTCAAAGCCGAAATGGAAGCCGCCAAGGAAGAAATGGAAGAACAGCAGGCCGCCATGGAATACGAGAAGATGATCCTCGAATCCCAGCAGAACGAAATTATCGTCAAGCAGACGGAAGTCGAACAGGTCAGAAAGGCCGCCATGGAAGAAGAAGCCCGGATCAGAAGCCAGTCTGACCAGGTTGCCGGCAACATTGCCGAACTGAACTCCATGATGGTAAAACTGGCTCAGGCCGGAAAACTGGATGACGTCACGATCACCACCAACGGCTGGACATATCCTGTTCCCGGCGCCTATGTCAGTGCCGGTACCTGGTCCTATGACGGAGCAGGCTACTATCCGCATCTCGGCATGGACTTCGCGGCCGGTGTCGGAACGACAGTCGTCGCCATCGGCAACGGTGTCGTCCTGCATTCTGTCAACGGCTGTCCGACCTATGGTTATCTTGGTAACTGGTGCGGCTCCGCCCAGGGCGGTGCTGCCGGCGGCGGCAACCAGGTCTTCGAACTGACGGTCGTCAACGGTTCCCTGTATGCTGTCTCCTATTACCATATGATGCTTGGTTCCCCGGTTGCGGCGGGAACGGTTCTCTCCGCCGGTGACTATGTCGGTCAGGTCGGCTCGGCCGGCAACTCGACCGGTCCGCATTGCCACGTCGAGATCATGTATCTCGGCGACGGTTCCGACTTCTCCTACTATGCCCAGCACTGGAATGGCGACTTCTCGTTCGGCTGCGGCTGGCAGGGATACGACCGTAAATGTGATGCCGGATATGGCGCTCCATGCCGTATCCGTCCGGAAACTGTATTCGGTTACTGAAAACACTGATCACAATCGTGATCAGTGCTTTTTTTCATATTTCATCATCGATAAACAGGCTGCGGTACTGCCGGTCCAGTTTCTCCTTGGCTTCCCTTGCCTTGACTTCCGCCCTGGCATCTGCCATTTCATCCTCCGGCAGAAGCTGGGTAATCACCCGCATCGTTTCGGTGAATTCCGGCAGGATCTTTGTCAGCTGTTTCTTTACCTTCTCCAGTTCCTTGTTGTTCCAGCTGGTCTCCAGCTTCATATAATTCTCAAGGATCGTGTTCAGATACGGCATATAGCGGTCATACAGCCGGTCCAGTTCCCTTTCGCCGCTGTCGAACCAGTACTGCAGATCGCGCAGGTCCCGCAGCTGCCGGATGAGTACTGCTAGCTGTTCCTGCAGATTTTTGTCATAAATCTTTTCCTTTGTTTCCTCAAGATAGATGATATATTCCGCCGCCTGCTTCATATGCAGGTCTTTCTTTTTTTCCAGTTCTGTCATATTACTCTTCGATCAGAATCCTTCCTTCGACAAGGGCATCCAGACCCTGGTGCAGGGTCAGATACTCTTCGACGATATTGTTCAGGGAACTCATGACGATCCGCGGTGTCCTGTTTTTTCTGACTTCTTCAAAGGGAACTCCAAGGAACTCTTCGAAATTGTTGTAGTGATAGGACTGCATGGCGACTGTCAGCCGCATATCGTCGGTGACAGGCTTGCCGCGGAAACTGAGTTCCTTCAGTTCATGCGTGCTCTTTTTGTAATGGATGCGGACACCTTTGGAAAACTGATAGAATTCCGTGTGTCCTTCCCAGGCTTCGTCCCTGAGTATATGCATGATCATCCGGCGGAACTGCGCGCCGGTGACTTCCACCATATGCACCGGATCGTCAAACGGTGTGTTCTCCAGCATGTCCTGATATTCCACGATCGGTCCCAGTTCCTCTTTGCGGATGGCCCCCGAGCCCATCATCATGATGTCGAAAGAACTCTCGTCCTGCAGCATGTCGGCATACAGATTGCCCAGTTCCGTCTCCTGGTTGCGGGCGGGATGGGTCAGTTTCCGCTTCAGTCTGGTCAGGACACGGCGGTATTTGACGTCGGTCTCGCTGCGGTAGCGTTCCAGCAGTTCTTCCATGACTTCGTCTTTTTCCGCTGTCTCTTCGTTGATTGGCACACACTGCCAGGTCCAGTTGCGGATCTTCTTCCGCCATGTATCATATTCGATATCGAAACGGCCGATCTGGCCTGTTCCCTTGCCGGCCTGTACGACCGGTATGCCGTTGATGATCTCGGGACTGTCCATGAAAGTATGGGAATGTCCGCCGATGATCATATCCACACCCCATCGGGGATCCATGTATTCCGCCAGTTTCCGGTCTTCCTCGATACCGATGTGAGTCAGCAGGATCGTCAGGTCGGTTTTGCTGGTGCGGTAGTTGTCACAGATAATACCGACTTCCCTTGCCGCTTCCATAACGTCAATGAATGTACCGATAACCTTTTCCTGTCTGGTCGAAGCCAGCACCTCCTCGGTCAGGATGCCGATAAACAGAATGCGCAGGCCATCCACTTCCAGATTGAGATATGGCATGAACAGACGGGTATTGTTCATGGTCACGAAGAAATTGGCGTTGATAATCGGAAAGCGGGCGCACTTTTCCAGAAACAGAAGATGTGCCAGGCCATAGTCCACCTCGTGGTTGCCGACAGTTGCCACGTCGGGGTTGAGGACATTGACCAGGTCGATGGTCGAAAGTCCCAGATATTCGCTGTCGATGACGGATCCGCGGAACATGTCCCCGGCTACCGCGTAGATCGTGTTCGGCTCTTCTCTTCTGACTTTGTTGACATACCCGGAGAGACGCACCAGTCCGCCGGTTTCGCCATGCTCCGTCACAGTCGGCAGAAAATCGCCATGCATGTCGTTGGTATGAAGGATTGTCAGTTTTTTGATTGGCATGATTACCTCCGCCCCGGCATTCCTGCCTGTCTTTTTCTCATTATAACAGAAGAAAAACAGGCTTACGCCTGTCCTGATGATTCCATAAAGAGAGAGATGATCCAGTCGCTGTTGACCAACGGGAAGTCTTCCTCGTTGATTGCAAAGCGGTCGCTTTCCGCCCGGATCTCCTCTTCCAGAAGATTGATGGGAATCAGGAAAGAAAGACCTTTGTCGTCAGTGCGGACATTGATCTTCATGACCCCGTCGGTGACATTTTGATATTCAACCGAAGTCACTTCGGCCGGATTGCCGTGCCGGCTGTCGATGAATTCGATGAAACTGTCGTATTTGGCCAGTTCCACAACAATATCTGAGACTCCGTCCTCGAAGATCTGGATCTTTTCCGTGAACTCCCTGACCGTGGAACAGCGCCGCAGCTGGTATCCCTGCTTCACAAGCACTCTTGCATACTTGCGCATCGCTTCCTCTTCGGCATTTGTCCCGGTCAGCCAGAGTACGAACTTATGGGCCGGATCGGCATAGACCAGGGGATACTGGATCATGAAGTCGGTGTGGCAGTGAGGACAGGAATGACGGAAGATATCCCCGCTCAGGCAGGCATCCCGGAGATCGGGATCCTGTTCGGTATTGACGCTTTCATATACCGTGATATCGAATTCCCTGCCGCAATACGGACAGCTGTATTTCATTTCTCTTGTTTTGTTCATAATACCTCTTAACTGCGGATCGAGATACCGCTGAATGTAATTCCTGCCTTGTCCATCTCCTTGATGATGCGGTCGCGGGCCGCAATCTGATCGGGGGAAAGATTCTCGCCGGCAAACAGGGCGAACAGCCGGCATTCATTGCCGTTGAGATATGGCAGAGCCCAGACCGGATCGTCAAAATGGATACCGATGTCCTCCTCAGGTTCTTCTTCAAGCGTTCCGGTCAGAAACGGACCGCGGACACCGGTAATATGCATATCATATTCCTGCACGGCATGGTCGATAACGATGCCGGTAAGCACGATGTCGGGATAGAACGGATCGCGCAGCGGATCAAGGCGGGGATCGAATCTTGTCTTGAGAAGGTCCTCATCCGTGCCGTAGTCGCGCCGTTCCAGCCATGGTTCGTTCTTTTCCCGCATCTCGATGCTGCTTTCAGCAATGCGGGCTTCCCTGTCGATGACCTGGTCAACAGTAAAAATGCCCAGCATTTTCTCATCATCCAATCCTCTGGTACACTCCTGCCAGGTGGGACCGACAGCCAGAACGTTGAATTCCAGCAGACCGTCCCTTGCGCAATAGGAAGAACACAGGGCAAAACAGTCATCTTCATGAATCTCGATCTGATCCTTCAGCTGATCGGTCAGATCGTCTGCTTCGATCGTGATGTACTGGTGATAGTATTCTGATAATCCGTATTCACCGACTTTCATATCTCTTACCTGTGTGCATATTGTACACGAAAACGCCTCTTACGGCACAATGAATGCCTGAAAAGAAGAAAAGCTCCCGAAGGAGCTCTTGGCAGTTTCTCTTAGCGTCTGGACTTGCTGTTGCCCAGGATTCTCAGGATGTACATCAGGATATTGATGAAATCCAGGTACAGCTGGAATGCGCTGTAGACAGCCAGATGTCCCTTGATCCTTTCGTCTTCCACATAGTAGTACTGCTTGATCTTCTGCATATCGAATGCTGTCAGACCCAGGAAGATGATCAGGCCGGCATAGCCGAAGATCAGGCTGTTGCGGATCACCGGAATGAACACGCCGATGGCCGATACGACGATCAGCGAGATCAGGGCACCGAACAGCAGGCCGCTGAACTGTGTCAGGTCAATGTTTGTCGTGTGGCCGATAATGGCGCAGCTGATAAACAGAACTGCTGCGAACAGGAACGCCGTTCCCAGAGTGCCGAGGCCATAAGCGAACGGCAGAACCGAGAAGGTAACACCGGTCAGGGCCGAATAGCCGAAGAACATGACATACAGAGTCGTTGTATTGAACTTTGTCAGGCCGGCGCCCATTGCAATTGCCAGACCCAGCTGCAGACCGAGGATCAGCAGGGCAGCCATCGGTGTCTCCATCAGCAGATTTGCCAGGAAGCCTCCGTTCAGCATGGAGTTATATCCAAGGAAGGCAATTACCGCTGTCAGGGCAACACCGATTCCCATGATCGTAAATACTTTTGTGATATAGGCGTTCAGAGAAACACCGCTTTGTGCATAAATGTTTTCAGGACGATTGAATTCACTCATCTCAATTCCCTCCTTTTCTTACCGTATATATAATAGCGTGTGCTGACCAAAAGTCAACATTCATACGCTCAGCCAGTTCTGCAGCTGCGTGCGGACTATCTGAGCCGAGGTAACAGGCATCTGTTCCGGGTTCGGCGAACCTTTGATGTACACTTCCAGGATGCCTTTGTCGGAGCTCTCCTTCTGCTGGCGCACTTCGATGCGGGAAACGATTTCCCGGGTCCAGAAACTGTATTTCGTGCCCTTGCGGACAACCAGCCAGTCATTGCCAAGCAGCACTTCGTCGCTGACATTGGCGAACTGTGCCTGCTCGAAGGGAACGGATGCGGTCGGCTCCAGAGCCGCGATCCGCTTCTGCATCGTCTTGTTCTGACTGGAAGCAGCCAGTACACCGACAAGCACCGCCGCCAGGGTCAATACTGCCAGAACCGCCAGCGCCACCATCAGCATCGATTTAGGTGTGCCGGCAAGCATGACCAGTCCCATCTGTACCGCACCGGCCGCGGCCGCGATCATCAGCCCCTTCAGGATCCAGTCCGTCCGGTTGACATTTTCGATTTTCTTCAGATACTGCATTCCATCCACCTCTTTGTATCTTCCATGATACGCTCTGTCGTATTTTCTTCCGTCATATCATACCACTGCACCGGCATCTGATGATTGAACCAGGTATACTGGCGTCTGGCAAACTGCCGGGAGTGTTTCTTGATTTCTTCTTTGACTTCCTCTTCAGAAGCGTTTCCTTCGAAGTACGGCCGCCATTCGCGGTAGCCGATTCCCTTCATGCTCTGATGGCTGAAGGCGACTCCTTCCCCGAGAAGCCGTTCCACTTCTTCCCTGAGTCCGGCTTCAAACATCATCTCCACCCGTCTGCTGATTCTTTCGTGCAGGACGGCTCTCGGCATCGTACAGCCGATGATCCGGGCATCGTAGATCATTTCATGTGCCTGCTCATCTTCGATTTCGCTCTGCCTTCTGCCGCTGCGCTGCATGATTGTCAGACTGCGCATCAGCCGGCGGCGGTTGTTGACATGGATCTTTTCCGCCTGTACGGGATCTTTCTCCTTCAGCATCTGATACAGCTGTTTGTTGCTGTATTCTTCCAGATCCGGATCAGCGGAAGGTCCGCTTTCCTGCCGGAACTCATAGTCATAGAGACAGGCTTTCAGATACAGGCCGGTGCCGCCGCAGATGATCTTCATGTCATCGCTCTGACTGATGATTTCCCTTGCCATCTTCTGAAAGTCGGCAGCGCTGTATTCCTCCATTGGCGAAAGGATATCGATCAGATAATGGTGGATGCCCTGCATCTCCTCCTCCGTTACCTTGCCGGAGCCGATATCCATGCCGCGGTATACCTGGATCGAATCGCCGCTGATGATCTCACAGCCGAACTGCTGTGCCAGCTTTACGGAAAGGGCTGTCTTTCCGGAAGCGGTCGGTCCGGCAATGACCAGCACCTTCTTCATCGCAGGAACTCCTTTGTCAGTTCCTTTTCGTCAAGAACGATAAAGGTCGGCCGGCCGTGGGGACAATGGAACGGGTTCTCGCATAATGACAGCTGTCTTACAGCTTCCTGCATCTCCGCCATTGTCAGACTGCGGTTGAAGCGGATCGAATGATGGCAGGCCATCGTCGCGATCTTCTTCTTTTCCATTCTTGTATATCTGCTTTCCCGCTCATTTCGGAACTGGTCAATGACATCTTCGAGAAACTGCTGTTCCTCGACATCCTGCATCCAGGAAGGCACGCTGCGGACGATCAATGTATCCCTGCCGAACGGTTCAAACGTGATATGCAGATCCGCCGCGGCTTCATTGACTTCATCCACCCGGGCAACCAGATCGCTGCCGGCATGGACGGTCAGGGGAACCAGGCAGTCCATCATCACCGGATTCTGGTTCAGTTTCCGGCAGTATTCCTCATAATGTACCCGTTCCTGGGCTGCATGCTGATCGATGACGATCAGCGAATCCGTCCCGGCGCAGAGAATGAACTTTTCATGGAGCTGGCCGATGACCTGCATATCCGGGAAGGGGTTTTTCTCCGGTATATACGGAGCCTCTTCCTCTTTGACCTGAAGAAATTCCTTCTGATCCTCCGCCGCTTCCTGAAGAATTGCCTGGGCAGTCTCTTTTGGCAATGCCGTGACTGCGGCCGGTTTCTCTTCTGCCGGCGGAAAGAGTCCGCTTTCCGGCTTTTTCTGTATTTTGTTTTCTTCCGCTTCCCGGATCAGCTGATCGGTATCGAAAGAAAGCGGTTCGTAATATTCCGTGCGCACCGGTCTGACTTCCGCCTTCGGCGCCAGTGTCGTGCCCTGCAGGGCTTTGCGCACTTCGTCCTTCAGCAGGTATTCCAGCTGGTTCTCCTTGGAAAGCCGCACTTCCCACTTGGACGGATGAACATTGACATCGAGAAGATGCGGATCCATTTCGATATTGAGAACGCACATCGGGTAGCGGCCTTTGACAATAAAGTCTTCATAACCATCCTGGATGGCTTTGTATAAACGGTATGTGCGGACCATGCGACTGTTGAGAAAGACATGCATCATACTGCGGGATGCCCGCGTCAGAGACGGTTTGATCAGATAACCTGATACCTTGTAGTCATAGTCTTCGAACTGTACCGGTATGGCATTTTCAAAAGCCGTGCGGCCATAGACCTGGAAGATCACTTCCAGAAGATCTCCCTGTCCGGTCGTCATGAAGGTTTCCCGGCCGTCGCTGTACAGATGGAAGGAGATTTCCGGATGTGCCAGGGCAAAACTGCTGATGACATTCTGGATCAGCGATGCTTCATAGGCGCCGCTGCGCATATGCTTCAGACGTGCCGGTGTCTGATAGAACAGTCCTTCGACCGTGACTTCCGTTCCCTGGTTGCAGGGATAGGCAACAGCCGAAACGATCTTTCCGTATTCAACGACGATCCGGGTCGATTCGTTGCCGTCGGACGTCGTCAGCGTCAGTTTCGACACGCTGGCGATCGAAGGCAGGGCTTCACCGCGGAATCCCAGGGTATGGATCGACCAGAGATCTTTCTCGGAGCGGATCTTGGATGTCGCATGGCGCTGAAAAGCCATCTGGGCGTCGCTGCTGTCCATGCCGCTTCCGTTGTCGGTCACGCTCAGTCTGCTGATTCCGCCTTCTTCGATACTGACGTCAATTCTGTCAGCGCCGGCATCGATAGCATTTTCCACGAGTTCCTTGACTACGCCCATCGGACGTTCCACGACCTCGCCGGCCGCGATCATGTTGGCTGTATGACTGTCAAGCTGTCTGATTTTTCCCATAATTTCTTACCTTGTCCCATTATACAACGAAAGCCGAGCAGTCACCCGGCTTCCTTATCATATATTCCGTGTCATATAGTCGCGGTAAGCTTTCTCCTCCAGATACAGCAGCCGCCATTCGTCATTTTCCCGGACCTTATGCACCGTCTCCTCGATTTTTGTGCACAATTCTCCCTCGGCGATGCCTTCCCGAAAATAACGGATCAGTTTCTGCTGGCTGGGATCTTCCGCTTCCGTTTCTTCATGCAGGGAGACCAGCACGCCTTCAATGATCCAGTGCTCATTATCATCCGGACAAAGATCCTCGCTTCTTAACAGCAGCCGCATGACCGGCTTGCCGCATTGAAACGGATCGCTGCGGCAGAGTGTCAGATTCAGTGTCTTCCCCTCTTTCTTCTGTTCTTCTTTCAGACTGCGGCCGCGGTAATCTTCCTCCTTCTCCTCATTCAGTTCCCTGATATAGTCCAGCCACAGAGTGACTTCCTCCGTTTCGGTTTCAGCGATGGCCTTGAAGGCAGGATCGCTGCGGCTGCCGTGCAGGACATCGGCCAGGCTGATCTTTATTTCCCGGATCCTCTGCAGGCCTTCATCCGGATAAAACAGATTCATGATCTCCAGAAACAACGCCGGTTCTTCGTACAGTACAAGGGAAAAGATCATCGGATCGCGGATATCTGCCAGCTCCCATGACAGTTCCGGCTGCGGTTTGTTCATTGTCTTTCTCTCCTTTCAACTGTTCTATAGAAAGACAACAGCATTTTCCCGCAAAAAAAGCCTTCCTTACGGAAGACTTATGTGATTAACAACGGGCAAGCACTTCGCACAAAACGTCGAAAGCTCTGTCGAAGGATGCCAGATCCAGTTTTTCCTCCGGTGTATGGGCGCCATGGGCAACCGGTCCGTAGGTGATGATATCCAGACTGTCATCAAGACCCTTGAACATGCTGCATTCCAGGCCGCCGTGCGCCGCTTCTTCCTTGAGGTCGATATCGCGCTCCTTCAGCACTTCCCGCAGAGTATTTCTGAGCGGTGACTCGGCTGTGAAACCCCAGCCCGGATAGCGGTCGGGCACTTCGAGCGTGACATTGCAGAGACCGGCAAGAACCTGCAGATGGTTAATCATATCGTCGGTATGGGATGCCAGGGCGCTTCTGATCAGATCTTCGATCAGGATCTCATCTTCCTTTGTCGTGACGACACCGGCATTCAGCGATGCGGCTGTCAGTCCTTCGATGGCGATGGAACGGTGCTGGAATCCGTTGATCATCAGGTACAGATAATTCAGGAAATTGTCGCTGTCCTTCTGAATGATGACTTTTTCCGCATCCGCGGGTTCGAAGATGACAGTAAATCCGGGATCGCTGAATTCCAGTTCGCCCTTGATTTTCGCTTCGCTCTGACGGATGGCTGCTTCCAGCTTCTCCGGATCAGTCTCGGAAACAAATACGGCATCTGCTTCACGCGGGATGGCATTGAATTTCAATCCGCCGCTGAAGGAGGAAAGCTGTATATCCATTCCCTGCAGCTGCAGTTCCTTCAGTACTCTTGCCAGCAAAGTGTTGGAGTTGCCCAGTTCGAGATGGATCAAGCCGCCGGAATGACCGCCCTTTAGGCCGCGCACACGCAGTGCATATGCCGGTTTCGTATTCGCTTCGAAATGAACCGGACAATGACTCAGTCCGGTCGCACCGCCGGCTGAACTGACCGTTGTGCGGACTTCGCCGCCGCCGTCCAGGTTGATCAGCCGTTTGCCGTGCAGGTCTTCCGCCTTCAGGTTTGCCGCACCGAGCAGTCCGACTTCCTCCATGGAAGTGAACAGACAGGAGAGCGGCGGATGTTTCAGATCCTTGTTTTCCAGAATCGCCATCATATAGGAGACGCCGTAGCCGTCATCAGCACCGAGTGTCGTTCCCCGTGCTTTCAGCCAGCCGTCTTCGACATAAAGATCCAGCGGATCTTTTGTAAAATCATGTTCGACATCCTTGTTCTTCTCGCAGACCATATCGATATGCGCCTGCAGGATCACCGGTTCCCTGTCCTCATAGCCGGGGGAAGCAGGCTTGTCGATAATGACATTGAATTTGTCATCCTGCTTGTACGTCAGGCCGTTTTCCTTTGCGAATGCCACCAGGTAATCGCTGATTGCTTTTTCGTTGAAAGATCCGTGGGGAATTTTTGCGATTTCATTGAAAAAATAACAGTGCCTTTTGTTCAGATCGAAGTCCATAGTGATTTCCTCCTTATAATCGTGACAGCCAGCCGATCAGCTTGTCCAGCCAGGAATCCTCGCCCGTTTTGCCGGCAGGGACATATTCCATCCTCTGCGCCAGTATCCCGTCTTCGTTTATATGCACAAGCATATAACTCGGTGCGGATCCGTCGCGGTTATGCCGCAGGGAGCCCGGGTTCAGCAGTCTGACACCTTCCACCGTCTTGTCATCGTATTTATGCACATGACCGAAGAATACCGTGTCGCATCCTTTGGCCTTCGCCCTTCTGGCCAGAGGCTCGTAATGGAAATAGGAAAGAAAGTCCATATGTCCGTGGCAGATATAGATCCTGTGCCCGCCGGCTTCCAGAACGGTCTGGTCCGGGGCATCGTTTCCCAACGGAAAATCATTGTTGCCGCGGACACAGATGAAGCCTTCCAGTTCCCCGATCGACATCTCGGAGTCGCCGCAGTGCACAAAATAATCATAATCGGCATAGGTTTCCCGCAGATACTGCAGCCCTTTCCTGTCGCCGTGGTTGTCTGAAACCAATACGATCCTGACGGTGTCCATGAAATGATTATACGCTGACTTTGCCAAAAGGGACCATTTCCTGCCTCTCTGCCCGGCAAAAAAAGAGGTCATGTTCTCATATGGCCTCTTTCATTTGTTCATTTTGTCAGATCTGGGCGATTCCTTCCCGGACTGCGGTATCAGCTACCGTTTTGGCTACAACCTTGGCTGCTTCAGGATGGAAAACGCTGGGAATGATGTACTGGTCGCTCAGTTCCTCGTCCTTTACCAGCGAGGCAATTGCTTCGGCAGCCGCCAGTTTCATATCGTCATTGATTTCTCTTGCCCTGACATCCAGCGCACCGCGGAAGATTCCCGGGAAGACCAGCAGATTGTTGATCTGGTTGGGGAAATCGCTGCGGCCGGTACCGACGATCCTCGCACCTGCTTCCAATGCCAAGTCCGGCATGATTTCTGGATTCGGATTGGCCATCGGGAAGACACAGGCATCCCTGTTCATGGAACGCACCATATCCTGGCTGACGCAGTTGGCTGTGGAAACACCGATGAAGACATCTGCTCCGTCCAGCGCTTCTTTCAGTCCGCCCTGCAGTTTTTCCGGATTGGTAACTGCCGCAAGGTCTCTCTTTGCCTCGTTGGCTGCTGTCTCCACATTCAGGATACCTTTACGGTCACAGACAACTACATTGCGGGCGCCGTATTTCATCAGCAGTCTGGCAATGGCGGAACCGGCTGCACCGGCACCGTTGATGACAATGCGGATATCGGCAATATCCTTATGAATGATCTTCAGGGAATTGATCAGAGCTGCCAGCAGGACGATGGCTGTTCCGTGCTGGTCGTCATGGAATACCGGAATGCTCAGTCTTTCCTTCAGCTTCTCTTCAATTTCAAAACATCTCGGCGCGGCGATGTCTTCCAGGTTGATGCCGCCGAATGTCGGAGCGATCCGGCATACGGTTTCCACGATTTCATCTGTATCCTTGGTGTCCAGACAGATCGGAAACGCATCGACGCCGGCAAACTGCTTGAACAGGATCGCCTTGCCTTCCATAACCGGCAGACCTGCTTCCGGGCCGATATCGCCAAGACCGAGAACAGCCGTTCCGTCGGTAACAACCGCTACCAGGTTGCCTTTGGCTGTATATCTGTATACATCTTCCTTGTTTTCCGCGATTTTGCGGCAGGGAGCAGCAACACCCGGTGTGTATGCTGTGCTCAGATCTTCCTTGGTCTTCACTTCCGCTTTGGAAACCACTTCGATCTTTCCTTTGTGTTCTTCGTGAAACTTCAGAGCCAGTTCATCATAGTTCATAATTGTTTTTCCTTCTTTCTCCTGTATCGCAAAAAGTATGATGCCGTGCATCATACTTCTTAATTATTCATTGCTTTCTTCGCTGCTTTCTTCTGCCGGTTCTTCGCTGCCTTCTGCCGGAGCAGCTTCTTCGCCGATCTTGAAGGAAACAGTATAGATGTCGCCTTCCACCGGTTCGCTGCTGTCACCTTCGGTATAGTAATCCTGTGTCTTCAGACCGAATTCTGTCTTATCCGGAGGTACGGCAAAAATCAGTTCGCCTGATTTGGAGGCTGCCGCATCGAGATCATATTTTGCCGGCAGCTGACGGTCACTGAGCTGGGTAGTGGTGTACATGGAAATCGGATAATCATAGTCCTGTTCGCCATCGCCCCAGGAAATGAAGAAATCCGCATCGGACATTGTAATCGGACTTTCGCCGTTGTTGGTGACGGTCACGTCCACAACCAGAAGCTTATATCCGTCATGTCCCAGCATGCCCTGCATTTCATCTTCCAGCCGGTAAGTTGTCACGGTGTAATCAAAGAACATCGTTGACAGCGTTTCTCCGGCTTTACCGTTCAGATTTCTTGCACCTTTTGTTCCGCTGCAGCCGGCAATTGAAAGCGCCAGCAAGCTTGCCGCAGCAGCAGCTACTATCTTTTTCATATCTTTCCCCTTACCAATAACAGTATGATAACAAATTTCAACTGTAAACTGAATGCCTGTTTTTAACGGCTTACCGAATACAGATACAGCCAGCCGCTGTCCGGAACATAGATACCGGTACCGATCTTTCTGTCATCCCGGTCATAGACTTCCGCTTCCGTTGTTTCCCCGTAACTGTTTTTCACAAAGACCACTTTGACATAATCGGCAAATGCCGAGGTATCACTGCTGTCATGTTCGATGACCATCGCCGTCGGATTGCCGTCTTCATCATATTCGTATTGAGCGTCTTCCCGGGTCCCGGTGTAGGAGACTGCCTGGGCTGCCGGCAGGTCGCCGCCGGGAATCCATCTGACATCATAGACGGTCTCTTCGCCGAACAGGAAGTCCGCATACTGTGACGTACGCAATGTTCCGCTCTTGCCGGCAGTCATTTTCTGCCATTTCCCGTCTTCGTCATAGACGATCTCCACAGTATAGAGAACATTGCCTTTGTCATTCAGGCAGGCTGCCCGAACCGGACGACCGTACATATTCCACACAACACCGTCTTCACGCTGCCATGTGCCGTCTTCCTCGATTGCCTTCAGACGGTATTCCGTATAGACGCTGTCCTTTAAGGTTGCGGCTCTTTCCAGAAGCTCCTTTGCCTTTTTCGTATTGCCGTTGTTCAGGTTTCTGTCCGCCTGCAGGTAAAGACAGCGGACCATCTGACTGCGGACATATTCATCTTCCTCATGTTTTACATAGTAATCTTCATAGAAGGTATAGGCGTTGACATCATCCCCGCCGAGGAAACTGGCATCCGCCATGCGCAGAACCGCAATGTCGCCTTCGCCCCAGGCCGCTGCCGAACGGAACGACTTCACGGCATTTTCATAATCGCCGCTTTCCATTTCAGTCATACCTTTTTCATAGAGACCGTGGGAAAAGGAACGCACGGATATGAAGATTCCACCGAGGAACACAACGACTGCCGCAAAGATCAGAATCATTTTCCATGAAATCTGTATCCCGCTGTTTCTGTTCTTTTTTTCGGAAGGCTGCGGCGGCAGTTCTTCCGGTTCATCGATTTCCCTGGCCTGCTGGTGTCCGGCCTTGACATATGCGGACTGCAGCAGGGCTTTGACATACTCTTCGCTGATACCCAGCTGGGCGGCAATTTCACTGCTGCTTAAGTGTTCATATGCCTTCATCAGGGAAACGATGCGTTCTTCATAATCCATTTCGATCAGTTCCCTGCCGATATCGCGGACTTCCCGCAGTTCTTCCGCACCGGCCTTCGGTGTTTCTTCATGCTCAAAAAGATCCAGGTCGCGCTGCTGGACATACATGACGCTGAGCAGCCGGACTTTCCTTACCGGATCAGCATCGCTTTTTGCTTCCGCGGCTATTTCCTTCGCCTTTGCACTGTTTCCGGTATAGCCTTCTGCCAGTTCCCGGAGAAATGTTTCATTGTTTCTGATGAATTCTGTCATATCGTTATCCTGAAAAAAAGATGCTTTGCAGCATCTTCATTTTAGCATTATTGTTACTCGTAAAGTACTTTTGTTACATCGATCGTTGCCCGGCCGAGAGTAATGCGGTCGCCGGCTTTAAGAATCGCCCTGCCCAGAGACGGCAGTTTTGTCATATTCAGGAACGTTCCGTTATGTTCGGATACATCTTCGATGCAGAGCTGTCTGTCCACGACCAGAATACGGGCGTGACGGCGGGAGACTGCCGGTTCGGAAATCACAAGGTCGCAGGTCGAGGATTCTCTGCCAATCAGGCACGGCAGCTGGTTGATGGAATACTCGCGGACATTGTTGCCGATCACGACAGCGACTTCAACGCCGGTCGGTATCGGTTCCTGTCCTTCTTCATATTCTTCATCTTCAGCCGCAAACGTGCTGGTTCTGGTCAGAGCCTCCGGATCCGGCGGCATATGTTCCGGTCTTTCGAGAACGGTCGTGAGGTCTTCGTGATATTCTTCTGCTTCAGCTTCCGGCAGATCAGCCAGGAAATCATCGACAGCTGCATCAACTTCCTCTTCGTTCAGTTCCGGTTCCGGTTCTATGACAGCAGGTTCTTCAACAACTGGCTCTTCAGCAGCCGGTTCCACCGCTTCAGCAGCCTCTTCCTCCGGTTCGCTCGGGAATACCGGCAGGGAGAATGACTCGTCGTAGTCTTCTTCACTGAGCGGAACATCGGCAGCCGTGGCAGATGCGATTACAGCCGGCTCTTCCGGCATGACCGGCGGCGCTTCGACAGGAACTTCTTCTTCCTTCTTTTTCTTTCCGAAACTGAAGTTGAAGAGCTTCTTCTTCGGCGGCGGCGGAACTTCCGCGCCGGTCTCGTCTACATAATATATATTCCTTTTCACTGCCAGGAAAAATACCGCCAGCAGAAGTACGGCACAGATGCCTGCCAGTGTGTAGATTATGAGCTTATCTATTTCCGGATCGTTTAACATGTTAAGCATAGTCTTTTACTCCTGAGATCATATTAATTCTACACTGAAATGCGCAAATGCGCCATATCAGTATATTCTGCGGTCGGTTTTTGAAGACATTCGGATCGTAAGGAATACCAGAATATCCATCACGACGACAAATCCGTAGAAGAACATGACGGAAGCCTCGGAGCCGACCATGATCGAACCGTCATATACGGCATGCAGGACTGCTGCCAGAACAAAGCCGAGGGTCAGATAGATGTTGGATTTCATCGTGTCGCCCTTTGAGTCATAAATCTTGGCCAGACCGTACATCAGACCCATATATACGGCAAAGCTCATATGGGCGGGAATCGCCAGCAGGGCACGGGGAACAGCAAGTTCAATTCCGCCGTAGAACAGAATATAGAGAATGTTCTCGAATGCCGCAAAGCCAAGCGATACAAAGACCGCGTAGACAATGCCGTCGAAGCGGTAATTGAACGCCGGATGGTTCCAGCTGAAGCGGTGCAGGAAGAAGAACTTCGTCAGTTCCTCGATAATACCAACGGACGCGGCGGAAATCACGCCGTAGGCAGACATCGTCATGTCGGTGTTTTCGGCATACATGACGATCCCGTAATCGGCCGCATATTCCAGAGCCATTGAAGCCAGGGCGGCAAACACACCGCCCAGCAGCAGACGTCCCAGCAGCTGGCGCGGCTCCTTTTCCACCTTGTCATTGCGGTAGATGTAGAACATCAGCACCGCTGCCGGCAAAACAGCCGCGAGCACGTAAAGAATCACTTTGCTAAATGAGATTTCATATAAGGAAAACATATTCAGTTCGCTCCCTTCCATGTCCCTTTGCCATGGACCATATCATAGATCAGGTTCTTGGCGACGCCGGTTCTGGCGGCGACATCCCTGACCGCTTCGCTCTTTGACATTCCCGCTTCCATGGCCTCGTTGACCATCCGCAGGATATGCGACATATCAATATCCTTCTCGTAATCTTCATGCTTGCCGTCGATGACAACAACCATTTCCCCTTTCAGGTCTTCCGTTTCCGGCAGCAGCTCGCTGATCGTGCCGCGCAGAAATTCCTCATGCCGCTTTGTCATTTCCCGGGCAATACAGCACTTGCGGTCGCCAAGGACTTCCAGACAACTCTGCATCATTTTCGTGATGCGGTGCGGCGCTTCGTAAAATATCATCGTCATCGGATAGGCTCTGTATTCCTGCAGCTTCTTGATGCGGTCATGATTCGACGGCGGCAGAAAGCCGACAAACAGGAACGGCTGGGCAATCAGACCCGATGCCACAAGCGCGTTCAGCATGGCGTTGCAGCCGGAAAGCGGGACGACATTGAAACCGTTGCCGGTCGCTTCCATGACCACTCTCTGACCGGGATCCGAAATCAGCGGATAGCCGGCATCGGAGATCAGCGCCACATTGTTGCCCTGCTGCAGAAGATTCAGAATTCCCCGCGAACTGCTGTCCTCATTGAAGTTCTGATAGGAAATCAGCCGTTTGGAGATTCCGAAGTGCTTGAGCAGCTGGCCGCTGGTGCGGGTGTCCTCGCAGGCAATCACATCGACACTGTTGAGAATCTCGATGGCCCGCGGCGTCATCTCGGAAAGATTGCCGATCGGTGTCGGAACAATATATAAGGTAGGTTTTTCGTTTTCAAACGATTTCTGCCGGTTCACCCTTGGTTCTCCTGTGTCTTCTTGCGGCCGAAGGTGCGGACAGTGACATTCCTTGTCTCCGTCGTTTTCTCCTGGCTCCTGTCACGGTCGCGGTTTCTGTCATTGCG
>CACYXJ010000033.1 GCA_902778375.1 uncultured Erysipelotrichaceae bacterium
AAACAGTGCAGTTTTCTTTCATTCTGCACTGTTTCTGTAAGAGTTATTTCTTCTTTCCTTCAACGTTTTTGAAAGTGGAAGTTAACTTTTCACTTCAGCAAGAAAAAGAGCGCTTTTACATCGCTCTCAGGTACTCGTATGTCTGATACAGGTCGTCGAGGTCCTTCCAGTCGAGAATGAACGCCCCGCCCAGCAGTTCGAAGTGGTCGCCGTCGATCAGCACGCCGCCTTCATTCGGCATGGCAATGATGGGAATCCCCTTCTCCTCGATCGTGCGGATGACTGATTCCAGATGGGATACGTCTTCCTCATAGTGGACTTCCAGGTCGAAGCCGGAAAGCAGACCCAGTCCGTACTGGTACTGGAACTCGTAGTCCTCCTCCGGTGTCAGGTGGTATTCGTCCAGCTGGATCAGGGCACCGGCGCTGGTTCCCATGATCACGCCGTTAAAATTCCGCACTGCCTCTTCAAGACCGAAATCATACAGCCGCTGCAGCATCCAGTCGGGATAGCCGCCGGTAAAGAACAGCACGTCCGCCCATTCCACTTTGCGGGCGGCGCTGATCTCGTCGTCCTCGTAGTAGTTGACCCAGCGGATGTCTTTTTCCCTGATGCCGTAGGAAAGAAACGGACGGATCAGCATCTCATAGCCGTCGCTGCCTTTCCCGTATTCATGTTTCCATTCCAGGGCATCGGTGATCCAGCCTTCGTGGTAGCTCAGCGGCAGGATCAGCACCTTCTTTCCGGCAGAAAGATACTGGGAAAGCGAAGGATATGCCCAGACTGCGTCGAAGTTTGAAAGATTCAGAAGTATGTTTGCCATGGCATTTATTATAATCTTCTTATTTCTAAAGAAAAGAAGAAATTGATATACTGTTGGTAACAGGAGCATACAGCAATATGAAACGTTATCATGTAATCGTTGAAGGCCAGGTACAGGGTGTCGGGTTCCGCGGTTTCGCGACGCTCAATGCCCAGCGCCGGAATCTGACCGGCTCGGTCAAAAACATGTCCAACGGCATGGTCGAGATCTTTGTCCAGGGCGAAGAAAAGCAGATCGACGATTTTCTCGCGGCCATCGCCAAAGGTGACGGCAGGTTTATCCGGGTCGATGACATCACCGTCAAGCAGACGGAAGTCAAACCGGATGAAAAGAAGTTTTCCTACGGGTGGTTCTGACCGCCCTTTTTTCATAATTCAGGACTGTAATCGCTTACTTGTGATTTATTTATCATATTTGTTGAACTGCCCGTTTTTATATGCTACTTTGGAATCGTAAATCATAACCCAAGGAGGAAAAATCATTATGGCTGAACGCAGAAAAACCGCAAAACCTTCCCCGGCGGAAGGTCCTACAGCTGTTCCGGAAGTCAATGAAAAAGTCGCCAAGGCATTGAAGGCGCTTGACGACTACGCATCATTCGACCAGGAAAAGATCGATTATATCGTCGCCAAGTGCTCGGTCGCCGCACTTGACCGTCATGGCGAACTGGCCAAACTGGCAGTCGAGGAAACCGGCCGCGGCGTCTTCGAAGACAAGGCCACCAAGAACCTGTTCGCCTGTGAATATGTCGTCAATCACATGCGCAACCAGAAGACTGTCGGCATCATCGAGGAAGATCCGGTCAAGGGACTCAAATACGTGGCTGAGCCGGTCGGTGTCGTTGCCGGCATCACGCCCGTCACCAACCCGACATCGACTGCCATCTTCAAGTCGCTGATCTGCCTGAAGACAAGAAACCCGATCATCTTCGCCTTCCACCCCAATGCCCAGAAGAGTTCGGCAGCTGCCGCCAAGGTCATGTATGACGCGGCAGTCGCAGCCGGCGCTCCGGAAAACTGCATCCAGTGGATCGAAGTCCCGAGCATGGACGCCACCAGCGCCCTGATGAACCACCCCGGTGTTTCCACGATTCTGGCGACCGGCGGCAACGCCATGGTCAGAGCCGCCTACAGCTGCGGCAAACCGGCTCTCGGCGTCGGTGCCGGCAACGTTCCGGCCTATATCGAAACGACCGCCGACATCGCCCAGGCTGTCAGCGACATCGCCCTTTCCAAAGCCTTCGACCACGGCATGGTCTGCGCTTCCGAACAGGCTGTCATCGCCGACCAGGAAATCTATGAAGACGTCAAGAACGAATTCCGTCACTACAACGTCCACTATGTCACCAAAGCCGAAAAGAAAAAACTTGAACAGTTCATGTTCAATGCCGAAGCCTACGGCAAGGGATGCGAAGAGGCACGTCTGAACGGCGCGGTCGCCGGCAAGAGCGCATACTGGATCGCCCAGCAGGCAGGTTTCGAAGTCGACCCCGACACCTCGATCCTGATCGCCGAATGCAAGGAAGTCGGACCCAACGAACCGCTGACAAGAGAAAAGCTTTCACCGGTCCTCGCCATGCTGAAAGCTGACAGTGTCGAAGACGGCATCGCCAAGGCGGAAGCCATGGTCATGTTCAACGGCACCGGTCATTCCGCCGCCATTCATACTTCCAATGAAAACCTGGTCCGGGAATACGGCCGGCGCATCAAGGCCTGCCGCATCATCTGGAATTCCCCTTCCACCTTCGGCGGCATCGGCAATATCTACAATTCCTTTATCCCGTCCATGACCCTGGGCTGCGGCTCCTACGGTCACAACAGTGTTTCGGACAATATCAGCACGGTCAACCTGCTGAACATCAAAAAGGTCGGTGAAAGGAGAAACAATATGCAGTGGTTCAAGATCCCTTCCAAAATCTACATCGAAAAGAATTCCATTGAGTACCTGCATGACATGCGGGAAATGAATAAAGTCTTCATCGTCACCGATCAGAGCATGGTCAAGCTCGGCTATGTCGACAAGGTCACCGACCAGCTTGCCCAGCGCACCAACAAGGTCACCTATGAACTGTTCTGCGACGTCGAACCAGATCCCTCCATCCAGACTGTCCGCAAGGGTCTGGAACTGATGAACTCCTTCGAGCCGGATACGATCATCGCCCTCGGCGGCGGATCGGCAATGGACGCGGCCAAAGGCATGTGGCTGTACTACGAACATCCGGAAGTACAGTTCGACGATCTGAAGCAGAAGTTCATGGATATCCGCAAGCGCGCCTTCCAGTATCCCGAACTCGGCAAGAAGGCAAACCTGGTATGTATCCCGACGACATCCGGAACCGGTTCGGAAGTGACGCCGTTCGCCGTCATTACCGACAAGGAAACCCAGATCAAGTATCCTCTGACCGACTACTCGCTGACGCCGACAGTCGCGATCATCGACCCGGCCCTGACCATGACCCTGCCGCCGGCGATCACCGCCAACACCGGCATGGACGTCCTGACTCACGCTGTCGAAGCCTATGTATCCGTGTTGGCGACCGACTTCACCGACGCCCTGGCCCTCAAGGCTGTGCAGATGGTCTTCGAGTATCTGCCAAGAGCTGTTCATAACGGCGCCAACGATCCGGAAGCTCGCGAGAAAATGCACAACGCTTCGGCGATGGCCGGCATGGCGTTCGCCAACGCCTTCCTGGGCATGAACCATTCGATGGCCCACAAGGTCGGTGCCGAGTTCCATGTTCCGCATGGTCTCGCCAATGCCATCCTGCTGCCGTACACGATCCGTTACAACGGAACCAAGCCGGAAAAGCCGGGCATCTGGCCGAAGTACAAGCATTACAATGCCGACCTGAGATACTGCGAACTGGCACAGGCGATCGGCCTCAAGGTCGAGTCCCTGGAACAGGGTGTCGAAGCCTTCGCCAACGCCGTCAGTATTCTCGGCCGTGACAGCGGCATCGACATGAAGTTCTCCAGCCTGCCGTATCTGAATGAGGAAGACTGGATGAAGAATACCGAAAAGCTCGCCTACCTCGCCTACGAAGACCAGTGCTCGCCAGCCAACCCGCGCGTGCCGATGGTCAGGGATATGGAACAGATCCTGAAAAAAGCCTGGAACGGCGAAGTCATCAAATACAAGCATCGCTGATCAGACAAAAACGGTTCTCCCGTCATCACGGGAAAACCGTTTTTTTTCTCTCAGCGGCGGAAACGGTACATGACGATGCCGGCCGCGACCGCGACGTTCAGGGATTCGAATCCCTCCATCTCGATGCGCACACGGCTGTCGCTTTCCTTCTGGATCTTTTCTGTAACACCCTGGCCTTCATTGCCGAAGACAAATGCCATCTTTTCCGTTTCTTCCAGCTGTTGCAGCGGCACGGAACTGTCCAGGGCTGTGGCATGGACGGCAAAGCCCTGCTGTTTCAGTCCGGCAATCGCTTCGCTCAGATCCCCTCTTGCGCAGGGAATATGGAAGAGCGCTCCCTGGGTGGCGCGGACCGTCTTTTCATTATAGAGATCGGCGCAGTCCGGCGACAGGATGACTTCATCGAAACCGAAGGACACGGCGGTGCGGATGATCGTTCCGAGATTTCCCGGATCCTGCACGCCGTCCAGCAGCACTGCCCGCTTCGGTTTCTCTGCCGTTTTTGTTTTCTGGTGGCAGACAGCGATCAGATGGACATCGGAGACGTTGGCGGAGAGTTTCTTCATGATCGCCGCTGTGACTTTGACCGTATTGTCAAAGGCAAACGGGCAGGCTTCGTCAAACAGGATCGTTTCGACGCATCCCGCCTTCAGGGCTTCTTCGATCAGATGCTCCCCTTCGATCAGGAACAAGCCGCTTTCGTCGCGGTATTTCTTTTTATGCAGAAGTGTCCATTTTTTGATTCTGGCATTCTGCAGGGAATTGATTTCTTCCATATGCTTCACCTATTCCTTTGCCAGGCCTTCGACGATCACGGCATTCGCCATTTCCTTAAAAAGCGCGGTCGGGATCTGCAGTTTCGAATGCGCCAGACCGCCGCCGATGATCACCCTGTCCTGTTCCATGACAGAAGCATCGACAAGCACCAGCCAGTCCCGCGGCAGACCGACAGGCGTGATACTGCCGTATTCCTGACCGCTGAGTTCCCTGACCAGTTCCAGCGGCGCGAAGGATACCTTTTTGGCATCCAGGGGATTTCTGACTTTGGCATTCATGTTCGCTCTTTTTCCGTACGGTACGACAAGAGCGGCATAGCGTTTTATTTCATTGCGGCTGCCTTCCACGACCAGGCAGTTCAGTTCTTCTTCATAGTTTACACCGTATTGTGTATGCATGTTTTCGCCGTCGGCAAAGGCCGGATCGATCTCTGCCGTGCGGATATCAAAAGCTTCCGCATACGGCATCAGAAAGGAACATACCGGTGCCGGCAGAAGTTCGTCATTTTCATGGATCCTGCGGAATTCGGGTTTCATATCCCTCTCCTTTCAGAGGCTTCTCTGCCGCTGTACTTCAAAAGCCAGCACGGCTGTGGCCGCGGCGGCGTTAAGAGCATTGCGGAAATCGTTGGCGTAGGGAATATAGATATTCTGATCGATCTCCTGCAGCAGTTTCGCGGAAAGACCGCGCATTTCGCCGCCGATGGCAATCAGCAGCGGCCGTTTCATATCCGCTTCATGATACACGACAGCGTCGCGGCGCATGGCCGCATAGCAGAAGACGCCCTGTTTCTTCAGAGTGCGCACCGTTTCCGGCAGGTCGTCAGAGAGGACAACATTGAGGTATTCGCTGGCGCCGGCGCTGGCCTTGATGATCGTGCTTTCCGCTTTCTGCCAGTCCCTGTTTCTTAAAAGAAGCGCGGTGCAGCCGGCACTGTGGAGAGTGCGCATAACATAACCGAGATTGAACGGATCCTCCACCCCTTCGACCAGGGCATAGAACGGCTGTTCTGCCCGGATGTCTTCCAGCTTCTGCCAGCGGGCAGGTGTCACTTCCGCCAGCAGGCCGCCATGGGTCCTGCCTTCGGCCATGGCATCGATTTCTTCCCGGTCCATATAAACGACGGGAACGTTTCTGTCTTCCGCCCGGTGAATGATGAAGGAAAGATCGCGGTCACGCTTGTTTCTGTCAGCATACATTTTCAAAACATCCCGCTGCTGTCCGAGCAGTGCCGCCTTGACGCTGACATTGCCTTCGATGATCATATCCTGGCCCTCCTGAGAATGTCTTCTTCATGTGCTTCGAACGGTACCGGGATCTCGACTGTCACCATCGGTCTGCGGCTGGCGTCGAGTTCATTGCCCTCTTCATCACGGATCCACGGGATACGGAAAGTGTCATTGATTCCGTACGGGGAAAGGATCTGCACCGCTTCATCACGGGAAAAGAGATTCCTCGTCTCGATCAGGGCGGTTCCTTTATCCCTGTCATATGCCTTTACCGTACCGAGGAAGTCATGGTTGACATCGGCGTTGCTGGTCATGTGATAGATCAGCGAACTGCTTTCCGCCCTGCCGCCGTAGAAGCCGGAGAAGGTGCTGCGGTTTTCCGCATACATGATCTGTTTCCGGTGCCATGCCAACCGCTCTTCAGACAGCGGTCCGCCGTTTTCCGCGATCTCATCGATCAGATGCCGGTAAGCGCTGACGACACAGGCGACATAGTATTCGGTCTTCATGCGCCCTTCGATCTTGAAGGAGGATACGCCGGCCTGCATCAGAGGCCAGATCCAGTCGGCGCACATCAGATCCTTCGAGCCGAGGGTCATGAGATTTTCATTTGACAGTTCACTGCCGTTTTCATAGAGATGGTACAGCCAGCGGCAGCTCTGGGCACAGCCGCCGCGGTTGGCGTCGCGCAGTGTCATGCGGTTGGACAACGTACAGCGTCCGGAATAGTTGACGCACATGCCGCCATGGATAAACGCTTCTGTTTCTGCTTCGCACTTTTCGGTGATTTTCCGGACGTCTTCCATCGTGCATTCCCGGGCCAGAACGACCCGGTCGGCACCGAGTTTCTTCCGGAAGAATTCAGCCGCGCCGGCGTTGGTGACCGACAGCTGGGTGGAACAGTGGATCTCCAGCTTCGGAGCCTTTTCCCTTGCCAGGGCCATGATTGCCGGGGAAGCGACAATGATCGCATGCACGCCGGCCTCCTGCAGCTGCTGCAGGTATTCGCCAAGGCCTTCGAAATCCTCGTTGTGGGGAATGATATTGACCGTCACATGGATCCTGGCACCATGTTCACTTGCGAAGGCGCAGGCCTGGCGGATGTCATCCATCGTGAAATTGGAAGCTCTCGAGCGCAGGGAAAAACTGCGGCCGCCGATATACACGGCATCCGCTCCGTAACGGATCGCTGTCAGGCAGCGCCTGAGATCGCCCGCCGGTGCCAGCAGTTCCGGTTTTCTGATGTTGTTACTGAATGGTCTTAATCCCATAATATCCGTCCGACAGCTTTTCACTGCTGTATTTCTTTCTGAAGGTTTCCTTTGCCGTATCGTTTCCCTGCAGCACTTCCTTCACTGCAATCAAAGCATCGCGCAGAAATTCCGGTGACAGAAAAGCCCCGTCAAGAACAAAGCGGCTGATGCCTGCTTCGGCAAAAGGAACAATATAATCCAGGGAGTCCTGCACATAATCGCTGGCGATCATCGCCGCGTAGTCATTCTCATATACCGGCATCTGTTCTTCCCTTTTCTCTTCCCTGAGGGAAAGATCCCGGCGGTTTTTCAGCTCTGCCAGATCCTGTCTTTCGCCATAGGCGGAAAGCAGCGGTCTTGCCGAAACACTCATCATCTGATGGCCGAACACACACAGCGAACAGTCCGGCACCTGTGAAGCAATATCCATGATTTCTCCGGCTGTCAGCAGTTGGGAAACGGCAACGGAAGAAAGTCCCAGCTGTTTGTAGAACAGCGCGTCGCGGCTGTTGGTCATCATTGTCATCGGATCGAAGACCAGCCGGCTGGCATACCCTTTTTCCATCGCATGATAAAGCAGTCCGGGATCGGCGCAGATGATATGATCGATTCCTTCATTCAGAAGCCAGATCATCTGGTTGGCGAAAGATGCCAGTTCATCTTCGGGAAACAGCCGGTTCATCAATACCGAAACCTGCATATGGCAGGCATGGATCTTTTCAGCCAGACGGATGATCTCATCCCCGGCATAGGAACCCAGGGCGCTGAACGTCCCGTTTTCCAGAGCCAGGATCACCTCATCGGCACCGGCTTCATGCATGACTTCGATCATGTCTTCGTTTTCAATTGTCACGGCGGTTTTTATCATGGTTCCCATTTTATCATGCTTTTCTGACAGTTTGAAACTGTTGACAGGCGGACAGAATGTGATACTGTAGGCATGTAATTCGGCGTCAAGTGCTGTGAATAAGGGATCTTCACGGACGAAAAGCAAACCTGCTTGCGGTTGACATTACTTATATCCCATTATGTGAAATGTGCCTTCCCGGACTTCATGTGATGGAGAAAGGAGAAGGCTTTTATGTTTAACAAAGAGATCTGGATCAAATCCGCATCACATCTGAAAAACACAAAATATCTTGCCCTCATGGCAATCTTCATCGCCCTGCGCGTCGTCGTCGCCAGCATGTTCATTCCGGTGGCGGACAATCTGCGCATCGGCATATCGTTCCTCGTCGCGTCGGTCGAAGGCGCGATCATCGGTCCGGCGGCCGGTCTTCTGAGCGGCGCGCTTGCCGACCTGATCGGCTTCATGCTGTTCCCGAGCGGTCCGTTCTTCTTCGGCTACACCCTGAGTGCCATGTGCAGTTCGATGGTCTGGGGCATGTTCCTTTACGAACAGAAGATCAGCGTGCTCAGACTCGGTGCCGCCAAGGCGGTCATCAATTACTTCGTCAACGTCCTGATGGGATCGCTCTGGTCAGCGATGATGTATTCAAAGGGATTTATCTACTACGCAACCAACAGCCTGATCAAGAACACGGTGCTGCTGCCGCTGGAAATCATTGCCCTGGTCCTTGTTTTCTCGGTCATGATCCCGATCCTGAAACACCGCAATCTGATCAGAGGCGACAACACTGTACCGATACCATGGAAATGAACCTTCAAGGGTTCATTTTTTTCATATCCGTTTTCGCATGTGCTATAATTGCGCATATGATTCGTGCCCATTATGAGTCTGTAAAACGGAATACCGGCAGCCAGGCCAGCCTCTGCATCGTCAGCAAGCACCGCAGTCCGGAAGAGATTCTCTCCTATTACGATGAAGGCGAGCGTATCTTCGCCGAAAACCGGGCGGACGAACTTGTCCGCAAGGCATCGCAGCTGCCAAAGGATATCGAGTGGCACTTCATCGGCCATCTGCAGCGCAACAAGGTGCGCCAGATCCTGCCGGTGACAGTGATGATCCAGTCGCTTGACAGCATTGCCCTGGCCGACGTCATCGAAAAGGAAGCTGCCCGCATCAACAAGGTCATGCCGGTGCTGGCGGAATTCCACCTGGCTCAGGAGGATACATCCAAGACCGGTCTTTCTGTCAGTCAGGCGGATGAACTGTTCGCCCACTGCAAAGACCTGCCGTACGTGCGCATCGAAGGCATCATGGTCATGGGACCGCATACTGATGACAAAGAGCGCATCGCGGAAGTGTTCCGCAAGGCAAAGGATCTCTTCGATGATCTGAAAAGCCGTTACGGCGAAGAAATCAGGATCCTTTCCATGGGCATGAGCAGCGATTATGAAACTGCTTTGGAATGCGGATCGAACATGGTCCGCATCGGTACATATCTGTTTGAAGAATAAGGAGGTTCTGTATGGTTTTTATCAGGAAGAGCGCAGATCCGACACCGCTTGTGGACGCTGTCTTCAGTGTTGTCGCGATGGCCAAGAAGGACAAGCTGGAAAACGGTGACGAAAACGTCGTCGACGCGACGATCGGATCCCTGTACGCAGATGACGGCAAACTTGTCGCCCTGCACACGGTCTTCGATCACTACGACGCCATCGACCAGCGTGTCAAGGCCGCCTATGCGGCAGGACTCAAGGGCAATCCTTCCTACCGCGAAGCTGTCTACGAATGGGTCATTGCCCCGTCCAAAGCCGATCTCTGTCATAGTGTCATTGCCACACCCGGCGGCACCGGTGCCATTTCCGTCGCCGTCACGACATTCCTGGGTGCGGGCGAAACCCTGATCATCCCGGAAATCGCCTGGGGAAGCTACCGGCTGATGGCCAATGAGAACGGCATGAAAACCGCCACCTATCACATGTTCGACGGCGATCAATTCAATCTCGGATCCGTCAAGGAAACCGTTCGGAAAGTCATGCAGGAACAGGACCGCGTCGTCATCATCGTCAATGACCCATGTCATAACCCGACCGGCTATTCCATGACCGTGCAGGAATGGCAGGAACTGATCGCGTTCATGAACGAATGCTCGAAGACCCATCCCTGCATCATCATCAACGATATCGCCTATATCGATTACTCCAACGACACTGACCATGTGCACGATTACATGGACACATTCAACGGAATCAGCGACAATGTCCTGATCACCGTCTGCTCCAGCTGTTCCAAGACCCTGACATCCTACGGCCTGCGCTGCGGCGCCGCCACCATCCTTGCCAAAAAGGAGGAAAGTGTCCGGGAAGTCGAAGTCATCATGGAGAAGAAGGCCCGTGCCACCTGGTCGAACATTCCCAACGCGGCCATGGAGAACTTCACCTGGGTCGTCCGCGAAAACAGAGAAGCGTTCGAAGCTGAAAAACAGGAGTATATCGACCTGATGAAACAGCGTTCCTCCCTCTTCCTCAAGGAAGCGAAGGAATGCGGTCTGGAAGTCTATCCCTACAAGGAAGGCTTCTTCGTCACACTGAAGATCGAAGACAACAGCGTCCGTGACAAGGTTCATGAAGCGCTGATCGAAAAGCACATCTATACCGTCAAAGTCAATCACGGTATCCGTGTTGCCGTATGTTCCCTGCCGCTGCGTAAGACAGGCGGACTGGCAAAAGTCATGAAAGAAACCGAAGACAGTGTATTGAAGGGATAAGTTATGCCGGCAGCAACCACCCATGTAGAATTCGCAAAAGACGTATACAAGGCGCTGGATCCGAAACTCCAGGCGCTGATCACCAACCGCAACATGTTTCTTCTCGGCTCCCAGGGACCGGATGTGTTCTTCTTTTCCCGTGCCTCCCTGCTTCCCCGTTCACTGAAGAGATACGGCAATCTGATGCATGAAAGAGGTGTTGCCGAGTCGGTTGCCTACTTCGACCGCTACGGTATGAAGGATGACGACCTGCGCAGCTACTTCTTCGGCTTTCTCTGCCATTATGCCCTCGACAGCATCGCCCATCCCCTGATCTGTGCCATCGCTGCCAGCGAACATAAGGAAACGGGAATTCATGAAGGTGAATCCCATGTCACGATGGAGGGAGATATCGACGTCTGGATACTGAACCAGAAGAACCGCGACATCTGGTCCTACAATGTCTTTGAAGACCTGAAGGTCGACAAGGAATCCCGGCGCAAGCTGACCAACCTGTATCACGGACTGTTCAAAAGCATCTATCATCTCGAAGTGCCGAAACGGCTGATCAGCGAGACGATTCAGCAGATCTCCTTCTGGACAGCCTTCCTGAAACCGGGCAGGATCAAGCAGGGAATCATCTATAAAACGGAAAACATGCTGCGTCTGCCCCACTCCTTCAGCGGAATGATGCTGTTCGGCCACGACAGCCGCAAAGTCATCAATGAGGCACATGTCGCCTATCCGCTTGCGTTTGACAGGACAAGGACGACCGACGCATCCTTCCCGCAGCTTTACAATGAAGCAATCGGCTTTGCGAAGAAGATCATTGCCGGCCACAGCGATGAAGACTTCCGGGTGAATTTCAACGGCGAACCATACTGATTACAGACGGCAGGTCATATGACTGCCGTTTTTTTTCATAATAAATGAAAGAAAAAATGCTAGAATGGTATGCGGAATGGCAAAAAAGAGAAAGAAAAAAAGAGGAATCGGCACCCTGCTCTTCATGATTCCGATGATATTGTTCCTGATCCTGCTGGCAGTGGGATTTCTTTTCCTGAACCGTCGTGAGATCGTGATCGAACTCAATGGCGAGGATACGGTCAATATCGACTACGGCGGCACGTATCAGGAGGAAGGCGCTTCGGCATATTATCACGAGACGATGATTCCCTTCCTGCACAAGAACCTGGAACTGGAGTCGACAGACAATGTCAACAGCAGTGTGCCCGGTCATTACACCGTCACCTACACCGCTTCCTTCAAGGACATCAGAACGACAAAGGTGCGCAAGGTCAACATCGTCGATCCCATCTATCCGGAAATCAAGCTGGTTTCTGATCCCGACGGCTATACGCCCTATGGCCACAAATACGAAGAGGAAGGCTACAGCGCCAGCGACAACTATGACGGCGACCTGACCGACAAGGTCGTGCGCACAGCCTATAAGGACTGCGTGATGTACAGTGTCACCGACACCTACGGCAACAAGACGACGGTCTCGCGCATGATCGTCTATGACGACCGCCGCGGTCCCGAGATTTCCTTCCCGCAGGGTTCGGCTGAAGAGGAAGTGTTTGTCGGCGGGTCCTGGTATAACGACTACTATGCCGAAGACGATGTCGACGGCGATGTCACGGAAGCTGTCAAGGTCGACGGTTCGGTCGATACGTCAGAACCCGGCGATTATCAGCTGACCTACACGGTCACCGACGCCCACGGCAACACGAGCGAAACGACGCGTCTTGTCCATGTCAAGGTACGGCCCAACAACGACGGTGCGGCCGGTGAAGACAGCAAGACGATCTATCTGACATTCGATGACGGTCCCTATGCCTATACCGAAGAACTGCTCGGCATTCTGGCGAAGTACAATGTCAAGGCAACCTTCTTCACGACTTCCGCCTATCCGGCCTATGCCTACTGCATGGCGCTGGAGGCGCAGCAGGGACATACCGTCGCCGTCCATTCCGCCACCCACAACTATGCTTCGATCTACGCCTCGGAAGACAACTACTGGGCGGACTTCAACCGCCAGAACGAAGTCATCGCAGCCCAGACCGGTTCCTATTCCAATATATTCCGCTTCCCGGGCGGCAGTTCCAATACTGTTTCCATGAACTATAACAGCGGCATCATGAGCCGCCTTTCCCAGCAGGCATCCGCCAAAGGCTACATCTATTTCGACTGGAATGTTTCCAGCGGCGACGCCGGCGGGACGACCGATACCGAACAGGTCTACCAGAATGTCATCGCCGGTATCCAGGCCTGCAGCCGGGCCGGGGTTCCTTCTGTCGTCCTGCAGCATGACGTCAAGGCATATTCCGTCAACGCTGTCGAACGGATCATTACCTGGGGACTGGAGAACGGCTATCACTTCGCCGCCCTGCAGCCGGGCAGCTATGCCCCGCACCAGGCAATTGCCAACTGAGCAAAGTCAAAGGCGTGTCCTTCATCTGAAGAACACGCCCTTTTTTCTTTTATTCCGCTTCCTTGTTGTTGGTGACGTAGATCTGCACGCATTGCCTGATGCATTCCAGGGTATCCTCGCTGCACTGGCCGTAATTGAGGTGCTCGCCCTTTTCTGTCCACTCGCAGCAGTATCTCAGGGTCTGGTCTTCGATCAGCGACTGGCCGTATTCAATCGTGAAGTATGCCTGGCTGGAGAAGGAACGGTCGAAGATCATCAGGATCTGATGGCATTCGCCTTCATACTCCGGTTCCGGCATGCCGATGCTGATGCAGTAGATATCCCCTTCCAGATGCAGGGCGGCAACGGTGAACTGGTCGTCGGTATACGGATATTCGCAGCCGTTTTCATAGAAGATCTGCCGTACCATGCGGGGAAAGATCTCATTGTGTTCGGCCAGAGTGCTGGTAAACTGTTTCCCTTCCTCGAAAAACCATTTCCGGACCAGCTGGTGTTCGATAAAATAACGGATTTCTTTTTCTTTGCTCATAGGATGACCTCACATATATTATGCAAAAGAAAACAGCGTGAAGCTGTTTTATTCATGATCAGTTGTCGGAAATACCCCAGGCGGGAATCTGACTGCCGCGGCGGATCAGGACTGTTTTCTGGTAGTCGGTCTGATTCAGAAAACGCAGTACGTCGTCGGTTTCCTTTTCGGTGCAGCCGACCAGTACCTTGACATCCAGTTCCCTGGCAAGGATATCCGCGGCCACGACAAGCGCGGTGATGATACTGCGGTTGCCGCTGCCGGCATAAACGGACACGCCTTCGCCGCTGACGCTGTTCGTGTCATTGATATAACCGTAATCGGTCGGATAGATCAGATTTGCAAAAACAGGATGCACATCTCCTTTTTTGCGGAAAAGCGTTACGCCGCTGGACAGAAAAAGCGCGTCTGTCTTCTGCCAGAAATATGCATTGTTCTCGTATTCAGCCATATCAGAAACCCCTTTGCTACTAGAAAAGATTATAACCTGCAAAGCAGGTAATGTAAACTATTTCATATATTTGAAACTTTTTCATTCATAATGTAACAATCCGTGTGCGGCAGGCTTCCAGCAGTTCCTCCGGTTCATAGATCCCGGCAAGATTCATGACGTTCATCACGATCATCAGACAGCCGGTGGAATCACTCAGGGCATTGTGATGGTCGAGTTCGACATGCAGATAGTCACACATGTCGTTGAGCCGGTGATGTTCGAGATGGGGAAACACCTTCCGCGACAGTTCGACCGTGTCGAAGAAACGCAGCTGTGGAACGGGAATGCCGTTATGACGGCAGGCCGCCTTGAGACAGGCCATGTCGAAGCGGGCGTTATGGGCACAGACCAGTGCGTCTTCGAAAAACGGCTTCATCTGCTGATAGACCGTCCGGAAATCCGGGGCATCCCTGACATCGGCGGGACGGATGCCGTGAACGGCGATGTTCATCGGCGAAAAAGGACCGAGATCCTTCTCCGGTCTGATCAGTGAATAGTAATTGTCCGTAAGGGCCCCCTCTTCCATGACGCTGATGCCGACAGCGCAGACACTTGCCATGGAGCGGTTCGCCGTTTCAAAATCGATCGCGCAGATTTTCATTCCTTGATATGCTCGTATGCCATCCGGTAGATGTTTTCGATATGTTCGTCGGCCATGGAATAGTAAACATTCTTGCCGATCTTGCGGGTGCGGACAAGCTTTGTCTTCTTCAGGGAAGCAAGCTGGTGGCTGACGGCGCTGGTACTCATTTCCAGAAGCGATGACAGGTCGGACACGCAGAGTTCATGGGTAAAAAGAGCGCTCATGATCTTCAGTCTGGTGCTGTCCCCGAACATGCCGAAGATCTGGCTCATATCGTCATAGTCATTTTCGCAAAGCATCGCCTCGCGGCATTTTTCCACTGCTTCCGGATCGATCAGCTTCATGGTTTCGTCCTCCTGATTCCGTTGTTCTTGACTTCCTTGCCCTTCGCGTAGCGGTCCATATAGTACTGGATGCTCAGACGCGAATACATTTCCTGGACCTCGCTGCTGCCGTCGGTCAGGCCGATCACCAGCTGGTCGTACGAGGCATGCCATTCGTAGCGCCATGAGACAACGTCTTCCCAGTAGATCATATAGCAGCGGCTGCGGTCCGGCTGGTTGTAAAGCACCAGGTATTCGTCGGTAAATTCGCACAGTTTCCTGTCCGGCATGATAAACAGCGAAAACAAAGCCAGAAGGATCATTGTCAATGCCGCCATCAGAAGATACGGCTTCATGAACAGCATCGCCACTCCCACCAGAAGAATAACCACCATCAGCACGATCGGTTTGACATGCACGGTATGGCGGATGATCTGGTCGGAGGGAAGATTCTGTATGCGGATTACCTGCGATCTCATGCCTGTATTATAACATGTACGCCGCAAAGGACGCATGGGCGGCAAATCTTTGTTATACTATATGGCAGAAATGAGGAAATCATGGAGCCAGTAACGTTTGAAGTCACCCATATCTGCCGCCAGTCCGGCGCCCGCACAGGTATTCTGCATACACCGCACGGCGATGTCGAAACACCGATGTTCATGCCGGTCGGCACCCAGGCGACCGTCAAGTTCCTTTCACCTGAGGAACTGTACGATCTCGGTGCCGGTGTCGTTCTTGCCAATACCTATCACCTCTGGCTGCGGCCGGGCGAGGATATCGTGGCCAAAGCAGGCGGCGTTCACAAGTTCATGAATTACCACGGGCCGATGCTGACAGACAGCGGTGGTTTTCAGGTTTTCTCGCTCGCTGACACCAGAAAGATCAGCGAGGAAGGCGTGACATTCAAGAACATTCTCAACGGCGACATGCTGTTCCTTTCGCCGGAAAAGTCAATTCAGATCCAGAACAGGATCGGTGCTGATATCATCATGTCCTTCGACGAGTGCATCCCCTATCCGGCCGACCGCGAATATGCCGAGCAGTCGATGCTGCGCACCCTGCGCTGGGCGAAGCGCGGTCTGGATGCCAACCAGAGACCGGACGAGCAGGCTGTCTTCGGTATTGTCCAGGGCGGCGATTATGAAGACCTGCGCAAATACTGCGCCGAGAAACTGGTTGAGATGAACTTCCCCGGCTATGCCATCGGCGGCACTTCGGTCGGCGAAGACAAGGAAACGATGTACCGCATGGTACGCTGGTCGCAGGAGAAACTGCCGTTCGACAAGCCCCGTTACCTGATGGGTGTCGGTGCGGTCAACGACCTGCTGGAAGCTGTTTCCATGAATATCGACATGTGCGACTGCGTCCTGCCGACACGGATCGCCAGACACGGCACGCTGATGACTTCCCAGGGAAGGATCAATATCCGCAAGGCGGTATACAAGGACGATTTCACGACTCTTGATCCGGAATGCGACTGCTACTGCTGCCGCAATTACACAAAGGCCTATCTGAATCACCTGCACCGGGCAGATGAGGGATTCGGTACCAGACTGATGTCGATCCACAACACCCGCTTCCTGGTGAAACTGATGGAAGACGCCCGCCGTGCCATCCGCGAAGACCGTTATGACGACTTCAAGAAAGAGACCCTGCATAACATGAAATTCGATGAGAGAGGTTTCTGATGAAATATACAAAAACAAGCGATTTCGATTATGAACTGCCAAAGGAACTGATTGCCCAGACGCCTTTGAAAGACCGTACGGCATCACGCATGCTGGTGCTGCACCGCAATACGGAAACATATGAAGACAGACATTTCTATGATATTGTCTCCTATCTGCATGCCGGTGATGTCCTTGTGCGCAACAATACCCGGGTCATTCCGGCCAGACTCTTCGGCACCAAGGAAGAGACCGGCGCCCATGTGGAACTGCTGCTGCTGCGGCAGGAGGAAAACGATGTCTGGGAATGCCTCGCCGGCAATGCCAAGGTCATCAAGCCCGGCACCGTGGTTTCCTTCCACGACGGCAGGCTGAGAGCCCGCTGCACGGAAGTCGGGGAAAAAGGCCTGAGGAAAATGCAGATGCTGTATGACGGCATCTTCAACGAGATCCTCGACGAACTCGGCAACGTTCCCCTGCCCCCGTACATCCGCGAAAAGCTGGACGATCCCGAGCGCTACCAGACGGTCTATGCGAAAGTCAGAGGATCCGCGGCGGCACCGACTGCCGGTCTGCACTTCACGCCGGAAACATTTGCCCGGCTGGAGGAGAAAGGCGTCATCATCGCCGATGTCACCCTGCATGTGGGACTTGGCACATTCCGGCCGATGGATACCGAAAACATCGCCGAGCATGAGATGCATGCCGAAGTATATGAGATGTCGCAGGAAACGGCAGATATCCTGAATCAGGCCAAGGCCGAAGGCAGACGGATCTTCGCTGTCGGCACGACTTCGGTCAGGACCCTGGAATCGGTATGGAACCGTTTCGGCGAATTCCGGGCATGTTCCGGCGAAACCAGACTGTTTATCTATCCCGGCTATGAGTGGCATACGATCGACGGCATGCTGACGAACTTCCACCTGCCGAAATCGACGCTGATCATGATGATCGCATCCTTTGCCGGTTATGATTTCACCTTTGAAGCATACCGTCATGCAGTACAGGAAAAATACCGCTTCTTTTCCTTCGGCGACTGCATGCTGATCCTCGATGAATGACAGGGAGGAATACCTCGCCTATATCCGCGGTCGCAAATCAAGCGACAAGGTCAATTACCACCGTCTTGCCCTGAAAGAGATGGAGCAGCTGAAAGCACAGGACAGAAAACCGACGATCCTGCTGCATGCCTGCTGTGTGGTATGTGCCTGCTGGCCGATGGATTTTCTCAGCGACGTATTCGATATCACACTGATCTACAACAACTCCAACATCTATCCTTCGGAAGAATACGACCTGCGTCTTTCGGAACTGAAGCGGTATCTGAAGGAAAGATGGAATGATAAGATCAAACTGATTGTCACTCCCTATGACAATGAAACCTATAACCTTTCCCTGGCGGAAAGAAAAGACGACCCGGAGGGCTGGAAGCGCTGCTTCGGCTGCTATGAGAAACGCATGGACGAAGGCTTCCGCTATGCCGACGAACACGGCTTCGATTACTTCACGACCGTCATGACCTTCTCGCGGCAGAAGGATTCGCAGAAACTGAACGAGATCGGTCTGAAGCTGCAGAACAAATACAAGCACACAAAGTACTTCTGTTCCGACTTCAAGAAAGATGACGGACAGAGGAAATCGAACGCCATCTGCGATGCCTGGAACCTTTACCGCCAGGATTACTGCGGATGCATCTATTCCTATGGTGAAAAACTGAAACGGAAACAAACGGAGGTTGATCATGGACCAGAATCAGAACCAGTATGAGAGAAAACAGAACGAAGATCCCTTTCAGCAGGATCTCTGGAATGATTACATGGAATCCTTGGATGAAAACAAGGAAGAAGAGGAAGAGGAAGACAGGGATCAGAGCGGTCTGAGCGACAAGGTCGAACAGGATCTTTACAATTACTCGCGCCAGAACGACTCAAAGAAGAAAGTCGGAGCCGCCCTGCTGGCAACGCTGGGTATCGTTGTCCTGACAGTCGGAGCCATCGGAGGTGCTTATGCGTTCAGCCGTGTCGATTCAGACGATGATTATGTCGATGACGATTATGTCGAACCATATACCTATGATTACGATGATGAAGATGATGTCTACAGCATGCTCGGCCGCGGCTTCCGGACACCGGAATTCGTCTTCAACGATCATTATTACAAGCTGCCGGTCACCTTCGCGGATTTTAATCTGGATGAATACACAATCAAGAAAGACGCCTTCAGCGATGAGATCACGGAAGTCGGTGCTGAACCGGTCAGAGTGGTTCTGCAGAACGAGTGGGGCGATGCCGATACCGTACTTCTGGTCGTTTCTCCCGACGGCAGCACGGTTCCGCTTTCCGAATCGGTGATCATCGGCATCTCATCGACCTCCTACAATCTGACGATCAGCGACTGGTATTCTCCGGGCAGCAGCGAGTACTACTTCCTGGAAGACCTGGAGGATTATGGCTATGATGTCAGCACCTACACCTATTCCGGTACGGAAGAGTACCGTATCGTCAACGATGCACCCGAGGGCAGCGGCTATGAGTATTACAATCTCTCCTTCCAGACAAATGGCGGAAGAGTGAAGGATATCACCCTGCTGCTGAGCCAGGAAGATCTTCATTAGAAACTAAAAGTTCCGTGTAAAAACGGAACTTTTTCAATTCAGATATTTCGGAAGATATAATCCTTGATCAAAGCACAGCATTCGCGCAGGAAGTTGTTGGGCATATAGACTGCTTTCGATCTGCCGGCGAGTCCAAAGACGTGTCGGAAACCAGCTTTCCGGGCCAGTGCCATGCCGCGCCAGAGATGGAATTCATTGGTGACGATGGCCACCCTGTCATTTTCCGGATCGCAGTATTCCCTGCTGAAACGGATGTTTTCGACAGTGCTGGTCGATCTGTTCTCCTCCCGGATCCTTTCAGGCCCGATGCCTTTGGCAATCAGGTATTTCTTCATCATCTCCGCTTCCGGGCACGGTTCATTGGAACCCTGGCCGCCGCTGACGATACAGCGGGTGCGGGGGTTTTTCTGCAGGTAGTCCGCCGCGGCATCCAGCCGGTACTGCAGCACCCTGCTGGGTCCGTAGGAATAGACCAGGGCACCGAGGATGATCAGGACGTCAAGGTCATCCGGCGGTGTTCTGTGAAAGGCGCTGAGAATCGTGACTGCCGCGATCAGCAGCATGACCACCAGAACTGCGAGAATCACAGCCGCTCCGGTTCTGACAAAGAGCGGAATCGTATCCCACAGCTGATGGGAAGTGCAGTAGCCGCAGGCCAGCAGACAGGCGGCAAATACATACCAGATGATAAAGAACGGCGAGCCGATCTCGGGATCACTGAGAAACAGCGCGTAGAGAAGACAGAGTATTGCCAGGCCATACAGGACGATGCTCAGCATGTTTCCTCCTGCAGGTCCATCGTCATTTCATGCCATGTCTCATTGCCCCAGGCGGAAACGGAAAGACCTCTGTCGATGTAACCCATCTGTTCGTAGAACGTGATTTTTTCTTCCAGGCAGGTCAGCAGCAGCTGTTTCCTGCCCTTTTCCCTTTCCCTCCGGGCAAGGGCTTCCATCATTGCCTGGGCCAGTCCCTGATGACGGTATTCCGGCAGCACTTCCACACCGGCAAGAAACATCCTGCGTCCATCTTCCTTGTACAGGTCAAAGCCGGTGAAGGAATCGTCGCTGAAGGCTTCGGCATCGGTCGGCATGCCGTTGATCAGTCCGCACAGTTTTCCGGTCTCCTTTTCTTCAGCGACAATGAACATCTCCGGATCCCTGAGAACTCTTTGGATCATGAGTTCTTTCGGACATGCTTCATGAGGCGGAAAGCAGATCTGTTCCATATCCGCCGCGATATCCGCTTCATCCCGCCGTATCGTGCGGATGACAAAACGTTCACTGATATTTCTGTTCATTGCCGCCTCCTTTCTTTTTGAAAGAGGATGCCATGCGGCATCCCCTGTCTTTGTTTTTCTGTTTACTTCAGGGTGATGCGGATCACCACCGGATTGTGATCGGATGAAACAAACTGCAGATCCTTGGTTTCGACACTGTCGACGTTTACATTCGGCGAAGTGATGAAGCCGTCGGTGACATAGTACTGGATCTGATCCTGGGTTCCTTCCTTCAGCGGCAGGTTGAGCGAACGCTGGGTCGCGATGCCGCCATTGCCGCTGACAACACGCCAGCCTTCCTCGAAGAGATCGGAAGCGACCTTGTCCGGCTGCCAGCGACCTTCGACGGCCGGGAAGTTTGTCTCCTCGGTCGCGAACGACTGATAGAAGTCGCCGCCGGCAATGACGAAGTTGCCCTTGTCATATTCCGCCTTCATGAATTCGTGCAGGGCTGTCATCTGGTTTCTGATATCTTCCGGATTCTCATAGCTGATCAGGCGGACATTGATGACGACAAGTTCCTGCTCCACGCCATAGATCGGATAGCGGGTCACCACCATGCACGGTCTTACCGAGAAGAGATTGTCCGGTTTCTTGACGGTCACACTTAAGGCGATACGTTCCGCATCTTTCTGGTTGATGCGGGAAAGTGTCAATGAACCGCCCTTGATCTTGCCGATCATCGGCCATGGCCATGGTACAAGGTGAGCCTTTTGGTCGATGGCATAACTGCTTTCGGTTTCCTCGAAGGCACTGCTGATGGCAGCGGATTCATCGTAGTAGAAACTGCGGGTGGAGTTGAAGTCGACCTGCTGCAGCAGCATGATCTGCGGATTGTATTCCTGCAGACGGGCAATGATCTCAGCGGTGTTTTCCTTGACCCTGTCCTCTGTCGTCGTCACGACATTGGTGCCGCCGTCAAGAAAGCAATCGGCGTCGCTGCCGCTGGAGCCGTTGCCGATGTTCCATGTCAGGACCGTCAGCGAGGCTTCGGGAGAAATGACATTCTCCGAACGGCCGCTTGTCTCGATTGTCTCACGTTCTTCCGGCGCATAGGCTGTCTTGTTAATCATGACCCAGAGGCCGATCACCGCAGCAAGCGCCAGTACGACAATTAAGATCAGTAGATTTCTGAAAAATCTTAATATTGCCTTTATCATATATTTCTTACCCCTGTTTTCAGAAAAGAAGATTCACTATGTATCATACCATGACTGGAAAAGAAAAGCAGGTTTTCACCTGCCTTAGTTATCAGGATTTACTTATTTTCCGCTTCCAGAATGTCCAGTTTTTCGTTCAGCAGTTCAATGACCTTCTCTTTCGAGCGGATCAGATTGAATGTTTCGTTGTTGCTGGAAAGATCATGGCCGGCCATCTTGGCGTTGAAATAGTCGCGTCCGAGTTTCTCATATGCCTTGCTGAGATCGCGGGAGTTATGTCCGATCTCGGAACGGATCTCCGCTTTCTTCTTTTCCAGTTCGAGCATGCTCAGAACCTGTTTTCCTTTTTCATTGAGGGTGCCGAGCACTTCCTTGCTGCCGTCCTCGACCGCCTTGCTGACCTTTTCCGTTATTTCGTTGATTTTGCTGTTGAGATCTTCGCTCATGTCAGTCCTTACCTGCCCTTTCAATCAGATCATAGATAATAAATTCGATTTCATCGTCAGTCGCTTCGTTTTCTTCGATCAGTTCGACAATGCCGCTGACGAGGATATTGGCGTAATAGCGTGCGTGGGTGATCGTCAGTTCCCCGATCGTATTGCCTTCTTCCAGAAGGTCCTGCAGTGCCTTGATGGCTTCCTGTTTGGCGTCATCGATGGATCGGTTGCTCAACGCGCTGAGATCCACTTCGCCGCTTTTTCCCTGCAGCTTGTTGTTCAGCTCGCGGAATGATGCGACGGAGTTATGCACATACTGCTTCAGACGGGATTCATAATCTTCCTGGTCCATTGCGGCATTGAGCATTTCCCGGAATACTTCGTTGTATTTCTCACTGATAGCTTCGATCACATCATCCTTTGATTTGAAGTAATAGTAGAAAAGCCCTTTGGCTACATCCATCTCCTTGACGATCGAACTGATGGTCGTATCAACGATGCCGTTTTCCTGAAACAGTTTCTCGGCGGCATCCACAAATTCGTTCCGGCGCACTTCACTGTCCTTGCTTTCAGGCATGGTGTCACCTCCTACAATTGAATCATACCTGCCGACTGACTCTCAGTCAATAACTTTGTGTGCTATACTTTGGATATGCTTTTAACATGTCCGGTATGCAAAGGTGAACTGATCAGAAACGGCCGCACAGCTGTCTGTGCCAACCATCATTCTTTTGATTATGCCCGCCAGGGATATCTGAATCTCTACCTGTCCCGCGGCGGCAGTCACGGCGATTCCCCGGAGAGTGTCAAGGCCCGCACCCGCTTTCTGCAGCGCGGACATTATGCTTTTCTGAAGGACAGGATGCGTGAACTGACAGCCTCCTTTGCCCATGATGTCACAGTCGATCTGGCATGCGGCGAAGGATACTATACCGCGGCCCTGTGCGGCAATGACAAATACGGCTTCGACCTGTCCAAGGATGCCCTGAAACATGCCTCGCGCAATGATCCGGACACGCACTATACCGTCGCTTCGATTTTCTCCCTTCCCTTCGCGGATGCTTGCGCCGATATCGTCACGACGCTGTTCGCTCCGCTTGCCAAAGAGGAGATCATGCGCATTCTGAAACCGGGCGGCGTGTTCATTTCCGTCACACCGGCGCCGGATCATCTGCTGGAACTGAAACAGGCACTGTATGATGAACCGTATCTCAACACCGTCGACGAACCGCCCTTCCCGCTGGCTGACCAGCTGCAGATCAGTGAAATCATGAAACTCGACAAAGACGGCATTCAGGACCTCTTCGCCATGACTCCCTATTTCTATCACACCTCTGAAAAGGACCGCCGCAAGCTTGATGACATCGATTCCCTGGCAGTGATGGCTTCCTTCCTGATCCGGATCCACAGGAAACCGGAAAAACAGTAAAGTTCAGCCGGATTCTCAGGGATAAAAAAAACAAGGTGCCCCGGCAGGCACCTTTGATTTGTTTATTCCTTTTTTTCTATGCTCAGTTCCTCTTCTTCCAGTTCCTTGATTTCATGGCTGTTTTCCCATGTCAGGATGAAACGGAAGATAATGATCGCGCCAATGACAAGCAGGTCCTGCATGTCCTGGGCGACGATCGTATGCAGGATTTCGCCGGCCATCAGGAATTCCAGTGCCAGAGAGATCCGCTTGGCAAGGATCAGCCGGACATTTTTCCGGGTGGCAAAGTATTCGATAAAGCAGCCGACGCCACCGCTGAGCAGGATGATGATGCCCATCGATTCCAGAATGATCTGGGCGGTATGCACTGCTGTGTGCAGGATCGTTTCAATCATTTCCATATCCATAGATGTTACCTCTTTTCTCTATGTACCTATGATTATACTTCCCTTATCGGGCAATGTCATGCTTCATCGGGATCATAGATGTCGTTTCCGTATACGTCGATACCGACGTAGCAGGGAAAATCCTCGACATACAGTTCCGTCAGGGCTTCCGCCAGCAGGTCTTCGAAGGCGACCATGCGGCGCTCCTTGATGCAGTGGGACAGCAATGCGCCGGCACCGCCGATCGTCACGAAATAGACGGCGTCATACTGCCGGATCGCTTCCTTGACCTCCTCGCTGCGGTAACCTTTGCCGATCATTCCTCTTAATCCGTGGCGGATCAGTTCCGGGGTATAGGGATCCATGCGGGAACTTGTCGTCGGTCCGGCCGAGCCGATCGCCTGGCCTTCTTTTGCCGGTGTCGGTCCGACGTAGTAGATATATGCATCATGCAGGTCAACAGGCAGTTCTTCGCCGTTCATGAGCATTTCGTGAAGGCGTTTGTGGGCGGCGTCCCTTGCCGTGTATACCTTGCCGCTGAGCAGCACCATTTCACCGGCCCGCAGACTGCGGCGTTCTTCATAAGTCAGGGGCAGAGTCAGTTTTTTCATCAGAGCACCACCTTTGCATGCCGGCATACATGACAGCAGATATTGACGGCGCAGGGCATTCCGG